>NZ_CAMJCX010000054.1 GCF_946404245.1 uncultured Methanobrevibacter sp.
GTTACGAGCATTACATTTTAAGCAGATTTTTACATTGAACATTCTGTTTTCTGCTACTTCAAATCTTGCCATTAATAACTCCTCCTATAATCATGAAAATTTAGTAATAATAAAATTGTTATGAAATAAAATCAGCATTCATAACTATTAATTAATTATTTTAACTTAATAGTATTTAAATGTTTAGTTAAAATCCTCTTAAATCTTGAAATTATACCTTTTTAATAAATATTAAAAAATTCAAATCAATCATCAGAAGAATTTATTCCCCGTTCCGCCAAAAACTCATTTTGAACATTAACGACTTCAGCACTGGTATCCACTTCACTGTAAGCCTCAAGCAGGTCATGATTTAATTCCAAAAATGTATGTCCCCACTTAAAACCGTTCATCAAATCACGTGCTTCATCTTTAAAACGAGTAATATAAAGTGTAGCGCTAATAGCCTCTACAGTTGACAGTATGCAGGGCTTTCCATAATTTACAGGATTTGTTGCAATTAAGAAAGGCAAGGATCTGTGATATTTTGATAAAGAAAAGAATTTTTTAGAGCTTGACACCTCATTCCAGGAACAGTCAAGCCCTACAACTCCTCTTCTTTGAACATACCTATAGTCCTCATAGGATACAGCTTTTTCTGCATATGGATTTAGAACAATTGCACCTGATGGGATTCTGTTGATATCGTAAACTAACCGACATTTTCCCATTTTCTCCATTTTTATGGATGTGCATTTTTTTCTATCGCATTCATTTGCATGAAAAACTGTAATTCTCACTATTGAGCACCTTCTAAAGCTGATCTGTTTCCCGCATTATATTGACGAATCAATTCCATCTGCTGGGCAAACTCATCTTCGGACAAACCAAATTCCTCATTAATTTTTGGAACATCTTTACTTTCCTTCAATGTAATGGATTTAAGCATAGGCTCTATGTAATCAGCGTAACCTTCACCAAATGCAGTGGTTGTGGAATTTACATCAGTGTCAGCGCCAAAGATTGCATAAATCAGATATCCCTGTTTTTCACCTTGGGATTGACATATTACAATACTCATGGTATTGTCTGAAGTGCTGTTGGAGTCATTTCCAGGTATTGCCTGAGTGAAGTAAATATTCCAGTCATTTCCATTATATGTCCTTTTTTCAGGATTTGAAACACCCTGAAATTGATATATTTTCATCAATGCTGTAGAGTTGTCCACTGTTGAAATATTGTAGGTAATGTGATGTTGCTTGTCCTCATAAGAATGCATATATGCATGTGTATCATTTACCAGACTGACATCACCAGTGAAACGGCCTTCCATAAACTCTGTTTTGAAATTTGAAGTTGCCTGATTGTCATTTCCGTTCAATATTCCAGTGGTAAAAATTACTCCGACTATTGCAATAACTGCAATAACCGCCACCAAAATTATTATTATATTTTTATTTTCCATTATGAAAACTCCATAATTTGTTCACTAAATATTATGTCAAAAGTCTTTAATAAATGTTTATTTGGTTAATAAAGTATTTTAAGTAATAATAACAAAAAAGTAATATAAAAATCAATTAAGGTTAACTTATGAATAAAAAAATTCAGTATGAATTATTGCTGTTGGTTTTGATAGTTATTGTCGTATTCAATGTAGCCATTCTATTAACAGCAAATGATTCAGATAACATATACAACGTCACTGAAGTTGGTAAAAATGCCAATGGGACGGTTTATAAAATTGTTGCGGGCAATCCTTCTTCGGACGATACAGTAGGAATTATTTTAGGAGTTCATCCAAGAGAACATGAAATTCATGAAGCAGTTAACCGGACAATCTATAATATCACCTGCGAAAACGGCGACCAAAATCTGACCAAAAAATATGTTATTTATTACGTGCAGGTCAAAGATAGCTTGACTTCCCGTGAAGATACAAGAGCTGCCGGTGAAGAGTTATCCCATAAATTTATTGTTCCGAATATGCCTAAAGATAAACCGTTCCTTGTTGTTGATGTTCATGAAATAGATCCAATTTATGAATATTCTAATTTCCTGTTCAGCTTATCCAACAGAACACCCGAAATGAACAATTATATCAATAATATTACAAATGATGTCGGCATAGTTGATTTCAACTTTACAGAGGGTACAAGCCCTGAAAAAGTTACAATGCCTATAGCCAACAAAGGAATTCCAACTATTTTAATCGAAACATCAATTACAAATAGTTTGAGCGAAAAACAAGAAACCGCAGAAAAATTAATTAACAGTTTAGATAAATTAAATCCATAGCGTGATTTGAATGCAAAAAGTTCGAGGAATATTAATTGGAAGAATGCAGCCTGTCCATAACGGACATATGCAGGTAATCAATAAGATTTTGGAAGAAGTGGATGAAATTATCATCGGAATTGGAAGTGCGCAATTAAGCCATGAGGTGAAAGACCCATTTACTGCAGGTGAGAGGATTGTTATGATTAGCCAGGCATTGGCTGATGCAGACGTTGATCCAAGCAGATATTACATCATTCCAATGCAGGACATTAATTTCAATGCAATCTGGGCGGCACATGTTAAAATGTTGACTCCCCCATTTTCGATAGTCTATTCAGGAAATCCTTTAGTCAAACAGCTATTTTCAGAAGAGGGCTATGAAGTCAGACAACCTCCTCTTTATGACAGAATGCACTTATCCGGAACAGAGGTAAGGCGCAGAATTATTGAGGATGAAGACTGGAGAGAGCTGGTGCCCAAAGCAACTGCAGATGTTATTTCAGAAATTAAAGGAATTGAAAGAATTAAAAACTTATCTATTAAAGAAATTAGTGACATATAACAATAGTTATATAACATGAAAACATAATACTTATTGGAGATGTTCAAATGGTCGTAAGAGTCATTGAAGCAAAAGAAGACAAAGTAACAACAGCTGATTTGATAGCTGAATTGAAAAAAAGCAGTAAAGTCGATTATTCCGGAGCTATTTTTACCTTTGAGGGAATTGTTCGTGGGAAAGAGGAAAATATGAACTTGGAAAAGTTGATATTGACCACACCTGACAGGGACAAAACTCAAAAAGAAATTGAAAAGATAGTTGAAAACGCCAAAATCAAATACAACGTGAATGAAATATCCGTCGTTCACTACATCGGAGAGTTCTACACAGGAGACATGTTATTTTTAGTTGCAGTTTTAGGCAATCACAGGGGAGAAACCCTTGAAGCTTTAAAAGAAGTTATTGAAACTGTAAAATATGATGTTGAATTCAAAAAAGAAGAAATATCAAAAGAAGGAACAAAAACTATCCTCGCAGGAGGATAAAGTTTGTTAAGCCTTGCTTTTATAATTAGATGTGTTTTATTATTTATCATTGTTTATGCAATAATAAAACACTTAAAAACCCTTTTGAAAATAGCAGTAGTTATTTTAGCTATTTTTTTATTATTAGGATTTTTGGGATTTTAATCCCTTTTCCAAACTTATTTTCCTACAATTACTTCAGTTGATTTGATAATTGCAGTAACGTCGTCACCTTCAGTTAAACCTAATCTTTCAGCAGATTCTTTGGTAATTACTGCAGTAATGGTGTTAGGTTCACTTACTTCAATTTTGATGTTTGCCATAACAGCTCCGAGATCAACACTGGTGATTTTTCCTTTTAATTGATTTCTTGCACTATATTCCATTTTATTATCCTCCTTGAAAATCCTGATATCTATTTTCCGATGATAACTTCGGTTGATTTGATAATTGCGGTAACGTCGTCACCTTCAGTTAAACCTAATCTTTCAGCAGATTCTTTGGTAATTACTGCAGTAATGGTGTTAGGTTCACTTACTTCAATTTTGATGTTTGCCATAACAGCTCCGAGGTCGACATTTGTGATTTTTCCTTTTAATTGATTTCTTGCACTAAGTTCCATTTTATTATCTCCTTATTAATTAGGTTATACATTGATGTGATTTTTCACATCACAAGTATTTTCACAATTATAATGTTGTAACGAATTACATATAAATGTTTCGATTTTAATGGAAAAAAGGATTTTAAAATCGATTACCTGAAATGCTTCATATCGATATAAATTATAAAAAAAATTTAAAATCAAATTGATTAAAACAATTAAAAATATAATTTAAACTATTAAAATTAATATTATTTTATAAAAACTAACATACCATTAAAAATCATTATTTAACTAAATTTATGAAGAATATAGTAGAAATTACCGAAATTCAAAATTAATTACCTTAAAAAAATATATGACACCATTCTGCATATAAATGAAACACGGAAAATAATAATATTATTAATATAATAAAATGGAAAATAATAATTATGAATATCGAACTAGAGTCCATTGGTACAATCCACACTGAATTTAATGAAATTGAAGGAATGCCAATTCAGCCAACTGGTGCCAAAGGAATAAAGGGAACAATCGAAATCAAGGACAAATTTGTTGACGGGCTTAAAGACCTGAACGGATTTTCACATATACATATTATTTATCTGCTCCACAAGGTCGAAGGTTACATGCTTGAAGTAAAGCCTTTTATGGACAACGATACCCATGGAGTTTTTGCAACAAGATCCCCAAAAAGACCAAACAGGATTGGTATGAGCGTTGTTAAGATAAACAAAGTAGAAGGAAATACTGTGCATATTGAAAATGTTGACGTTTTGGACGGCACACCTCTTTTGGATATCAAGCCTTATGTTCCTCAGCTATACGAGGATACTATTGACGAGCTGAAAATAGGATGGTTTGAAACCAAACATCAAAAGGCCAAATCACAGAAATCCGATGATAGGTTCAAATAATCTATCATCAACTAAAATTTTAAAAAACTAATTTTCAAATTAAAAAAAAAGAAAAATATAGCTATAAATTATTTATAGCTTCTGTAATCAATTGAATTGTAGCTTCAATATCATCCATACTGCATACACTTACAGGAGTGTGTATATAACGAGTAGGAACAGATAAAACACCGGTTGGAATTCCTTCACGGGTTAAGTGAATTGCAGTTCCGTCAGTTGTTCCACCGTCACTTACTTCTAACTGGTATGGAATCTCGTTTTCATCCCCAGCTTTGATAAGCATGTCCTTAACAGATTGCTGGGTTAAAATACCTCTTCCGCTTGCATCTGCCAGGATAATAGCTGGACCTTTACCCATTACCACAGGTGCCTCTTCAGGTTTGATTCCTGGGTGGTCACCGGATAGGGTTACGTCAAGTGCAATAGCCAAATCAGGATTTAATTTAAATGCAGAAGTTTTTGCTCCTTTTAAACCTACTTCTTCCTGTACTGTACCTACACCGTAAACGGTAGCTCTGGTGTCTACTCTTTTTAAAACTTCCATCATTACGTAGCAGCCTACACGATTGTCAAGAGCCTTACCCATGATTAAGTTGTTTGGATATTCTTCGAAGAGTGAATTGAAGGTCATTTTATCTCCAATTCTGACCATTTTTTCTGCATCTTCCTTGTCTTTTGCACCTATGTCAATAAACATGTCGTCAGCTTTGACAACCTTGTTTCTTTCTTCAGGTTTTGTTACATGAGGAGGTTTTGAACCTATTACACCAACAATTGGCTCTCCAATAGAAGAGTGTATGGTTACTGTCTGGTTCATTAACATCTGGTCGTTAATTCCACCTATGTTTGAGAATTTAATAAATCCGTTATCGTCAATGTATCTAACCATTAGACCAATTTCATCCATATGTGCTGCAAGCATTACAGTAGGAGCCTTTTTTTCACCTTTTTTAGTAGCAATAAGGTTTCCCATACTGTCTTTTTCAATTTTATCAGCAACATCTTCTAATTCACGTGTAATAATTTTAGCTATTTCTTCTTCAGAGCCAGAAACACCTGGTGCTAAAGATAGCTCTCTCATTAATTCCATCGTATCACCAAATTATTTTTATAAACTTAATTATATTAAATTGTTTCTATTGCAACGAAAAATTCCTTATACGAAATAATTAAGTTACTCAATAATTAATATTTAATTAAGGTGAGAGTATGACAAAAGTTATGAAAATATATTTCAGCCCGTCCGGAACAACCAAAAAAGTGGTTGAACAGATTGCTGGCAATTTTACACAGGAAAAAGAGAGTTATGATTTATTGAATTTCAATTCAGATAAGGAATTTTCAGCTGAGGATATAGCTATTGTTGGAATGCCTGTATTTGCAGGAAGAATTCCAAAAAGCGGACGTGAAAGACTGGCTAAATTCAAGGGAGATAACACACCTGCAATAGCTGTCGTCAACTACGGTAACGCACATGTCACAGATTCCTTGCTTGAAACAGTTGAACTGCTTAAGGACAACGGATTCAATGTCGTTGCAGCCGCTTCAACAGTAAGCCATCACTCAATATTTGATGGCGTTGCACAGGGAAGGCCTGACAGTGCAGACATTGAAAAAATTAATGATTTTGCCGAAAAATGTATTGAAAAAATAGAGTCAGGAGAAAGTCTGGAAAGCGAGATTCCTGGAAACAAGCCGTATGTGGACTACAAGCAGCTTCCGTTTGTCGTGGGATGTGATGAAACACTCTGCGCATTCTGTTACGACTGCGTTTCAATCTGTCCTGAAAATGCAATTCCTGATGATGATCCAGTAGACACTGACCTGGACCTGTGTTCAAGATGTACAGCATGCATCCACATCTGTCCTGAAGATGCACGTATGTTTACAGGAGATGCATTTGAAGCTAAAAAACCGGAATTTGAAGAAGCTAACAGTGAAAGAAAAGAACCTGATTTCTACTTATAGGCTCATTCTTTTTTTAGCGACTGCCCTTACATATTCATTTTCATCTGAAATTGAAATCTCTTTCAGGACAGTCCTGCTTACTATTTTTTTACAGGCAGCCTCACGAACCCTCCATGAATCATCAGTTTTGACGACATCTGTTAAGAATTTCTGATTTGAGACAAGTGACACTGCCCTGACTGAAATTTTTTCAGAAATTCCCTGTTCATAAATTTTTATCAGACATTTTTCCACTTTAATCTTATTTAAAGCTTTTAAGGAGAATTCTTCATCCTCATTTGCCAAGACAATTCTGATTAATGTTTCCAAATCTGAAATGTGGTCCAATGTTGATTTTCTTACATTGTCCAATTTAGCATTTTTCAATATTTCGATATAGCTTTTCTCATCATTGACATGTTCCATTGCCTCAAAGGCAACATCCTCATAAGTGGAATTGACTGCAATGTAGGTAAAATCCTTTTCATCACTCAAAGCAGGATTTGAAACAGCATGGCTTCTAACGTATTGATCATCATCTGTCAATGCAATGTTGATTAGCTCCTGTGAATCATTGAGGTTTTTAACTGCAATCTGGCGAACAAAAGGATCCTTATCTGAACGGATAACATTTAACAATGTTTCATTGTCATCAATCTTTTTGACCGCTTCGCTTCTAACAACGCTGTCGGAATCATTTAAAGCAATCTCTGACAATAGCTCCTTGTCATCAACCTTATTGATGATGTCCAGCTTAACGTCTGATTTTTCAGAATCCCTTGCAATATTTCTTAAAAGGTTTATATTATCAATTTTACCGAAAATAATTGACCTTATCTTTGCATTATCCTCATTTATTGCAATTTTAGCCAATACGTCCTCATTTTTGATTTTCTTGACTGCAGCAATTTTAACGCCTTCATCCCTGTCTTCAATAGCCACTTTCTTAAGGATATCCTCATTTATAAATTTGTCCTTGTTTACTGCAGATTTTCTAATGGATGAATCCTTGGCCTTGAAAACCAAATCATACAATACTTCTTCACTTTCAATTTTTTCAAGGGACAGTCTTCTGTAATTTCTATCAATGGCATTTATTGCAATGTCCTTTAGGGTTTCCTCATCAACAATCTTGTCAAATATCTCGTCAACATTCCTGTTTTTCTTGGTGTTGATTACGATTTCTGCAATGGATTTGTTGTTTTCACCTAATCTTTCATAGGCAAAGCTTCTAACGTCAAAGAATTTTGAATTTTCAGCGGCATCCCACAGCAGGTTTTCATCCTTGATTTTATTTACGGCAATTAATCTGATAGCCCTGTCCTTAACGTTTTTTGCAATGTCCAATGCGACAAACTGGTCAGTGATTTTATCCGCAGCCACTGCCCTTTCGGTCCTGTCCTTTGCATTGATGGCTATCTCCTTTAGGATTAACTGGTCCTCATCAATTTCAATGTCTTTTGGAATGTCCTTTTTCTCTTTTTTTGAATCCTTGTTTTTAAATCTGTCAAATAAACCCATTTTAATTTACTTCCCCATACATTTTCTCTAGAAAACTTGCAAGTGAAACAATATCCTGACGGTTATGTTCAATTATCGGAACAATCGGACCTATATTCTGTTTGTCCAAATAAGTATTATAGTAATCGGGAATGTACTGGCCCGGAACATCACCCTCCCTTTCTATGCCGAAGAGTTCATTCTCTATTGTTTGTAGCTGACAGTTCGGCAGATCATCCTTCCACAGGTTTTTGGCGAAATACATCAAATCCAGGTGGGGCAAATCCAGGTTAGCATCCATTCTGTTATATCTGCACCTATTTTTGATAAAAGGCACATCAAAACTTTTTCCATTGAATGTGACATGCACTGAGTCCTCATCAAGATGGGAGAGATACGCATCTATAACAGCACCCTCCTCATATATGTCCCTTAAAAAGTATTGTGAAGATATGATTTTATCTTTTTTTATTTCTGCAACTCCAATCAGTATTATCGGAACATTTGAAAGACCCAGTGTTTCAATGTCCATGAATTTGAAGTTTTCCTTATCCGTTAAACTTATTGATTTGAGAACATTGTCCCTGCATTTTTTG
This sequence comes from uncultured Methanobrevibacter sp., assembly GCF_946404245.1. Taxonomy (GTDB): domain Archaea; phylum Methanobacteriota; class Methanobacteria; order Methanobacteriales; family Methanobacteriaceae; genus Methanocatella. Next base: position 8,853 of record NZ_CAMJCX010000054.1, read on the forward strand.
GAATACCTGTTGCTGTCCAATATATCAATTATCTCTGCAAATGACAAATCATCGAGATTGTCCATGAATTTTGCTGCCACATCGCAGTACTTATCATGGTTTTTAAGTGATTCTATTGTTGTATAACCCTTATTTTTAAGATTTTGTTCGGTTTTCAATCCAATTTTTGGAAGCAGCTTGAGATTATTGTTAATCTGGTCTTTAAAATTGTTATCATAAATATCAAAGTCAATCTTTTCTTTAGATACAATCTCCAGTGTGTCTCCAAAAGATGTTGAAACAACATGGGAATTATCAATTTCACTTAACTTTTTGCCATCATAATCATTTAATAGTTTTTGCTTGTAATCTTTAAAATAGGAACTGGATAGCTTTCTTGCATCTTTTTTTGCATCATCTGAAGGATTTATTGATGCAATTGATTTTGAAAGAACTTTTCTCAAATATAACTCATGTTCATTGTAGTTTGTCATTCAAATTAATTATATGGCATCAATCAATATATACTTTTTTAATAAAGTATACTTGAATTTTTATAAATTTCAAATAACTTTATATAGTATTAAAACAAATATAAACTTGGCTACACTGTAGCTAGAGAGATAGATTAAACAGCCAAATTTTTAAATTCATTTCTCTTAAGCTTGTATAAACAAGTTTCAGGTAGCTATTTTAAATAGCTACCTAATCATCCCGTATCTTTTTTTAGAATAATTCAATATTTAGTAAACTATATAACTTTTTCAAACATAACTATAACATAAGGTTTGAATATGAAATTAAAATTAGCAATAATCCTTGGAGTTCTAATATGGGTTTTAACTTATGCATTCTCACAAATATTAAATCCATTATTTAATGATAATTTGCCTCAAATCAATATAGTTGTTCCAATAATCGTGATTATTTTAACCGGATTCTTTGGAATAATCTACATCAGAAACATTAATGAAAATGAAGTTATTGAAGGTTTAATAGCTGGAGTAATCTTTATATTAGTGGACGTTATTTGTGATGTAATTTTTTTAGTAATTCCCAATCAAAAAAACATGATTTTTGGAGATTATCAATTACATGTTATTTCAATGATTATTTTAACACTACTAATTACAACCTTTTTAGGATATTTAGCTCAAATGAATATTGATTTAAAATAAGGAGATAAAATATGATACCAAAATCTCATCCACGTTATGAATCTCTACTTTTAAGAGATAA
>NZ_CAMJCX010000055.1 GCF_946404245.1 uncultured Methanobrevibacter sp.
CTGAATGAAGAATTTGAAAAGAAAGGAATCTAATTCCTTTTTCTACTTTTTTTTTTTTAAATTGAATATAGCCAATCATATATTATTTTTCATGTTTTAGGCATTGGCATTTTTTATTTCTGTTATTTTCACATATTGTGCACATATTTTTTCATGATGAAGATTATTTGAAATTTTTAAAAAAGTTCTGTCAATCTTATAATTTAATTTTGAAAATAAGTGCTAAATGTATATTTTTTTTCAATAATTTGTTTTAGGTATACCTAAACTTTATATACTTTTACGAACAAAATATTATTGTGAATGTAATCTATTGATTACTGAAGCATGATTGACACGAGAGATATTGTAGGAAACTTATTAAATTGTTCCTCAATGAATTCAATAAGTAAAGCTCAGCTCCTACTTTATCTCAAGTGCTTAATCATTAACTTCTTTTGATAAAAAAGTTAAAATGAGTTTTTATTCTTCTTTTTGAGATTCCATATAGCTTTCATGAATCTCATCTGCCAGTTCCTGGTTTCCTTCTATAATCGGTCCGGTATAATCGCAGTCGTAACATATCCATTGTGACCAGTTTTGAGGTATAATCCATTTTACGTTGTGGGAACCGCATCTCGGACATATTTTTCGCATCATAATATAACTTTCATTTTATTTTATTAATACTTATTGTTACTGTTTTGTTTTGTAAAAACTCCATATCAGGTCAAGTGCCTCACCGGGTTCCAGTGCTCCCGAACGGGTTTCCCTTAATATTCTCTGGATTGAAAACTTCTTGTGATATGGGAATTTTCTGTGAACCTCATAAAGCAGCGGACATCCGAATCCCTTAAACTCCTTTAAATCATAGTTTCTGATTAAGGATTTTATCTCCTGCTTGCCAACGCTTAAACTTGCTGGAAGGTTCAGTCGATATAATGATTCGTCCTGCATATTTATGCATTGGCTGCCTGTTGCAAGCATATCACCGAAGATAATTATAGGTATTTCTTTATCTTTTGCATATTGCTTTACAAGCTCACCTGTATTTTTCGAACATCTTCCGCAGGGATGAAGCTTTCCGGTAAATGATTCAGCTATAATTTCAGAGTAGTCTGTTTCGATATACTCATGGTCGATTTTTAAGTTTTCAGTAACTGTTCGGATATTGTCCTTGAACTGTTTCGGCAAAATAATTGTTCCTGGGTCAACCGTAACGGCAATCGGGTTAAATCCTAACTTTTTGGCTAAAATTAAAGAGAAACTGCTGTCAACACCGCCTGAAAGCGCAACAACCGCTTCGGTATTGGAAGATTCTTCAAATTCATTTTCAGAGAAGTAACTGTCAAAGTTAAAGCTGTAGATATTGTCTATTTTTGCATCAATTGTTTTTTCAAGATTTTTCAGCCCGGTCAGACCGGAGTTAAGGTTATGAACGGTCTTTTTGGATAGCTTCAGCTTATAGTCCTTATTTAAAAAATCGCCGTAGCTTTCAACGTGGATGCTGTCAAGGCCCAGCTTTTCTCGTAGCTTGCCGACAACCCATCCGCCTTTCCCGATTATTGCGGATTTGTCGGGACGGTCTTCTGTTATAATCCACAGCTCATTGTTCTTGAAGTATATCTCTTCAATGAAGATTTCCACCCTGTCGTGGCCGATTTCATCTCGGATTTGATTAACTTCGTCTAAAATGAATTCTTTTGTATACATTTAACTCATGTCTCTTGTAATGCTGATGCTTTCACGTGAATAGAGTTCAGGATTTTCAATTATATCGAATGCAATCTTTTCAACTGATTTTGAAGTGGAAACATAACCTTTTGGAGTCTCTCCCTTCTTGGTTATCACGTAGTCGTCCTCTTTTCCGAAAATCAGATAGCCGCATCTCAGGATTGTATAGTCAAGATCGCTGTTTTCAATGAGTGCCACGGCGTTTCTGTTTGGAATCTGTTCAGGCTCGTTTGCGACATTATATTCAGCGCCGTTGTCTTCGGAAAGCTCGTTGTAGATTCCGACAACGGTCATGTAAATCACTCTTTTAGGATTTATTTCAACAAGATTTCTGGCTATTACAGGCTGGTCTGTACCTGAAACAGCGCAGAATACAACATCCTGGTCTTCCAATACTTTTTTCAAGTCTTTCATGTTTGTTGCATCAATATTTCTAGCAGTAATTCTGTAACCGTCTTCATAGCTGTTGCCTGCAGATTTTGAAAGCAATGTCAAATGATAATCAGGTTTTGCAAGCATTTTAGCCGTAAACGGTCTTCCAAATTTTCCGGTTGCACCGAGTATTGCGATATTCATTATTTCACCTTGTATAATATATTGGATTTGATAATATTAAAGTAATACCTCTTATAAATTATTACTATGGAATACAGAAAGTTAGGAAACACAGGAATAGAAGTGTCTGAAATAGCATTCGGTGCTGAATTTTTAGTGGAAAGACCTTATGAGGACACTGAGGAATTAATCAGGGCTTGTGAAGAAAACGGAATTAACTTCGTCGACTGCTGGATGAGTGAACCTGATGTACGTTCACATCTGGGTCGTGCAATTAAGGATAATCGTGAAAATTGGGTAATTCAAGGCCATATAGGTTCAACATGGCAAAACGGACAATATGTAAGAACCCGTGAAATGGATAAGGTAATTCCTGCATTTGAAGATTTCATGGAAAGATTCCAGATTGACACACTTGATTTCGGAATGATCCATTACGTTGACCAGATTGAAGATTATGATGAAATAATGAACGGGCCGTTCATTGAATATGTCCGCAAACTGAAAGAGGACGGAACAATAGCTCACATCGGATTAAGCACTCACAATCCCGACATTGGACTTTTAGCGGCTCAGAATCCTGAAATTGAGCTTCTTATGTTTTCAATCAATCCTGCATATGACATGTTCGGTTCAATGCCTGACATTGAAGAGTACAGAAAGGATGATGCATATGATGACTCATTTTTCGGTTTGAATCCTCAAAGGGCTGAAATCTATGAACTGTGTGAGGAAAACGGAACTGCATTGACTGTAATGAAAGGATTTGCCGGAGGAAACCTCCTGTCTGATGAGACTTCACCGTTTGGCGTGGCGCTGACACCGATTCAGTGCATCCACTACTGTCTTGAACAGAAAGGCGTAAACAGCATTTTTGTCGGCGTGAAAACAGTCGATGAGCTTATGGAATCATTGAAATACTGCGATGCTTCGCAAGCAGAAAAGGACTACACAGAAGTATTGAGAAATGCTCCAAAACACTCATTTGAAGGCCAGTGCACATACTGCGGCCATTGTGCTCCGTGCACATCAGAAATCGACATTGCAATGGTTAACAAGTTATATGATTTGGCTAAAAATAAGGATGAGGTTCCGGCAAGCATTCAGGAACACTATAACAACCTGAAATATAACGCTTCAGAATGCATTGCATGCGGTGATTGTGAGCCTAGATGTCCTTTCAATGTTCACATTGTAGATGTGATGCTTGATGCACAGGATTTATTCGGCTTTTAGATTAATTTTTAACTATAAATATTAAATTTTACAAACCTATTAAGTGATTATTATGGCGTATGAAATTAAAAACAAAAAGAATATCTCAACAATTGGTGTTCATGCCGGTCAGGAAGAAGTAGACGAGACCGGATCAAGAGTTACACCGATTTATCAAACTACATCTTATGTATTTGACTCACCCGAACAGGCTGCAAACCGTTTTGCACTTAAGGAAGGGGGAAACATCTATACAAGACTAAACAATCCGACCACTGAAGCTTTTGAAAAAAGAATGGCTGCAATTGAAGGCGGAACTGCAGCATATGCAACCGCTTCAGGAATGGCTGCAATATTTTATGCAATCATTAACCTCACACAGGTTGGAGACAATATCGTTTCTGCAGATAACCTCTATGGCGGAACATATGAGTTATTTGAAAATACCCTGGAGGAATTGGGCCGTACTGTAACATTCGTAGACTCCCAATCTCCTGAACTGTTTGAAGAAGCTATCAATGACAAGACAAAAGCTATTTATGTCGAATCAATCGGAAACCCTAAACTGGACATTCCGGACTTTGACAGATTGGCTGAAATTGCACATTCACATGACATTCCACTCATTGCAGACAACACTGTCGGTATAGGTTCTGTAAGGCCGTTTGACCATGGAGCAGACATTATCGCTTCATCAGCAACCAAATATATCGGCGGTCACGGTACAACTCTTGGAGGAATTGTAATCGAGAAAGGCGACTTTGATTGGATGAACGGCAAGTTCCCAACACTTTCAGAGCCTGATGAAACCTATAACGGATTGGTATTTGCCGAAACATTCGGTGAAGCTGCATTTACAACAAGACTCAGGACAGTCGTCGGAAGGGATACCGGAGCGGTGCCTTCTCCGTTCAATTCATTCCTGCTCCTGCAGGGTCTTGAAACATTAGGCTTAAGAATCGAAAGACACGCTTCAAATGCAATGGCTGTAGCAGAGCATCTGGAAGCTCACCCTAAAGTGGCTTGGGTAACCTATTCAGGTCTTGAAAGCTCTCCAAACCATGAAGTCGCTAAAAAATATGCTGAAAAAGGTTATGGGGGAATTGTTTCATTCGGTCTTAAGGCAGGTTATGACGGTGCTTTGAAATTCATTGAAAATGTTGAACTGATTTCATTTTTAGCAAACATCGGCGATGCAAAATCATTGGTAACCCACCCTGCATCAACCACACATTCCCAATTGACTGAAGAGCAGCAGCTGTCCACCGGTGTTACACCTGATTTAATCAGATTCTCAGTCGGTATTGAGGATATAGAAGACATTTTAATTGATGTTGACCAAGCATTGGATAAAGTCTAATCACTTTATCTTTTAACCTTTTTTTTTAAACTGCAACTTTCACTTGAGTATCATGAAAAAACATATTATTGACAAACTTAAATCCCTTGAAAGGGAAAATGACATTACAATATTGTATGCCTGCGAATCCGGCTCAAGGGCATGGGGATTTGACAATGTTGAAAGCGATTACGATGTCCGGTTCATATATAAGAGAAATAATCTTCGGGAATACCTGACCCTATCTGATAAAAGTGATGTAATTGAATATTCCTGCGATAATATCGATATTGTCGGTTGGGACATCAAAAAAGCACTTAAACTGCATTATTCAGGAAATCCAAACTTAAGGGAATGGCTTTTAAGTCCGATTAAATACATCGACTGGGACACTAACATTTTTGAAGGCCTTGAGGAATTTGACATGGCAAAACTCAAATACCACTACACAAGCATTGCCGTCAACAACTGGAAAAAGCTGTCCCGAAACGATTCCGATTTGACAAAAAGGGATTTAAAAATGCTTTTGTATAACTGCAGATGCGTTCTGATATGGAATGTTATTGACCAGGGAGATGACCCGTCAATAAATGTTTCTGATTTGCTGGGACAGGTTAATAACCTGGATGAGGACATCGCTAATGACATTAATGCATTAATCAGTTTTTATAAACGTAATTGTCAGGATAATTTAAAGATAGAAGTAATTGAAAACATCAGGCAATGGATGGGCTCTAATCTGGCAATCATGAGAAGAGATCTTCCGAAAACTGATGACTCCAGAAATTTTGACAGGTATAACCAAAGATTCTTTGAGCTATTGCTCCCGGATTATGATGATTATTTGGACAAGCATTAGAAAATTTTTTTAATTCAAAAGATAATATATTATAGTAATAGGTGAAAACATGGATTATGATGTAAGGCGAGCTGATTTAGTAAAAATGTCTATTAAAAGAAATGAGTCCGGTCAGGAAATCGTATCTGAATGTCTGGAAAATAAAATTCACATGACACGACCTGAAGACTATGAGTATGACTCAGGCGAAGCTCTTTTTGACATTTTGACTTTGGAAAACTCCAACTGGCATTTTGAAAAAGACAGCAAAAAAGCAAAAATTAAAGTTGAAACCAGATTTGATGAAGACCAATTAATTGACTTAGCATTGAATAATCCTGGAAGTCATGTAAGAATAGCTGCACTGAATAAAATAAACAATGACAATGTTTTACTTAAGATTATCCAAAATGATGAGGATAATGATGTGAAAAAGGCAGCTGTGGAAAGATTGGCTCAATTGCATGTTGAATAGGTCAATATGACTTCAAGAGATGCTAAAATTGAATCTGTAAGAAATTCAAGCAATCAAGATGAAGTCATTTACATAGCTAAAAATGACATTGACTGGCAGGTTCGTCGTGTTGCAGTGGAAAAAATCAATGATGAAAATGTCCTCAAAGACATTGTAAATGATGAATTGACTTCCGCTGTAGCTATTAAAGCCATGGAACATATCGATGATATAGAATTTTTATCAGACATTTGCTTAAATCACCCTGATGCATATGTGCGTCTGGCCTCAATTAATCGAATATCTGATGAATCACTACTTTTAAAAAAAGATTTAACCTCACTTTTAGATAAAATTTTATTCAATGATTATAATGATATAGTGCTTAAAAGCGTTTGTGAAAATCCGTATCTGGACAATCAGGAATCACTGACAAAAGCTGTTTTTACAATCGAAAATGAGGATATTAAAAGATTGCTCATTCGAAAAATCACTGATGAGGATATGCTGGCTGATTTTGCACTTAACAGTGAAAATAAGTTTCTTCGCCTTGAAGCCATTCAAAATCCCAATTTGACTGATCTGGATACAATATCCGAAATTATAATCCGTGACAGTGATGAGTTCAATCGAGCGATGGCAATCTATAAGATTCCTGATGAAGAATCACTTCTTGAAATAATTTTTAGAAAGCCTATTCACCATAGATTGCCACAAATAGCTCAAAACACCAATTTTTTATTTGATGATTATTTTTTAGAAATTTTAAATGATGGAACTGATGAATATGCATGTCAGGTTGCAGCCAGTTTCATTGGTGATGTTGAAATGTTGGAAAAACTGGTTTTAAGCAAATCCAGCGACAGGATTCGTGCAGATGCAATAAGAAACCGTCACTTCACCAACCAAAAGATATTGAATGACTTAATTGATAGTGAAACAAGCCCTGAAATCCTTTTTGAAGCCATATCAAAGATTGAAAACCGGGACGTCCTGAAAGATTACATATTAAATCATTTGGAATGTGATGATATTACGGCCAAGGCAATCTCCCGAGTTGATGGCACTGATTTTTTAAGGGATCTCTCAACTCATCCTGATTCAGGGATACGCCTTGAAGCGGTTAAAAGAATTTCCAAGTTTAATGATGTTGACGGGATTTTAAGAGACATTGCATTGACAGAAGACAATGAGGAAATATGTTTAAAAGCGGTGTCCGCAATGAAAATTAGAAATGGCCTTATTGAAGTTGCAAAAAGTCGTCCTGAAAAAAACATAAGAATCTCTGCATTAAGACATGTTGCAGATAAGAGATTAATCTACAACTATTTTAAATCTGATATTGCCCATTCAGGGGAATTTACTCCAGCTGAATTCGCATTAAATGAAATGGCACTGGAAGACAATGACGATGACGTAAAAATAATCGCCACTGGAAAGGTCATGGATAAGGAATTGCTGGATGATATTGCTGCGGGTGAAGATGTAAATCGTTTTGAAGCGCAGAAAAGATTGAATTCACTTTTTGAGGATATCAAGCAGATTGAACATAAGCAAATATTAAGTAGGCTGATTCAATCGCCCGATAAGGACATATCTTCAGTGGCTCAGGCAACCCTGGATGATTTGGACCTGTGGGAGGATAGACTCTCTAAGGTCAACGAAATCGATGATATTAACACATTAAAGGACATTGCCCGCAATGACTTCAACTATTTTGTGAGAATGGAGGCTGAGGGAAAACTTGAAAAGATGCTCTTCCACATCCGTCTTGATGAAATCGGTTTGGAAAGTAATCAGGAAGAACTAAAAGCTATTGCAAGTGATGAGGAATTCGGTCTGGAAATCAGGCGCAATGCACTTTCGAAAATAACTGACCATGCCTTTGTGGTGAAATTTGAAAATATTCTTTAGGCATGTTTTTCAATGTATTTTTTTTAAAATTCATTTAGACACTTTTAAATAATAATAACAATAAATTTTTATTCAATAACTTAGTTTTATAAGTTAAATTAATATGAGGTTAAACTATGGTAAGTGTAAACGTAGAAGCTAAAAAAACCGTAGATGTAATGATTGAAAAAGCAGATGAATTAAACATCGCTGTAGAAACTTTAGGCAATGGTGCTACTGTTATTGACTGTGGTGTTAATGTAGACGGAAGTTTCAAAGCAGGAGAACTTTATACTAAAGTTTGTCTTGGTGGACTTGCAGATGTTGGAATTTCAATTCCTGGAGATTTATCTGAAAAATTCGCACTTCCTTCAGTAAAAATTAAAACTGACGCACCTTCTATTTCAACCTTAGGTTCACAAAAAGCAGGTTGGTCTGTATCTGTAGGTGACTTCTTTGCATTAGGTTCTGGTCCTGCTAGAGCTATTGCATTAAAACCGGCAGAAACCTATGAAGAAATCGGATACGATGACAAGGGTGCAGAATTAGCAATCTTAACTTTAGAAGCAGACGTATTGCCTGGTGACGATGTAGCACAATACATTGCTGATGAATGTGATGTCGACGTTAAAGATGTCTACTTGCTTGTAGCTCCTACTTCTTCTTTAGTCGGATCTATCCAAATTTCCGGAAGAGTTGTTGAAAACGGAACTTACAAAATGTTAGAATTCATCAAATTCGATGTAACAAAAGTAAAACACGCTGCAGGTATTGCACCAATCGCACCTGTTGACCCAGACGGCCTTAAAGCTATGGGTAAAACCAACGACGCTGTATTATTCGGTGGAAGAACCTACTACTACGTAGAATCTGAAGAAGGAGATGACATTGCAGATGTTGCAGCTCAATTACCATCTTCCGCTGCTGACGGATACGGTAAACCATTCTTCGATGTATTTAAAGAAGCTGGATTTGACTTCTACCAAATCGATAAAGGAATGTTCGCTCCTGCAGAAGTTGTCATCAACGACTTAACCACTGGTAAAATTTACAAAGAAGGATTTGTAAACGCAGATTTACTCAAAAAATCCTTTGGTTTAGATGAATAATTAAATTCATCTTTTTTTCTTCTTTTTTTAATATTAAACACATCTTTTATAAACCATTAATGCTAAAATATTCATTAAAATTAATAAATTATAATGGTGATGAAGATGAGTTTAGGCGATATTTTTTCAGATGCAATCAAATATCCGTTTTCAGATATTACAAAATTTCTAATTGTAGGTGTTATTGCAGTACTTGCAGGATTGTCAAGTATTGTAATGAGTTTTAAAGTGCATAGTTTTTCAGTATATGGAATTGCAAGCATCATTGGTTTTATTTTCTCATTAGTGCTTGCAGGTTATGGTGTCAGTGTAATAAGAAACGGAATTTCCCTTTCAGATGAAATTCCTGATATTGACTTGAAGGCAAATCTTTATGACGGCGTTAATGCTTTGATAATTGCTATTGTATACCTGATTATCCCGGTTATTGTTTCTGTAATTCTCATGGCAGTTTTCGGTGTAATTGGGGCAAGTATTGACCATGCAGTTGCGGCATTGGGTCTGGTATCCATTGTTGTAATAGTCCTTTTCATTATTTTTGGAATTCTTGAAGTTATTGCATTGGCCAAATTTGCCGATACCAACGATCTGGGAGAAGCATTGAGCTTTAGAGAGGTCTATGGTGATGTGAAAAATATCGGAATTGGCAAAATCATTCTGTTTTTGATAATTCAGTTTATTATCATCGCTGTTGCAGGAATTATTTCATCCCTTATCGGATACATTCCATTTGTAGGCATAATCATATCCCAACTTGTGGTAGGCGCATTCATAACACTATTTTCACAAAGGGCCTTAGGTTTATTATTCATTGATGATTAATAAACAT
>NZ_CAMJCX010000056.1 GCF_946404245.1 uncultured Methanobrevibacter sp.
CTATGACATGAGTTAAATCTACAGTAATAGCTATGGAAACTTCAGATTCCATAATTCATTCCTCCATAAAATAAGTTGGGGTTGAATAAGTCCAAACCATCAAGCTATTTTTCAAATACATGTCAAAATTCACTTTCATTTGATTCCTCCTAATTCAAAGAGTTACTCATTGACTATACTTAGATTTTCAATTAATATAAATCTTTTTAAGCTCTAAAACTTTCTAAATTTTATTTTAAAGTCATTATTGATGTCAGTTTGTAATATTGTTTAATATTAATCGAATTTTACTTTAAATTTTAAAAATTAATATACTATAATCGAAAGATAATCATATATCTGATGGAGGTTTTACCATGAAAAGGTTCATAGATATTGGTGATGTTGAGATATGTGTTGACGATACTGAAAAGGGTGAAAATTCACTTCTTCTAATTCACGGCCTTACTGCAAACAAGGCAAGCATGTATCCGATAAGGGACATGTTTAGTGATGACTTTAGAGTAATTACAGTTGACGTGAGGGGTCACGGAGAGTCCACACGTCCGAAAGAGTATTCGATTGATGATCATGCAAGAGACATCCATGAAATCATCTCACGCCTTGAGCTTGAACACGTGACTGTTTTGGGATATTCAATGGGTTCATACATTGCCCTCAGGACCGCTGAAGTCAGATGCGATGACATTGACAACCTGATTTTGCTGTGCACAAAGCCAAACGGCAAGACCTCATCAGTTGCAAGGCTTCTTAATGAAGCGGGACTTGACATCACCCAGGTGTCACAGGATGAGATGATGGGCGTCATAATGAAGGCAAGCCTTGCTCCGGACTCACTTGAAAAGCTTTCAAAAGGAGAGTTTGACCTGGGAGATTTAGTCAAGGGAGATGAAAGTCTTGAGCTTAATGAAGCCGAAAAGACAGCAGAGGACGCCTCACTTGCAAACTTCGACAATTCACTTGACTATGATAAGGTAACATGTCCGACACTGGTCATAGGATGTGAATATGATGGCATAAATCCTCCTGAACTGGGTCGTGAAGTGGCCGACGGCATTGAAAATGCAACTTTTGAGCTGATAGAAAATGCTGGACATCTTGTCATTGTAGAAAAGCCCGATGAGTTTCAGTCAATTGTCAGGGAATTTCTAGATATATAAAAAATGATAAAGCCTTAAAAAAACAAATTATATTTTAAACGTTGAAACATTTTTCAACTAAAAAAATAAAAAAGGTATAATATGTTAAGGATGATGCTGACTCCAAGGTTTGGTGAAATAGACGGGATGAAACATGTAAACAACAACCACATAGGTGAGTGGTTTGAGCTTGCAAGGGAGGAAATCTACAGATATTTCATGCCTGACCTTGATTTGGATTTGAAAAAGTGGAAACTGATTCTCGTTAGAAACGAAACTGATTTTCTAGGCCAGATTCGCTACGGACAGGATGTTGAAATAAGGACATACATCCTAAAAATCGGAAATTCCTCATTCACGGTCGGAAATGAGGTCTGGCAGGACGGTGAAATCAAGGCCAAGGGACAGTCCGTCATCGTCCATTATGATTACCTTGCAGAAAAGTCCATCAGGATTCCCGATGACATAAGACAAAAGCTGAATGAGCTATTTATTGATGAGGCTGATATAGGTAAGAATCTGTGATTATATGCATGAAATTGACTGATTAACATAGGCGATGTCGGCTATAACAGGCTTTGTCTCAACTGCATTCACTGGAGAGTCAACACTCAGTTTTATGGAGCCGCAAGGGGAGTTGTCTCTCCATGAATCTGGGCCAAACCAATCCCACAGATTCCTGCGGCATGTTTTCACCCAACAGATCTGCCGACGGCGTGCAGAATCAGAACCGCAGCCATGACAAGATGAACAAGATGATGGTGTGGAAAAGATAGCTTTTTTTAAGCAGGGAATCATTCATCATTATCGCTTTTGGCTTTAAAGTCAGCTATGCTGTCATTGTCAGCAGTGTCTTTCAGCCTCAGGCTTTTTTCAACATCCATTGCCAGCGCATCGCAGTCAGCCTTGATTGCATCGAGGTGCATGAGAATCCTTTGCTTTTCCTCGTTGATTCTTTCGATGTTGGTGTATGGGTAGATGCATTCCTTGAGCATCTCGTGTTCTATGGTTGTGTAGGGATAGTCGTTGAGCTGTTTGCATACGCTGATGAGAATTGAGTATAAAAACTTATTCATTTCGACCTTTACCTGGTCTCTAATCATCTTGTCTGAGTCAAGATGCTTTCTCATCAGTCTGGTTACTTCATTTTTTGCGAAAGGCAATTTTTCCGCTTCAGGATTTGCCTTTAAATTGTTTTCTTGGTTCATTATTTTTTCCTCATTTTGATGGTTGAGACACTTTTTTTAAAAATCGTGTGTTACATGTGTCTAATAATATATTATGTTGAGGTTATATATAAACATGTTGTTTTAATTGAAGAAATGATTATTTATTATAATACTTTTAGATAAAACATATTGAATAAATTAATCTTTGTGCAATTATTATGGCACTTGACTTTTCGCAAAATGAAACTATTTTCAAACCTATATATACTGCCTGCAAACAAATAATTCATTATGTACTGTGAAAAATGCGGAGCCGAACTTGTCGACGGTGCAACATTCTGTTCCAACTGCGGAAACCAGGTCAAGGCCAAAGCCCACAAAAACATTTACATAGCTCTCATTTTGACCTTCATCCTGACAGGACTCGGTTCGGTCTATGCAGGCAATGTCAAGAAGGGACTGATTCTTTTCATAGCCAGAATTTTTCTGGCATTACTGGGGCTGTTTGTAAGTGTGTTTTTCATATTTTCATTTCTGGTGTGGGCCTTTGCATTTCATGAGGCATACCGGGACGTTGAGATTGCAAACGGCCATCCGAATCCAAACCTCTTAGAGGATTTCAAGGGTTGGGACCAGAACAGACAGATTATAACAATCCTGATTGCAGCAATAATTGTAATTATTGTGATTGGAGGATCTGTAAATATCATGACATCTGACAACACCCATTCATCAGATGCTTCCGGAAGCAGTCACTACTATTCAAACGGTGCAGGATCAGGAAGTTCGTCATATTCATCTTCACAGCATTACGGAGGTGTTGATGATTCACCTAGCACAATTGCAAAAAACGATCCCGACTGGTACTATGACCATTATGAATACGGTGACAATCAGGACATCGATGACTATCTTGAATCTGAAGGCTATGAATAGTCTTCATTTACTATTTTTTTCATTAACATATTAACATATTTTCAAGAACTGCTTATATTGACAGTTACATCTATATGGGCTTTTCTAAATAGCATCAGTTCGTAAGTTTTTCTATTTTGGAGGTGGTGTTATGTCACTTTTTATGAAAAATTCTCATTGCCCATCAGCTGATTTTAATGGTATGAGAAAATTGTCTTAAACATATTTCATGTTCAGGTGGTGTTAATGAATTTTTAAGACTTTAAAAAAATAAGGGTGTTAGAGATTGAATCTCTAACGTTTAACTTTTAGTGTTGATTTTACAGTATCGCTGAGGTAGCTTACTTTTACAGTGTATTTTTTGCCAGCCTTGAGCTTGTTGATAGCTGCCTTTTTGATGGTAACCTTAGCAATACCGTACTTGTTTGTTTTAGCGCTGTAGGTTTTGCCGTTTACCTTGAATTTTATGGTTTTGCTCTTGATGGCTGTTTTACCTTTCTTGAGGGTAGCCTTCAGAACAAGCTTTTTGGCAGACTTCTTGACGCTGACTGTTTTGGTTGTTTTCAGTACCTGTTTGACGACAAGCTTGTTTTTGACTGTCTGTCCCTTGTAGGTTGTGGAAACTGTGTATGTTCCAGGGGTGACCTTGTAAGGTATTTTCAGTTTTGCATATCCGTTTGCATCGGTTTTAACGGTAAATTTCTGTTTTCCGATTTTAACGGTTACGACCTGGTTTTTGCCGACATAATTGCCTTTGTCGTCTTTGACGCGTACCTTGTAAACGTGGCCGTCATAATAGTACATGTTGATGTTTGAATTGCCGACGAATCTTGAAACTACATTGACAGTAACTTTCAGGGTCTCTCCGTTTTTAGGGTTTACATAGTCGATGTAGTGTTTTCCGATTGTATTTTTGGCAAAGACGTTGATTGACAATGTACCATTTTCATCTGTTTCCGCTCCTGAAATAATCTGATTGTCGAATTTTGCGGTCACGTTGGTATTTGCGAGAGGGTTACCTTCTGAATCAAGGAACTGAACAACAAATGTGCCTTTAACGTCATATGCCAAAGTCATGCTTTTACAATCATTGCTGAAAATGGTTGTTTTTATACTTACAGGGATTGATATGTTTTCATCTGCGCAGTTTAGAGTTATTAAGTATCCTCCGGTAGGTAAAACTCCCAGTTCAATGACTCCGGTACCATTAGTGAGGTTAAGTGTTTTATTTGTATTGTTGAAACTGTATTGAATGCTGGTTCCATTTATGTTTTGGACTGTAACGGTAATGTTGGTTGCATTATCATAATAGTGTACATTGTCACCGGTAATATTTCCTTGGTAATGGTAGGTGTATACCTTGATTGGCGCAATAAGATTCTCTTTTGCAAGGTCGGTTTTTTCACCGTTGGCTATTACAAAATTGACGTTGTTGACAAAAAGATTTCTTGTCTTTTGAATAACAGGCATTGATTCTGCAGTTATTCTGATTTCAAATGTGTCATTCGGTTTTACAAGAATGTTTTTGTTCAGTTTAACTGCTTCATATCCGGCATGGCTTGTTGTTCCGCTTTGTGTGTAAACTGGGCTGTCTTCGACATATACTGTTATGGTATATGGGCTGTTTGCCTTTTTAAAGTAGGTACCGACAGCTGCAATCTTGTCTCCGTCTTCACTTGTATATTTCTGTGAGTATGTAGTGTATTTGCTGCTGCTGTATCCGTGTAGTCCGAAGACTTCATTTTGGTAAAGTTTTTCATAGTCATTCAGTTTGTCGAATGTGAATCCGACTGCATTTTCTTTTAAGGATTTGTCATAGTATGAAAGGTAGAAGTATCCTCCATCTCCCCAGTCAGTTCCCCAGCTGTTTTTACATATCCATGCACCGTTGCCCGGTGCTTTGGTTGCAAAATGGTCTTTTGAGAAATTGTCATCCCATCCGACAAGGGTAACGTAATGGTTTCCGTTGTTTTTGGAGTTGTATACTGAATAGTATTCTTTACTGTAGGAGTTGTCCTGTGAGTTTGCACCGTATACGTAAAGGTCCATTGCACCGTATGTTGTCAGGAACTCCTTAATTGCATTTCTGTTAGTTATGTTTATGTAAACTGCATCAACTGTGTTAATTCCTGGAGTATATTTAAGTGAGGAAACTTTTCCAAGCTCGTCGTAGGTATCGTCGGTTGTGTTGACTGATCCCAGCCAGCTCACGAAGTATGATGCGCTCATGTCCATGTCCCCACCTTCAGTATGGTAGTTTTGTCCGTATTCTGAATATGGAAGAGCGAGGTTTTGAATGTTGTTTTCGGAAATGTCAATTGTCTGTCCTGTTGCAACAAGATATGTTGATTCAAATGCGCCTGCAGCTCCAAATGCCCAACATGCACCCATATAACCTTGATTTTTAACATCGGTCACAAGATTCAAATCCCTTAGGTTGAAGTAGGAATCCTTGGCTGAACCGTTAATTGGTTGAAGGTTCAATTCAATAGTTTGGCCATTGTATCTTATGAGATAACTTACTGTCCTGTCGTTTATTGTTTCGTTGCATTTTTCACCGCAGTTTGTTATTCCGCTTCCGTCAATATCAAACCTGGTGAAAATTCCATTGTTTTCGAACTGTGAATCTTTGATGGTGTATTGGGTTCCGAAACTGAAAATAGCTAAACCATCTTGTGCAATATTGTTCTTGAATATTGAGTTTTCAACAGTTGCAGTTTCATAGTCAAGGTATACGGCTCCGCCTCTGCCGTTATCTTCATCTACCTTATTGTTTTCGAAAGTAGCTTTGTTAATGTTTACAGTTACCTGTGAGGTGTAGATTGCTCCGCCGTATTCTTTAGCATTGTTGTTTGTGAATGTGGAGTTTTCCACAGTGAGTTTTCCTCCAAGCTGGAGTAATGCACCTCCAAATTCTGCGGAGTTTTTATCAAAGACAGTATTTTCGATTATGACCTCTCCTGTGTTTTTGACAAGTCCCATACCGTTAATGTCTACAAAGACCGCACCACCGTTTCTTGCGGCAGTGACATTTGTAAATTCACAATCGATAATTGCTAATGTTGATTTTTGTTTTTGATTGTTACATTTTACTGCCACAGCCCCTCCGGTTAATTCTGCTGCCAGGTTTATGAATTTTGATTTTCTGATTGCTGTGTCTTTATTACTGAATATCGCTGTTGCATATTTTGAGGTGGTGTTTGCAAAAATACTGTTTGCAACTGCAATA
This sequence comes from uncultured Methanobrevibacter sp., assembly GCF_946404245.1. GTDB lineage: Archaea > Methanobacteriota > Methanobacteria > Methanobacteriales > Methanobacteriaceae > Methanocatella. The sequence continues at coordinate 6,453 of NZ_CAMJCX010000056.1, forward strand.
GTACTGTCGTCTCCGTAAATCATACCCCATTTTGCAGTGTTGTTTATGAATGTTCCATTATCTATTTCTACTGTTGATTGTGTTGCGTATATTGCAGACCCTTCATCTTTTACGTAATTGTTTGTAAATTTATCATTGGTACTGCTATAAGTACTTCCAACGGCCAATACTGAACTTCCATAATCGCCAAAGGAGTTTTCGAAGGTTACATTGTTAGTCTCCAATGTTCCTGAGCGCACAGTTATCGCATTTCCGTTTGCGTTTAATATTTTGAGATTTGTCAATTTCAACTTACCGCCGGTCATCTTGAACATGACTGTCTTGTTGTCGGCATCGATTGTATGGCCGTTACCGTCGATATGATAGTTCTGTTTTGTAAATTCAATAACCTTGTGTGTGTCTGATGTATTATATTTGTAATCGCTTTCCAATCCTATTGAATATTTTGATTGTTTTATGTCTTGGTACAAATCATCATATGACTTCACGGGAGTATCTGGAAGGCTCACATCTGTGGAGTTCGCTTCCAAAGTGCTTTGGATATCGGAATCCTCAGCACAGACCACTCCCATAGTCATTACCAATAAGAATAGAAAGACTATACTTATTCTATGAATTTTCAATTATATCTTCTCCATATGTTTATACATTTATTATATATGTGTGTTATATTATAAAAAATAGTTTATTTCTGTTCAAAATAATATCATTTATTTTCTAATTTCTGAATTTTTACATCAAAAAATCACAATAATTTTTTTTGTAATATAAATAATATTTTAAAAATAGAATTTTTATTTTTTGAAATATTTCAATCACGCAGTCTGAAATATCATTTTGCCTGAGGGGGTATGGATGTTTAAAAAGACGCTGGGAAACGGGGGCTAACAGCAAAACCCCACATTCCCAATTGTTAAGTGTTTTTCTTATCGGGAGTTGAACTAATATTATCCAGCCCGATGCATCAAATGCCCGAACCAGACAACAATCCGCTTAATTCTCATCCTGTTTTTAAAGTAAAAAAACTTGCAAGTTTAAAAACAATTTTCAAACGACACGGGTGGTCGTTTAAGTTGGATATTATATAGAAAAACTAAAAAAAAAGTTTTTCTGATTATACTTTGTTTTGACTGTTATTTAAACATTGTTAGAAATAATCTGCATTTTTTCCATTTTTTTCAAATTATTTTTTTTAGTAATATTTAAAATTGATTTCATCCAAAAAGAATTATAGGTTTATGTTAAAGGAGTTAATTACGTATGGCAGATGAAAAATCAGTAAGTGAAAACAATGCAAACCGAATGAGCAAAAACGAATATTATCTTGCAATCGCCCTGGTAGTGTCAAAAAGAAGCACATGCCTCAAGAGAAGATACGGTGCAGTTATTGTGAACAACGACGAGATAGTAAGTACTGGATACAACGGAAATCCGAGAGGCGATGAGAACTGCTGTGACAGGGGGGACTGTCAGAGGATGAACCTTCCGTCAAATTCAGGAAACTACAACGACTGCTTTTCAGTTCACGCAGAACAGAATGCAATTATCAGTGCAAAGAGAAATGAAATGCTCGGATCAACACTTTATCTTGCAGGCGAGAAGTTCGATGACGGTGCATGGGTTGAAATTGATGATGCAGAACCATGCCCGATATGCTTCAGGATGATTAAAAACTCAGGAATCGACAGGATTGTCAGCCAGAAAGGCATACTGGAATTATAATCATGAGGGACTGGCAGGTTGGAGACCCTGTGGGGGACGGCAATGACATCGGCGTTCCGGACGTTTCCTATATGGGCTATCTGAAAGACGGCGAGAGAGACAGCGGCCTTGAAGAGGAGTTCAGGTCCAACTGGAGCTCTGCATTTGATTTATACAGGGCAGGTGATTATTACAACGCATTCCTTTCAATCAATTCGGCCTTCAGCATTTATCAGAAGCTCTCTGAATTTGAAAGGTCACATCTCACCAAGGAGCCCTTCAACAGGGAATGGATAATTGTTTTATGCTGCCGGATTTTAAACGAAAAGGGCAATCTCGCCAGGTCCGCCTTGGATATCATCAAGGAATTCCTTCTCCACGTCAAGCTGTGCATGGACTGTGACTGCGCATATCCTGTAAGCGACAGCTACTGCATCAGGTGCGGAAAGCCTTTAACTGACCCTTTAGAGTCCGAACCCGTAAAGGTGTCATCGGCGATTCGTGAAGCGCTCTCCGACAGGGTTTTTGATGATTATGAAATGAAAAGGGTGATTGAGAGAACTCTTCGCCTAATCAATTCAAACGGCTCAAGACTTGTTAAAATCAGACCTGGAATGTTTTCGGATTTTGATTTTGTATTCGTAAAGGAGCACAGGTATTTCAAACAACCTATGTCTGCGCTTACGAACCGGACCATTATGGCGGAAGGGTTTTTGAGGATTTCAAAAGCTATCACAATCACGAAAGGCTTTTGGATGAAACTGCCTTTCAAAAACAGGTCAGGGAAATAGAAGATAAAACCGGCTACAGCTTCGACGGATGCGCCGGAGGATACGGATATGACTTTGATGAGGACCACTACAATTTCATCTTCACAGATATGATAAGCGTGTCCGCCAGATTCAAAACTCCCGACGGCAGGACCGCATTGTACGACATTGATCTTGACAGCATGAAATTAAGCGATGAGTGCAGAATCTATTGAGATTTATACTTTATTTTTTAAAATCTATTTTTAAAGTTACTTGATATAAGTTTATTGTTCTATTTCCATACAAAAACTTTATATATTATGTTTTAATGACTGCAATTTTCCTAAATGGCTTCAATAAGCTTTAAATATTCTTTTAATTAATATTATTAATGTTAAAAGGCCTCTAAAAATCCAAGGAGGTGATAAGTATGAAATTTAATTATTTCAATACTTATTCATTAAGCATCATCATTTTGTTTTTTAATGTTCTTAATGTCTCCTACCATATTGATTTTTCGGAGGTGAGGTCTTGGAGATAATTATGTTTCTAGCGATATCCAATTTTCTTGATATTGTAAGGATATTTAAGGAATTAATTATTATCGCAAAATAGATGCATAATGTATCATCACCTCCATAGGGCAATTAGATAAAACAATTTCTGTGAAGGAATGTTAGAAAACTCCGTCAAGTTTTCGCAGGGGCTTTTTCGCTGGAGAAGAACACTATCTGATTGCCCCAATTAAAAATAGTCATATTTATATATCATATTGTACAATATAATCAACCAAGAGTGTTGTCTCTTTGAGTCAAACTC
>NZ_CAMJCX010000057.1 GCF_946404245.1 uncultured Methanobrevibacter sp.
AAGGCAACAGGCATTGCATATGACTTTTCCGAAGAGAACATGAAAAATCTAATGGCTTTATACTCCGATTACGGTTGGGCTATGGAAACCAATTTAGGAGGATATGACAAGATGGGTGTAGGCTATCTGACCAGCTGGCTGGGACCTGTAAACGATATAGATGATGTTTATTATGGAAAATCCAAAATATCTCCAGTTCTGAATAGTTTAGTCCATGTCCAAAACATTGTATTTTTAACAAGAGCCAATTACACTGATAATGATGCTATCAAAAAGGCAATAATGGATTATGGTGCTGTTTCAACCAGTACCTATTGGAGCGGCAGACAACCAAATCATTATTATTCTGGAAATGCCAGTGCAAACCACGCTGTAGCTATTGTCGGTTGGGATGACAATTACAGCAGAAACAATTTCCAAACCACCCCTTCTGGAGATGGGGCATGGATAATCAAAAACAGTTGGGGAACAACTGACGGTGATAAAGGATATTTCTACGTTTCATATTATGATACTAAATTCGCACAGCCTGGAAGATACGTATCATATGCAATTGTCTTTAATGACACTATAAGATTTGATAAGAATTACCAGTATGACATTGCAGGACGTACAGATTACTTCTTTAACACCTCTTCTACAGTATGGTATAAAAACAAGTTCACAGCTACCGATGATGAATATCTTGCAGCTGTTTCAACTTACTTTGAAAAGGATACCAAATGGGATTTGACAATTCTTGTGAATGGTGTAAAAAAACTGGTCCAAAGCGGATTTTCAAATCCAAGTTATTCCACAATCACTTTGGATAAACTGATTCCGCTCAAAGCAGGAGACATATTTGAGGCAATATTTAAAATAACTGTTGGGAAAAATGCAGGTGTGCCGATTTCTGAAGCGGTTTCACTTAACCATGAAACTTATGGTGAAAATACTTCATTCATCAGCTATGATGGTAAAAACTGGGTTGATTTCTATGATCTGGAATGGGTTTTCCCTGATCACAATTACGCTTCTCAGGTTGCATGTATCAAGGCATTCACCATATTAAATGAGCTTGACACATATGTCACATTTGATATTTCAAGTTCAGACAACCCTTGTGAAATTTCAGCGACCGTCCATACAAAAGACGGTGCAATAGTTAAATCAGGTGCTGTCACATTCAATGTCGAAGGAAAAGACATTGTTGCGGATATTGAAGACGGCGTTGCCAAACTTGTTTATCTATTTGAAAATCCTGGTGATAATGTTGTTAAAGCTTCATTCAGCGGTGAAGGATACATTTCCAGTTCATCTAGCGCAAATGTCCCTGTAAAACAGGTTTACATCAACGCCAATGATACTTCTGTTTATTATTCCAGTGACATTGCATACAGCGTTACCTTAACTGATGATGACAATAACCCAATCAGCGGCAAGGAAATCAAATTCATCATTAACGGCAAGGAACTGTATGCCCAAAGCGACTTAAACGGTATTGCAACCGTTAATCATGTATTGAAAGTTGGAAATTACACAGTAACAGTCTCCTTTGCGGAAGGCGGTAAAAGCATTACCAGAAATATTGAAGTCAAGACATCTATTGTATTGCCTGGATTCATTAAATACACATTCAACTCAAAATATTCCGTTACATTATTTGACTCCAATGGAAATCTCTTAAAGAACAGTCAAGTAAGCATCATTATAGGCGGTGAGGAATATGTTGTATCAACCAATTCCAATGGTGTGGCAAGTTTAAATGTCGACTTGACTTCAGGAACTTATTCTGTAAATGTTGTCAATCCTGTCACATCCGAGATTAAAACTCAAAAGATATCTGTAGTTGACCGCATAACCGGAAATAAGGCGGTTACCATGTATTACGGTGCAGGATCACTTTACACAGTCAGAGTCTTTGACGACAACGGCAATCCTGCAGCTGGCGTCAACGTCAAATTCACCATAAACGGCAAAACATACACCAGACAGTCCAATCCTAACGGATACGTCTCATTCAAGATAACCCAGAAGCCGGGAACCTACACCATATCTGCAACCTACAAAAACTATAAGGTTTCAAACAAGGTAGTAGTCAAGCCTACATTGGTTTTATCAGATAAGACTGTTAAAAAATCCAAAACATTCACATACAAGGTCAAGCTTCTAAACAGCAAGGGTAAAATCCTGAAATCCAAAAAAGTGACTGTCAAATTCAAGGGTAAAACCTATAAGGCTAAAACCAATTCCAAAGGCATTGCCACCTTTAAGTTAAACCCATATTCAAAAATAGGAAAATACACATTGACTGCAAGCTATGGGTCTGCAAAAATAAGCAAGAAAATAACAGTTAAAAAATAAGGTTAAAAAACCTTATTTATTTGCTTTAATTAATTTACGGGCTGCTTTTAAGTCAGTATTATAGATATGGCCTGAGGTTGAGTGGTAGTGAACTCCACCGAAGTTTAATTTTTCACCGACAATTTCCTTGTTGACTTCTTCTTTCATTTTCAATCCGAGATATGCTATGAAAAACATGTTGGAGTAAAATGCGCCGAAAATGTCATTGCTTCTGAATATGCAGTGGATTGTCAGTTCATTGTCACGCACAATGCATTGCAGGAACTGCAGGCATGGAATATCTTCCCTGTCGGCATCCAATTCAGGGTCGATTGTAACTGCAACTGCCCTGTTTGATCCGGTTGCGGTCAATATCCTCTGTTTCATTGTATTGAACTGGTCAATGTCAAAGTGAGCGTAGATACGGTTAGGGTATGTGTATACAAATCCCTGGTCATCAGGATTTTCTGCTGATTTTACGTATTCATATAACGCATCGCTTTTGATAGGGCATCCGTCCATGTCGAATTTTCCGGACTTGATGTCGTTTAAAAGCATTTCTGGAGTGTAGTGCTGATATTTTGCTCTGAATTTCAAATCAAACGGGTCGTCAATTATATAAAAATTTCCTAAATTTTCAACCAGGTGGTGATTTGAGTCCTTGTAAGTTTCTTTTCCTTGTTTTAAGATTTTATCTACAAAATCTAAGTAACATTGATTAATTGTTAACATAAAAAACATCCCTTTAAATTAATAATATTTTGTTTTGTAAAGTATATATAATTACTAGTAATTTGACGAAAATTGCCAATTGCAAGCACCTGATGTAGATTGCCCAATTTAATTTATCAAAATCATAATTATGAATTCATAATTTAAAAGATAGCTATTAAAATTTATATAAAATTTATGGTAAGTGATGGTTTAATTAAGGATTATTTTCATTATTCGATATCTTATTTTTCGTTGACTTTTCTGACAAATTTTGCGGGAATGCCTGCAACGATTGTGTCCGCATCAACATCCCTGGTGACCACAGCATTTGCAGCAACGATTGCCCCGTCTCCGATTGTAACTCCCGGCAGCACGGTAACGTTTGAGCCTAGCCAGGCTCCGTTTCCGATTTTAACCGGTGCGGGAAGCAGATTGGCTCTTTTTTCAGGATCTTCGTTATGATTCAATGTCAAAAGGCAGGTGTTATGGCCTATCAATACATTGTCTCCGATGAAAATTCCTCCCTGGTCCTGCATTGTGCAATTTGAATTGATGAAGACGTTTTCGCCAATGTGTATGTTTTTTCCGCAGTCGGTATGAAACGGAGGAACCAGCCTTAATGATTCGTTGACCGGCTGGGAGGTAAGCTCTGAAAATATTTCCCTGATTTCTTCTTCTGTGTGATATTCACAGTTTAGCTTGCTTTTTATTCTAGTGGCTTCAAGAAGCAATTCATTAAACATTTCCTGAATTTCAGAAGGATATTCAACTTCCTTCCCACTATTGACATAATCTAAAAAATCTTTTAAATCCATGCTTTAATATTTGTAAATATTAGTTAATAACATTGAATGTTTTAAAAAAATAAGTTGGATGGCAGCTAATTGCAGGCGAATTCTACCATCATGTCGAACAGTTCCTTGGCCTTGTTGGTTGAATCCTGTTCGGTTATGTCTTCAGGTATTTCATATACGAAAGTGGGATAGCCTGCCTGGGCTATCGGTTTTGATACCAAAACGGCTGAAGTTGACTTGTATGTTTCATTTCCGGTTCTCGGATAATAGTTGAAGTCACTGGTTTCATTGATTTTGTGGGATATTTCAACGGAAGCATCATCCATTTCGGGTGTGGCCACGTAAAAGCCCTCGCCGTATGTCGGGATATGTGAATGGCTGATGATTACGCAGTCAGCATCTGAAGAGGTGACATCAGGGTTTACATAGTCGTGGACCAGATGCTCTCCATTGTATCTTCCCTTTTCATAATCCTGGGGGTCTTTTGTCACATTGGCCTCGTAATGTATGATTTTTACGTCCTCATGATCCCGTACATATTCCTTTGCCGCCTTGATTTCAGGGCCGATTGAAAGGGGTTCCCTCGGATGGATTCCTGTAATCAAAGCTATTGTGTTGTTTGCGCTTGCGTTTCCGTAAATATGCTTTTCAACTGTTCCGGTGTCGGTTTTGCCAAGCATTGTTGAGTCTATGGAAATCTCATGCATGATGTTGGATTCGAAAAGAAATATTCCTCCACCAATAATCAGCAAAATAACCGCAATTAAAATTAGTTTAGTCTTGTCTTGCAAATTTTCACCTTTTAGTTGATATTATATTTTTTACATATAATACTTTTTTGAGTTTTTCTAAAGGTCATTTTCCTTAAGCTGTGCCTTTAGGGTGTTGTAGTAGTATCCTTTTTGGGCCAGAAGCTCTTCGTGATTTCCCTGCTCGATTATCTCACCGTCTTCAATCACGATGATTTTGTCGGCATTTCTGATGGTGGACAGCCTGTGCGCAATTATGAAGCTGGTCTTGTTTTCCATGAGCCTGTCCATGGCCTTTTGAATCAGCTTTTCGGTTCTTGTATCCACGCTGGAGGTTGCCTCGTCTAAGATTAATACCTCTTTTGTTGAAATGATTGTTCTGGCGATGGTCAGCAGTTGCTTCTGTCCGTGGGAGATGTTGTCTGAATCCTCATTGAGCTCGGTTTCATAACCTTGCGGAAGCTGCCTTATGAAATTGTCCGCATAAACCTGCTTTGATGCATCAATGATTTCCGCTTCAGTTGCATTCAGATTTCCGTAATGGATGTTGCTTTCAATGGTGTCTGAGAAAAGCCAGGAGTCCTGAAGAACCATTCCAATCAGGGACCTCAGTGAATGCTTGTCATATTCATTGATGTTGATTCCGTCGATTTTAATTGAACCTGAGTCAATGTCGTAGAATCTCATGAGCAGCTTGACTATTGTGGTCTTTCCCGCACCGGTTTCACCGACGATAGCAACCTTTTCGCCCTTTTTAACGCTGAAGGTCAGGTCCTTGATTATTGTTTCATCGGGAGTGTAGCCGAAGCTGACGTTTTCAAAGGTTATTCCCTCGCTTATGTCGGTAATCTCTTTTGCTGACGGATTTTCCTCATCGTCATAGTCCAGAAATTCAAATATCCTTTCACTTGCAGCCATTGCAGTCTGGATCTGATTCATGACACGTGTAATCTGCTGTATAGGTCTTGTAAAGCTTTGGACGTATTGGAAAAATGCAAGGATGTCTCCGACGGTGATTGCCCTTTGAAGCACGAATACCGCTCCGAGAACCGCTATCACCACATATGTGAAATTGGAGATGAAGTTCATCAGCGGACCGTTCAGGCTGGAGTAGAACTGTGATTTCCATTCCTGGTCAAACCACATCTCATTGTCCCTTTCGAATTTCTCCATTGAAATTTCCTCCTGATTGTACGCCCGGATTATGTCATGGCCGGTGAATGTCTCCTCAATCTGGCCGTTCAGTGAACCCTTATGGACAAGCTGCTTTAAAAAGTAGCTTTGGGAATATTTTGTAATGACTCTGATTACCAGGAATGCTATCGGAATGAGGATTACTGTTGCCAGTGTCATCCAGATGTTGATGGACAGCATCATTATGAACACTCCAACAAGGGTGATTACCGCTGTTGTCAGCTGTATGAATGACTGTGTAATTCCGTTTTGAAGGGAGTCGATATCGTTGGTTATTCTTGACAGTATGTCTCCCCTTTTGTTTTCCTCGACCATGTCCATCGGAAGGTTTAAAATCTTATCCATCAGCCTTTCCCGCAGGTCATAGCTGATTTTGGTGGTTATCTTGATGAGGAAATAGCTTTGAAGGTATGAAAATACCGCACTCACGACATATAAAATCACCACCATAACCAAAAGGTTTACAAGGCCTGTGAAGTCTATCGTACCCGTATTGCTGGCCATTCTGTTGATTCCGTCATAGATTATTGTTGTGGCCTCGCCTATGAACAATGGCGCAATAATAGTAAATGCCGTTGAAAGAATGGCGCATATGACTGTCAGGACAAGTCTGAATTTATGGTCCCTTAAAAGTGACATTATGTTTCTTATTGCCTTTCTGTTGTCGACGGGCTTTTCGGGAGGCTTTCGTCTGATAGGTCTTGGACTCATGTCAGCGCCTCCATTGTATCAATTTGTGTGTTTACGATTTCCCTGTAGATTTCACAGCTTTCAACCAGTGCTGTGTGTGTTCCACGGTCCACGATTTCGCCGTTGTCGATTACAAGTATCTCGTCGGCGTCCATGATTGTTGAAATTCTCTGGGAGACAATCAGTATTGATGAATCCTCAAGGCTTTTGAGGTTCTCCTTTATTTTCCTTTCGGTGTTCATGTCCAGGGCTGAAAAGCAGTCGTCAAAAAGATAGAAGTCATGTCTGTCAATGATTGCCCTGGCTATTGACAGCCTTTGCTTCTGGCCTCCTGAAAAGTTGGAACCGCCCTGTGTCACCTCTTCTGAGAGGTCTTCCACAAAGTCGACCTGCGCAAGGCTCAGAGCGCTTCTGATTTCATCGTCTGTCGCATCATTTTTTCCGGTCTGTATGTTGGAGCGGACAGTTCCCTGAAAGAGTATCGCCTTTTGGGGAGTGAAGCTTATCTTGTCCCTGAGGGTTTTCAGCTTGAAGTCCTTGATGTTTTCACCGTCAATCAGTATTTCACCTGATGTTGGGTCCTGAAGGCGTGGAATCAGATTCAGTATGGTTGACTTTCCGCTTCCTGTTCCGCCGATTATTGCAGTGGTTTTTCCGGGCCTTAGGCTGAAGCTGATGTCTTTAAGAGTTTCCTTTTCACTTCCGGGATACTCGTAGCGGACATGCCTGAACTCGATTGTGGAGTTTGGAGTGATTTCATCCAAATCACCGTCCGTTATTGTGATTTCGGTTGTGAGAACCTCATTGACACGCCTTCCTGAAACAAGAATCCTCGGCAGAATGATGATGAACGCCCCGATCATAAGAAACGAGGTCACAATCTGTGTTGCATACTGGATGAATGCGATGATGTCTCCAGTCAGGATGGAGCCTGTCATTGCGTCATATGCCCCGTAATATAGAATCAGGACAATCATCAGGTTCATAATCAGTGTCATCAGCGGAAGCATGATTAGCATTGTCCTGAATACGTAGATGTTTACATCATAAAAATGCCTGTTTACCTTCTCGAATCTTTCACGCTCATAATCCTGCCTTACAAATGCTTTGATTACAGGTATTCCAATCAGAATTTCCCTTGATGTCTTGTTGATCTTGTCGATGATTTCCTGGGTGATTCTGAAATACGGCAGCACCTTCACCATAACGATTACAAGAAGGACAACCACGGCCACAAATGTGACTGCAATAATCCATGAAAGTTCGGTTCCAAGCTCAAAGGCCTTTATGATACTTCCGACTCCCAGAAGAGGCGCAAAAAGCAGTGTTGTAAAAATCATTGCAAGAACGCCCTGAAGCTGGTTTATGTCATTGGTTGACCTTGTAATCAGCGAGGACCTTGAAATCTCATTCAGCTCATGGTTTGAGAATTTTAAAACTTTAGAATAGACAATTTTTCTCAGGTCCTTTGCATATCCTGAAGACACTCGGCTTGAAAAATAGGACACGCCAACTGTTGCAAGAGCGGATATCGCCACCATCAAAAGCATCATCTCGCCCGTTGCCATAATAAAATCGAAGTCAGTGTTTTGAATACCGATATTTACAATGTCTGCAGTATACTGCGGCAGTGTCAAATCGCAGTAAACCTGGATAATCAGAAAGAGAAATATCGCAAAAATGTATCCGATTTTATTTTTCAGGGGTGTGATTAATTGTTTCATTGGTAGATATTAGATTTTATGAATTAATAAATGTTTTAATTTAAAAAAAGTTCAGTGTCCGAAATAATCGGACAGCTATTTGAATTTCTTCCACATGTCTGTTTGAAGAACGCTTGTCTCGCTTAACTCCTCAAGCTTCAGGAAAAGCTCCCAGGGCATTGAAAGATTCATGTAGTCATTTGGTATGAAATGTTTCATCTTGCCCCTTCCGGCAAAGTCAATCGGTCCGAGAACCGGTTTCGGATCATCGCTTTCAGCCTCCCTGAAAACAAAGTTTCCGATTGCCTGGCATGCTGAAGCCTGCGGTGTCATGATGCATGCTGAGTTGTCCCTGAAAGATGAGTTGATCTGTGTCAGGACGGTCAGCTCCATCGGATTTACTGTAAAGATGACTGATTTTGGAATTTCATCATCCTCGAGATTTTCAAGAGCCTTGAATATCACGTACTGTCCCTCATCATAAATAGGCCTTGACTTGATGCCGCTTTTTGCGGTTTCAAAATCGCAGTATATTCTCTCTCCGTGCCTGAACATTTCATTTGTGTGTTTAGGCATGTGGCTTAATCTCTCTTCGTAGGCTGCTCTATCTGGTGCGGAATCAACCCCTAATGAGAGGAATGTTGCCTGAAAGTCGATTGCATCCTCATTGGCCATGCCTGATCCCCATCCGAAGCCTACTGATATTCCTCCGCATGAGATGTGCTCACGGCCAAAGTATGTTGTCTTTCTTTTTGCAATGGTCTGTGCAACAAAGCTCATTACGCAGCCGCCCCTTTCGCCTTTAGGGCCTGTTGCATCTTCTGGTTTGGTGTCTGATTTTAGAAGTGCAATCGGCGGAAACTGCATTTCTAGAATTTCTGAAATTTTGCTCTGCATATTTAACTACCTCTGATTAAAGTATATTTATTATCATATTAAATATTATATAAGGTGACTACATGGATACTTACTCTTATTTTACAGACGGTGCTGCAACAATGGTCAACAGTGGCGGAAAATACCTTCGCTGTGAAGGCGGCTGGGCATATATCAGATGTTTTAATGGCGAGGAGGACTCAAGCCAGTCTGGTGGGTGCAGGCTAACGACCAACAACGAAATGGAACTCTATGCGATATACGCCTCCATGAGGGACTTTTTAGATTTTTGTGCTGACGGGGATAAAATCGAAATCTACACAGACAGCGGATACTGCATTGGAATTTTCACCCAATGGGCCAAAAACTGGCAGAAAAGGGGCTGGAGGAAATCCAATGGGAA
>NZ_CAMJCX010000058.1 GCF_946404245.1 uncultured Methanobrevibacter sp.
TTGCATTATGTGATACTGAAAACTTACTCAGTTTTGTTGACATTGCTGTACCTGTAAACAACAAAGGTAGAAAAGCTATCGCTTTAGTATACTGGTTACTTGCAAGACAAATCTTAAGAGAAAGAGGAGACATTCCTGAAGACGGTGACTTAGATATTGAAGCAACCGACTTTGAACTTAAATTCTAAATGAGTTAAATGTTAAGACAACCTGCTGTAGCTGGAGCATTTTATCCAGAAAATCCTGAAATCCTCAAAAAAACTATTGAAGATTGTTTTTTAGGCGATTCAGGTGTTGGGGAAATACCAAAGTTAAACACTTTTGATGGTATAGATTACCCTATCAATATTATGGTCCCTCATGCAGGTTACCAATATTCTGGTGCAATAGCTAGTCATGGCTATTGCAATTTAGTTCAAAATGGTTTTCCTGAAGTTTTCATTATATTAAGTCCTAATCATACAGGTTATGGTAGTGAAGTTTCTGTATTTAATGAAGGGGAATGGATAACCCCTTTAGGAAATGTTAAAGTAGATGATGAGTTTGCTAATGAGATAATTTCTCATTCAGATATTGCAACTGCTGATTTTACTGCTCATTTATATGAACACAGCATAGAAGTTCAACTACCCTTTTTACAATATTTTTCCAATGATTTTTCCATTGTTCCAATAACAATGGGGTCACAGACTTTTTCAGCTTCAAGTGATTTGGCAAAGGCCATCTTTGAAGCAAGCGAGGAGTTAAAAAAATCTTATGCAGTCATTGCAAGTACAGATTTGTCTCATTTTAACAATCAAGAAAAAGCAAATACCGTTGATGGATATGTATTGGAAGATATTGAAGACATGAATGAATTTAAACTTTTTGAAGAGGTTATTCAATACAATATTACCATGTGTGGTTATGGTCCGGTAATGACAGCCATTTCCCTTTCGAAGATGACTGATAAAAACGATTGTGAAATATTGGCCTATGGAACTAGTGGTGATGTTACCGGGGACTTATCTTCTGTTGTAGGTTATGCTTCTGGAATTTTTAAATAAGGTGTATTTATGATAGCTAAAGCTTCTGCTCCTGCAAAGGCAATTTTATTTGGAGAACATTCAGTAGTTTATGGTGAACCAGCTATAGCTGGCGCTGTCAATAAGCGTGCTTATGTTACTGTAAAGGAATCTGAATGTGAAAAATCTATTTTTAGAGCCCCTAATATTAATTTTGAAGCTGAACTTCTCACTAAAGAAAAGAAATATATTTTAAGGAAAGGAAAACCAGGTATTATTCGATATATTTTAGAATCAGTTTATAGAGCTCACGATCATACTCCAATAGACATTACATTAACATCAAATGTACCTATTGGATCTGGACTCGGGTCCTCCGCCGCAGTAACTGTGGCAACACTTGCAGCATTATACAGATATCATAACATTCGTTTCAATAAAAAATCTTTGGCGCATGATGCTCATATGGTTGAACAAGCTGTTCAGGGCGTAGCTAGTCCTCTGGATACCTTGGTTTCCACTTATGGGGGTCTTGTTTACTTATCAAGAAATAAAAAGGTTGAGCGTTTCAATGTTAATTTCAATGTTCCGTTTGTTGTAGGTTATACCAATAAACACGGAAATACTGGAAAAATGGTTAAAGACGTTAGAAATCTCAAAGATAGAAACCCAAAAATCATCAATCCGGTTATCACTGCAATGGGAAATTTAACAAACTACGCTAAACAAGCTATTTTAAAAAGAGATTTTAATAAAGTGGGAGAGCTAATGAATATAAATCATGGATTTTTAGATGTGATTGGTGTAAATACTTTAGAATTATCTCGTATGGTATATAATGCAAGGGAAGCAGGTGCTATAGGTTCAAAAACCACCGGTGCAGGTGGTGGAGGTAGTATTATTGCACTTTGCCCTGGAAAAGTAGATGAAGTTGCAAAAGCTATTGCCCGTGACGATAATATTTTAAAAATCCATTTCACAAGAAAAGGTGTTTCTTCAAGAGTTTACAAGTGATTTTTATGATAATTTTAAAAATTGGTGGAAGTATACTTACCAATAAGGATTCAACTGAAAGTGAAGTTGATAATGTCAGCTTAAAAAGAATAGCATCTGAAATTAAAGCTTCACTGGAGTTATCTGATAAGCAGTTAATCATTGTTCATGGTGCAGGATCTTTCGGCCATCCTCCTGCAAAAAAATATAAGATTGGCGAGAAATTTGACAAAAGCGAGTATCCTCAAAAAAGAATAGGTTTTTGTGAAGTTCAAAATGCCGTTAAGAAATTGAACATGTTAATTTGTGAGGCTTTTATTGAAGAAGGTTTGCCTGTTATTGCAATTCCAGCTTCAAGTTTCATGAGTGCAACAAATAAAAGAATCACTGACGGAAATCTTGAATATTTCAATAAATATTTGAATAAAGGATTTATTCCGGTAATATATGGGGATGTCGTTTTAGACAGTGAACTTGAAATCTGTGTTATTTCAGGCGATCAAATAATCCAATATCTAGCCAAGAACTTAAATCCTGACATGGTAGTTTTAGGAACAGATGTTGATGGCGTTTATAATAAAAATCCTAAGACCCATGAAGATGCAATATTTTTTGAAAAGTTTTCCTCACTTGAAGACTTGGAAACTTTAGAGGGAACAACCAATGTGGACGTTACCGGTGGAATGGTTGGGAAAATTAAAGAACTTTTATATTTAGCAGATTTAGGAATTGAATCTAAAATAATAAATGCTGAAGTTAATGACAATATTTTCAAAGTATTAGAAAACAAAGATGTTAAAGGAACTGTAATTTCAAGGGGAAATTAAGCATATGATTTCAGATAGAAAATTAGAGCATTTATTAATTTGTGAAAATTATGATGTGGAGTTTAAGAATAAAACTACCGGTTTTGAAGACATTGAATTAGTTCACAATGTTTTGCCGGAAGTGGATAAAAATGAAATTGATTTATCAACTTCAGTTTTTGGTAAAAAATTAGACTCCCCTTTATTTATCACCGCTATTACTGGCGGTCATCCTGCTGCAAAAACTATTAATAAACAATTAGCCATTGCAGCTGAAAATAATAACATTGCTTTAGGAGTAGGCTCTCAAAGAGCAGCATGTGAACATCCTGAACTTGAGGATACCTACACTGTTGTTCGTGAAAATGCTCCAAATTGTTTACTTGTTGGTAATATTGGCGCACCACAACTTAATTTAGCTGAGAAAGCTGTTGAAATATTGGATGCGGATATTTTAGCTATTCATCTAAATCCTCTTCAAGAGTCAATACAGCCTGAAGGCGATTTAGATGCAAGAGGATATCTGGATTTAATTGGTCAGATAACTGAAACTGTAGATATTCCAGTTCTTGCAAAGGAAACAGGTTGCGGAATATCCCAGGAATCAGCTAAAAAATTAGTTGAAGCTGGTGTTGACTTTATTGATATTGAAGGTGCTGGCGGAACCAGTTGGGCAGCTGTTGAAACATACAGGTCCGAAGATAAATATTTAGGTGAAATATTTTGGGATTGGGGAATTCCAACAGCAATTAGTACTGCTGAAGTAACTAATGCTGTCAATGTTCCTGTTATTTCATCCGGTGGAATCAGAACTGGTCTTGAAGCTGCTAAAGCTATTGCTCTTGGAGCGGATGCAGTGGGCATGGCATTGCCATTTTTGAAAAATTCAGCATCTCAAGAGCAGTTAAACAAGTTTATTAGCAGATTCAATGATTCACTTAGAATAGCAATGTTTTTAGTTGGAGCTAGTAATATTGAAGAGTTAAAACAATCCAATCTTGTTATACGTGGAAAAACAAGAGAGTGGCTCAATGAACGAGGAATCAACACTAAGAATTATTCAAGGAGATAAAACATGAGCGTAGAAGTAATCGCTATAGGTGGATACCAGGAAGTCGGGAAAAACATGACTGCGATTAGAATTGGTGAAGATGTTGTAATCTTCGATATGGGGATCCATCTAGACAGAATTAGCATGCACGAAGATACAGATATAGACAGGATGCATAGCTTAGATTTAATTGAAAGAGGAGTTATTCCTGATGATACATTAATGAAAGATGTGGACGGTAAAGTAAAAGGAATAGTATTCTCCCACGGTCACTTAGACCACATTGGTGCAGTGGCTAAATTGGCTCACAGATATGATGCGCCATTAATAGGAACACCGTATACTGCTGCTTTAATTGAAAAACAAATTAAAGGGGAACGTAAATTTAAAGTAACAAATCCAATCAAACCGTTAAATCCGGGTAATAAAATGAAATTATCAAAGGATATTACCTTGGAATTTGTTCAATCAACACACAGTATTCCACAGGCAGTATTTCCGGTATTGCATACTCCAGAAGGAGTCATTGTTTATGCATTAGATTTCAAATTTGACAATCATCAAAAAGTATCACCGCCTCCTGATTATAAAAGACTTAAAGAAATCGGAAGGAAAGGTGTACTTGCATTAATTGTAGAGACAACAAATGCTAAAAATTATAATGAAGTTAAAACACATTCCGAAAGAATTGCTAGAAACATTTTAGAGGATGTTATGAGAGGACCTCTTCAAGAGAGGACAGGAATGATTGTTACAACTTTCTCATCTCACGTTGAACGTGTACAGGCAATTGCAGACATTGCTAAAAAAAGCCATAGGGAAATATTTTTCCTTGGAAGGTCAATGGAAAGATTCTGTGGCATTGCTCAAAAGTTAGGAATTTTAAAATTACCAAAAAATGCTAGTATTTATGGTTCTCCAAAAGCAGTTAACAAGGCATTGATGAAAGCCGATGAAGACAGGGCTAATTATTTGCTTGTAACCACTGGTCACCAAGGTGAACCTGATGCATTGCTTCCAAGAATTGCTAACGGCAGAACCCCGTTCAATATTAAAAAAGGAGATAATGTAATTATTTCAGCACCTATCATTCCAAATCCAACAAATGCTGCAAACAGGCACATTATGGAAAGGAGATTAAAATTGAAAGGTGCAAGAATTTATCCAAATGCTCACGTTTCCGGGCATGCTGGAAGAGAAGATCACAGGGAATTCTTACGTATGTTAAAACCACAACATATCATTCCGGCACACGGAGATTTATCAATGCTTGCAGCTTATGCAGAACTTGCTGAAGAAGAAGGATATAGAATAGGTTATGATATTCATATTTTAAGAAATGCTCAAGCACAAGTTTTTAAAAGTTAAGAGGGATGTAAATGAGTGATGTAAAAGAAGTACTTGGAAATTATTCAGGTGATATTACAAAAACAATTGAAGAAGAATTGGCAGCAATTACTCCAGATAATCTTGCAGAAGCATCAGTTTATCTTACAAGAGCTGGAGGAAAGATGCTCAGACCTGCTTTAACATTAATAACTGCTGAAGCTGTTGGTGGAGCTCGTGAATCTGCATTAAAATCAGGAGCTGCCATTGAATTGATCCACACATTTTCACTTATCCACGACGATATTATGGACCAAGATGACATGAGAAGGGGAATGCCTTCCGTTCATAAGGTCTGGGGTGATGATGTAGCTATTTTAGCAGGGGACACATTATTCTCAAAAGCTTTTGAAATCATCATTGGCTCTGAAGGAACCAGTTCAGAGCAAAACAATAAGGCTTTAGCTACCGTTGCAGACGCATGTGTCAAAATCTGTGAAGGTCAAGCATTGGATATGGGCTTCGAAGAAAGATTTGATGTTAGCGAAGATGAGTACATGGAAATGATTTTCAAAAAAACAGGTGCATTGATTGCAGCAGCTACAAAAACTGGTGCTATTATGGGTGGAGCATCTGATGAAGTCATTGATGCTATGTATGAATATGGTCGTTTAATTGGCCTTGCATTCCAAATTCAAGATGATTATCTTGACATTGCAGCTGATGAAGAAACATTGGGCAAACCAATCGGTTCTGATATCGGAAAAGGAAAAATGACCATTATTGCAATTAAAGGTTTGGCTAGTGTTGAAGATGACAGGTTACTGGAAATCTTAAAAGCTGAAAATAATTCTCAAGATGAGATAGATGAAGCGATTGAAATTTTAACAAATTGTGGCGCTATTGAATATGCTCGCAATTTGGCATTAGAATCTGTCAACCAAGCTAAAGAAGTACTCGAAATATTGGATGATTCTTCATCTAAACAGGTACTTGCTGACATTGCAGATTTTGTACTTGAGAGAAGTGCATAATTTTTCTCTCACTTTTTTTAATTTTTTAAGATTCCAGAAAAAAATCCGGAATCTTAGTTTTGAAACAATATTTTTCATGTTAGTTTTGAATTGAAATTTCTATATTTTTTTAAGCAACAATAGTATATGAATTTATTCAAGGAAGTGATTCTGTTGAATTTTTTTGAAACATGCTATAGAAATTTCTATTTTGGTGATAATAGAAACTATTATCATTGATAATTTTATTTTAAGTATTATATATCTTTTTTCTTTGATTTTAAAGCAATTTTATGATGTTACAACATTTTTTCATGGTTAAATCAATAATGTTATTAACTACTTAAACACAATACAATTTCATGAAAGGAATTATAGGTGCGATTGCAGGAGATATTATAGGCTCAACAAGGGAACATTACAGAATTAAAACAAAAGATTTTGAATTATTTCCATTAAGATCCACATTCACTGATGATACTGTTATGACATTGGCTATCGCTCAATGGTTGTGTGAAGATAGTTCATCAAAAGAAGTTTTGATTAGAAATTTGAAATATTTCGGAAACAGCTACATTAATGCAGGTTATGGCGGAAGTTTTTACCAGTGGCTGGGCCAAGAATCTCCCGAACCGTATGGGAGTTGGGCTAATGGGTCTGCTATGCGTGTATCTCCATGTGCATGGGTGGCCGAATCTTTAGAGGAGTCACAAAAATTAGCTGAAATGTCTGCAATAGTTACTCACAATCATCCGGAAGGTGTTAAGGGTGCATTAGCGACAAACGATGCGATTTATCTGGCTCGTATTGGAGCTTCAAAGGATGAAATCAAAGAGCATATTGAACTTAGGTATGGCTATGATTTGAGCAGGACGGTTGATGAAATCAGACCAACTTACTCATTTGACGTGTCATGTGCTGGAAGTGTTCCCGAGTCAATAGTATGTTTTTTAGATGGTAATGATTTTGAGGATACAATAAGAAATGCAGTATCTTTGGGTGGTGATGCTGATACTCAGGCAGCAATTGCAGGAAGTATTGCCAGTGCATACTGGGATGTTCCCGAAAAGATTGCAAATGAATCTATAAGATATTTGGATGATTTCCTATTAAATACATTTAGAAATTTTGAAGAAAAATTCTTATGATTTTTTCTTCTTTTGCTTGTTTTTCATTTTTTTAAGCTGATTTAGGAATCTCTCATCGTAGTTTCTTGCGATATCTTCATATTTGTTCCAGATACCTATTGCGGTTTCAGGAATTACGTTACGTTTATCTTCGCTGAACTTGGTATATGTGTGCATCATCTCTTTTGAATCTGAAATCAGAACCTTAACAAATGGAATGTCTGCCTTTTGAATGTTGATGTCGGCATCTTTAAACAATTTAATGATATTTACTTCCTCATTGTTAACGTAACATGTTGGGGATGCCAGAATGTTCACTGTTAATGTTGGCCTTGACCTAAATGCTTTTATTAGCTGTTCTCCTTCGCCTTCAAATAGAAATCCTATTCTCATGTTTACAGATTTTTTGGCTCTTTTTATGATTTCCAGTTCCTGTGAAATGATTTTGTCAACACCGTATATTCTCCAGATTGGGGCCTGGACTTGACTCATACCGTTTTCATAGATATAAGTCAGTCTGGTTATGGTATCATCGATTTCATTGTCAAGCCTTTCCTTTTCTCTGCCCAATACTTCTACAGGTGATTTGACGTTGTATGTCAGTGGCCTTCCATCCTCGACATCAATAAAATTCTTTTTCACCAAACCTTTCAAAACATCATATATTTTGCTTCTAGGGATGCCTGATTTTTCAGCTATTTCAGTCGCATTTGATGAGATTAATGAAGTGAGTGTTACATATGCTTCAGCTTCATACAGTGTTAGTCCAATTCCTTTAAGTACTTCTATATTTTCATCCATATTTTTAATTTTAAATTTCATTTATAATAAATATTACTTTTCACCCTTAAATAGTGACAAAATCTTTATATAGACTTTGGCGGTTAAATAATATCATCGAATTAAGAGGTTATTATTATGGCAAATGAAGGCTTAGATATGTTTTGTTATCAATGTTCCCAAACCGCTCATGGTACCGGATGTACTGTAAGTGGAGTTTGCGGTAAAAAACCAACCGTAGCAAGATTACAGGATAACTTAATCTTTACTATGAAAGGTATCAGTGCATACAACTACAATGCAAATGTTTTAGGAAAATACAATCCGGAAATTGACGCATTCTTGACTAAAGGTTTATACACCACATTAACCAACGTTAACTTTGATGTAAATGATTTGGTTGCATTAGCACTTGAAGCAGGTAAAGTCAGTGTTGACGTAATGAGATTACTCAAAGACGCACACATCGAAGCATACGGTGAACCACAACCTGTTGAAGTAAAAGTTGGAGCACAAGAAGGACCAGCTATTATCGTAACAGGTCACGACTTAAAAGCATTAGAAGAATTATTAAAACAAGTGGAAGGAACTGACATTAAAGTTTACACTCACTCTGAAATGTTGCCAGCTCACGGATACCCTGGCCTCAACAAATACGAAAACTTAGCAGGCCAATTAGGTGGGGCATGGCATGATCAAAGAATGACATTCAAAAAATACAATGCGGCTATTGTTGGAACCAGTAACTGTGTATTGCCAGCAATGGACTCATACAAAGAAAGAATGTTCACTATGGATGTAGCTAAACTTGATGGCGTAAAAACCATTGAAGATTATGATTTCTCAGAAGTAATCGAATGCGCTAAATCATTAGGCGGTCTTGAAGCAGAAGAATTAACCACAATCACCACCGGTTGGAGTGCAGGAGCTATCGTTGAACATGCTGACAAAATTAAAGAATTAGTTTTAGACGGTAAAATCAGAAGATTCTTCGTAG
>NZ_CAMJCX010000059.1 GCF_946404245.1 uncultured Methanobrevibacter sp.
AACTTAATCTACATCTTCGGTGTAGGTATTGTTCCTGCTGCATCTAAAGTACCTGTTGACTGGATTACTAAACGTAACCAAGAAGCTTACAAAACCCCTGGTACTGAAGGTCACGGTGTACCTTTAACTTCATTCATCAGTGGTCTTATCGGTGGTCTTCTTGGTGGTTTCGGTGGTGGATTAGTATACTACGGAATCAACACTGCTGTTAACGAAAGTACTTTCGTAACTGATCCAGCTATTAGTATTGGTTTAGCTGCTATTTTAGGTGTAGGTGTGTTCTTTATTAACTCTGTAATTGCTTCTTATAACATCGGTGGTACCATCGAAGGTATGCACGATCCAAAATTCAAAAGAATTGGTACCGGAGCTATTGCATGTGCTATCGCATCTATCGTTGTCGGAATCTTTTGTATTATTTTAACTGGAGGTATCTAAATGTCTGCTGGTGGAAGTGCTGACGGTGCAGCTGCAGGTGCAGTAAGTTCAACTCACTTATTAATTTTAGGTATCGTTGGCGGATTACTCTGTATTTATTTATCAGGATTTTTAGGAGATGTTTTAGGATCTCTTATCGCAGGTATTGGTGCTGTATTAGCTATTGTTTGGGGAGCAGATGCTATTCGTAGAGTAGCAAGTTACGGTTTAGGTACAGGTGTACCATCTATCGGTTACATGTCCCTTTCTGTAGGTGTAATTTCCGCATTAGCTGGTATTAGTTTAGCTACTATCTTAAAAATCGCATTAATCGGACCTATTGCAGGTTTTGTCATTGCTGTTATCATTGGTGCTGTTATTGCATTAATCGCTACCAAAATTGTAGGTATGAAAATCCCTATTATGCTTCAATGTACTATTGAAATTGCAGGTGCAGCTACTTTAGCTATTTTAGGATTTGCTGTTGCTATTGCAGGTAGTTATGACATGACTGCAATCTTTGAACATGTTGTTGCAACTGGTTTTATTGCTGTATTATTTATTATGTGTACTATGGCTATCCAACACCCATTCAACGCATGTTTAGGACCTAACGAAGACCAAGTAAGAACACTCAAATGTGCATGTTCTACTGCTTTCTTATCAATGACTATTGTTGGTCTCATGTCTATCACCACTGGTGGATTAGGCTGGTTCGTTGTATTCATCGTTGGTTTAATTGGTTGGATTGTTTCATTCAGAGCATTCGTATTAGCTTCAATGAATGACGCAGCATCCACAAAATGGGCAGGATTATGGCCTAAAGTAGAAAATTAGATTAGGAGGATTATAAATGGCTCAAATGTTACCTATGATTCAGGTTGTACCTGAAATGAATTTCGCATTAGACCCTGCAACCGGGGTTATCGGATCATCTTTAGGTTCAGGAGTTGTACTCCTTTCTATGGATGAAGTAAACGAACAAGTAGCAAAAGTCGAATTGGCTGCTGATGAATTAATGTCTTCATTAGACCCATACACAAGTCCTGTTGGATCATACCCTGGAAGGGATGGTTCTTACGTAACTGCAGGATTATTAACTAACATGGTATATGGATTCTTATTAGCAACATTCATTATATTTGCTGCATTACCAATCTTACAAGTGATGGGGGTTTTATAGATGGCTGATAAAAAAGCTCCTGCAGACGGCTGGCCTGTTATCAGTGGGGATTACATCGTAGGTGATCCTGAAAGCCCTGTTGCAGTAACCACTTTAGCTTCTCACATTGAAGCTGAATTATCTGGTGCAGCTATTGCAGGTCCATGTAAAACAGAAAACTTAGGAATCGAAAAAGTTGTTGCAAACATTATTTCAAACCCTAATATTCGTTTCTTAATATTAGCTGGTGCTGAAGTACAAGGTCACATTACCGGTCAAAGTTTTAAAGCTTTACACGAAAACGGTGCTGACCCTGACAAAAAGAAAATTATTGGCGCAACTGGTGCTATTCCTTTCGTAGAAAATGTTCCACTCGATGGTGTTGAAAGATTCCAACAACAATTAGAAATTGTTGACTTAATCGACACAGAAGATATTGGAGCAATTCAATCAAAAATTAATGAATGCGTAGAAAAAGATCCAGGTGCTTTTGAAGAAGAAGCTATGGTTATTTCTGTAGATGATGATGGCGGTGAAGAAGAAGAAGGCGAAGCAATGAAAGTTGTTTCCGCTGAAACTGGCCTTATCGAAGCAAGAATTAGGGATATTAACACTAAAATCGATATGGTTGGAGCTATCCAAAGAAATATGGCTGGTAATTATGCTGGTAAAGTTCAAGGTATAATGATCGGATTAGCTTTCACTTTAATCGTTGGAGTTTTATTCTTGATGTTCTAAGGAGGATTAATTATGGTACAAATTTCAAATAAACCAAATATAGGCGGAATGAAAACTGCAGCTGATGATGCTGAATACAGTTCAAAACTCCTTGCAAGAGAAGGTAAATTATTCGCAGGTTTACTCGCAACCAGATTTAAAGGATTTGCTATTGGTGCTTGTATAGCAACACTTTTAATCGTAATTATTCCTTTCATTGCAAAAGCAGCAGGATTATAGAGGTGTTATTATGAGTGATGAATCAGTACCTCAAGTAATGGTTTCCTCAGATGAATTCAACGCTATCGTCGCTAAATTAGATGACGCAGAAGAAAAAGTTGATTTCACTGTTGGAGAATACTACCAACGTTTAGGCCAACAAACTGGTAGAGATGTTGGTATATTGTATGGTATTATACTTGGATTAATTATTTTAATTGTAGCTATTAAATTTGGTGTAGCTTCAATGTTATCTACCTTATTATAGGAGGTTTATACTTATGTTTAGATTTGATAAAGAACAACTCGTAATTGATATTGCTGGAGTTAAAATGGGAGGTCAACCTGGAGAATACCCAACCGTTTTAGCAGGAACAATCTTTTACGGTGGACACAATATTATTAGTGATGAAAAAGCAGGTGTCTTTGATAAAGATGCTGCTGAAGAAAGAATTAAAACAATGGAAGAAATGTCTGATGTAACCGGAAACCCTTGTGTTGTACAAACTTTCGGTGCTACTCCAGAAGCTATGGTAAAATACTTAGAATTTGTAGGAGACATCTGTGACAAACCTTTCCTTATTGACTCAACTGCAGCTGCTGCAAAAATTGCAGGTGTAGAATACGTTCAAGATGCTGGATTAGCTGACAGAGCTGTATACAACTCTATCAGTATGGCTGCAGAACCTGCAGAAATCGAAGCTGTTAAAAACTCAGACATCGATGCATCCATTCTCTTAGGATTCAACCCAATGACTCCTGGTGTAGAAGGAAAAATCGAAATTTGGGAAACTGGTGGTTCAGTAATTGACCAAGGTATTCTCGAAATGGCTGATGAATGTGGAATTACCAAACCTTGGATGGACGTAGCAGTTACTCCATTAGGTCAAGGTGCAGGACCTGCTGTAAGAACTTCTTTCGCAGTTAAATCCAAATGGGGATACCCTGTAGGATCCGGTATTCACAACGTTCCATCCGCATGGGACTGGTTAAGAGGATACAAAAAAGAACACAAAGAAGCATGGCCTGTTTGTGACATTGGTTCTAACATTGTTCAACAAATGGCTGGTGGAGACTTCGTACTTTTCGGACCAATTGAAAACGCAAGATTAGCATTCCCTGCTTGTGGTATGGCTGATATTATGATTGCTGAAGCAGCAAAAGATATTGGTACCGAACCTATTGAAGCACACCCAATTAACAACTTATTATAGATTAATGGGTCCCGATTAGATGATTTATTCATCTAATCATTTTTTTCTATTTTTTAACTACTTTTTTTAAAAACTTTTAATAAGATTTATATTATTTTAAAAAGATATTATTATTTAACTTTATATATGGAGAGGTTGAATAATGTCTTTTTTAAGTAGAATTTTTAATAAAGGTCCAAAGCCTATTATTGCTCATTCCAAAGAGGGTAATTTGGCTTCATTGAGAGCTCAACGAGCAGGTCCTGCAAGTCCGGGTGCTGTTCAAAAACCTGATACTTTTTATGTAACTGCTTCTGTTGAATTAGGAAACACTACAACCAAATCAATTGTAATGGCTACTAATTTGAACACAAGTGAATCCTATTTATTAAATAAAACTGTTAAAATGACCAGGGATATCAGACCTCCTAAAGCTAATGAAGAGGTCTTCGGTAAAACAGTTTGGGGAATTGAATTATCCAAGGAAGCTGTAACAGAACTTATCAGAGATACTGTGTTAGAGTCTCTTAGAAAATGTCAAGTTGATAAAGATGAGGATTTAGATTTTGTTGTTAGGTCTACTGGGGTTACAGCAGGTTTTGCAACTGCTGAAGAAGCTGGTCAACTTATCATTGCTCTTGCGGATGGTTGTCTTGAAGCGGATATTCCTCCACGTAAGATGTCTCCTGCAATGAGCATTTCTCAACTTCCTGAAAGGTTACAAAAACACTCTCTTTTAGAAAATATCATGTTTGATGGGGCTGTTGTGAGTGTAGTTCCTCCTGAAGGTAAAGAAACAGTTGCAAATGAAATGGAAGGGGAACTTGTTACAGCCGGAATTAAATTGGGTGCTAAATGGACAGATGTCGATTATAGGAATCCATGTGTTTCCCTTGACTTTGGTTCAACATTAGCCGGACGTATTGTTAATGACCATGAACCGTATGCTAACACTGTCGGTAACTTTTTAGGATTAGCAGGTGTAGTTTCCGACTCTCTTGCAAGAGGTTCAGGTAAAATTGATAAGAAAAATGGTGCCGCTTTAGATTTATATGATGAAAAGGCAATGAAAAAGGCTGATCATAAGAAAGCTGAGGCCAATGCACTGGAAGCACATAAATTAATTAACATTACAAAAGTTCCTATGGATGTTGAAAGATTTGGAACTGTTCCTGTCAATCCTGTTGCTGCTGAAAAAGCAGGTACTACATTAATAGGCTGTGATGTTGGATTTAATGGAGATAAACTTCCAGAATTAATGGAATTGGGTGCACAATTCTATGATGCAGATGGTCTTCCAACATTGCTTTCAACATTGGATTATGTAAGTACAAATATTGTAAAAAGAGTTTTGGATGTTGCATTTAAAGAGAATGTAATTGTTCCGGGTTCTGCTTTAGGAATCACTGGTAGGGCAGGTATAACCGGACGCAAACCAGAACTTATTTTAGAGGCTGTTCAGGATAAGTTTGAAAATGTTGTATTTGTCGAAGACGGTTTGGCATTAGGTTCCGCAATTATGGCTCGTTGTATGAATTCAATGGGTACTCCTAAAGTTCCTATTGGAGGTAAACAAGGAGGCAGATGCATTCTTAAAGACCGTATGAAAATGGCCGGCGGAAAATTCGCTTAAATTTTTGTGGTTTGTCATGATTTATGCAATTTTGATGGCTGGAGGTATGGGAACAAGGCTTAAAGTTCCCTGCGAAAAACCTCTTTTTAAATTACATGATAAACCTTTAATTAAATATGTACTTGACAATTTAAATTCATCTAGATTAATCGATAAAATCGTTATTGCTGTTAGTCGTCACACTCCTGAAACGACAAAATATCTCAATGGTCTTGTAGGTGATTTTCAGATATTGGACACTTCCGGAGATAGCTACCTAACTGATTTATCCTACATTTTAGATTATTTTGAAAAAAAATCAGATAAAGACATTTTACTTTTTATTAATGCTGATTTGCCGTTTATTTCTACACAAACGATTGATTATGTATTGGAATATTATTTAAGCTGCGGCAAGGATGCATTATCTACTTTGGTTCCGGTTGAGATTTTTGAAGAGTTGGGACTTGATTATTCTTATGAGTTTAATGGATTGGTTCCATCAGGTTTAAATGTTTTAAGAAGTGTCAATATTGTTCAGGATGAGGATCAATTAATCATTCCTAAGCGTGAATTGGCCTTAAATATTAATACCCTTTTAGATAGTCAGGTAGCAGAAAAATTGTACAATGAATATTATATTTAAATATAATGAAATTAAATAATTATATAATTAGATTTAATTTTTATCAGGTGATTAAATGGAAAATAAACAACAAATTCCTAAAAGAGAAGAAAAATTATGGAGTGAAATTAAAAATTATCAAGTAGCTACCAACAATGCACGTATCCTCGGAGTATTGGATGAATTAATCATTAATGAAAAAACTGGTAAAATTGTTGATATAGCTATTAGAGTAGAAAGCGACCGCAATATTCATGTAAAAGGTGCTAAAAGAAACGGTGACTTATTATTAGTTCCTTTTGCTAAAGTAGAAAAAGTCGGTGAATTTATTATTGTAACTGAATAATTTCAGTTATTCTCTTTTTTATTAATTTTT
The DNA here is from genome assembly GCF_946404245.1 of uncultured Methanobrevibacter sp. Taxonomy (GTDB): domain Archaea; phylum Methanobacteriota; class Methanobacteria; order Methanobacteriales; family Methanobacteriaceae; genus Methanocatella. The sequence goes on from NZ_CAMJCX010000059.1 coordinate 6,322, forward strand.
TTTCTAACTATTGTTAACTATTTATATTTAGTAATGCTATATTTATTATAGTATAAAACAAATTCATATTTTAATTTTTAAGGTGATTATATGTTGCTTGAAATAGAAAATTTAGGAGTAGAAGTAGCTGGTAAAAGAGTTTTAAAAGATGTCAATCTCTCTATTGCTGAAGGCGAAACTCATGTTCTTTTAGGACCTAATGGTGCTGGTAAAAGTACTTTATTCTTAACTATTTTAGGTTTTCCACAATATGAAGTAGTTCAAGGTTCTATTAAATTTAAAGGTCAAGATATTACTAAATTAACTACTGCTGAAAGAGTTAAATTAGGTATTGGTGTAAGTTTCCAAACCCCTCCTTCAATCAGAGGAGTTTCTGTAAGGGATTTATTAAAAATTGAATCTCATCAGGATATGGATGAAGAATTGAATCCTAGAATGCAAGAATTGGCTAAACAACTTAAGTTCAGCGATGAATTTTTAGACAGGGACGTCAATTTAGGATTTTCAGGGGGAGAAGTAAAACGTTCAGAAATTTTACAGTTATTAGCTCAAATGCCTGATTTTACCATGTTTGACGAACCTGACTCAGGTGTGGATATTGAAAATGTAGAATTATTAGCTTCTGAAATCGGTACATTACTTGATAAGGACAAACCACAAGGTTCAAGAAAAAGAAGTGGACTTTTAATTACTCACTTAGGTTATATTTTAAACTTTGTAAGTGCAGATAAAGCACATGTTTTAATTGATGGTGTAATTTCTTGTTCCGGAAATCCTACTGAAATTTTAGAAGATATTAGAAAAAACGGTTTTAATGGATGTGTTGAGTGTGCGCAATGTTTATAGTGATGCTGAAAGAGCAAAAGATAAAAAAGCAGCTTTAGGAGCTGACGTTACTATTGAAAATTTCACTGATGAAACTGTAAATGCTTTAGATATGATTGATGATTTGAATGATTTGGATAAACAGACCAAAAAAGACCTTTTGCAGGTTGGTGTAGATACTGAAGAGAAAAACAGGTCTGGATCATTTTTACAGGTTGACCAAAGTAATATTTTTACTAATAACAGCATGTCTGATTCAATTGAAGTAATGAATATGGCTATTGCATTAGAAAAATATAGCTGGCTGGAAGATTATCTTTGGAATGTTGTTAAACCTGATGCGGATAAATACACTGCTAAAACAGCTTTAAATGAACAGGAAAATGGGGTTTTAAGCGGATATTTCGTAAGGTCATTGCCTGGAACCAAAGAAGTAATGCCTGTTCAGGCTTGTATGTTTATCAGTGATGAGGACATTATGCAAACCGCACACAATGTGATTATCGCTGAAGAAAACTCCGAGTTACATTTAATCACTGGTTGTGCAACTGGTGATGATGTTGGTTCTGCTATGCACGTTGGTGTATCCGAGATGTATTTGAAACCTGGTGCTAAAATCACTTTTACCATGGTTCATAATTGGGCAGAACAGGTTGAAGTACGTCCTAGAACTGGTGTTAAATTAATGGATAATTCAACTTACATTAACAATTACATTTTAACCAGTCCGGTTAGCACTATTCAATCTTTCCCTACTGCTTACTGTGACGGTAAAAATTCAAGAGCTATTTTCCAAAGTATTCAAGGCGGTAAAAAAGATTCCATTATTGATGTTGGATCAAGAGTACTTTTAAATGCTGAAGGTGCAAGAGGGGAAGTTATTTCAAGAGCTGTGGCACAGGATGAATCTAAAATTTATGCTAGGGGTCATTTGGCAGGTACTGTTCCTGATGTTAAAGGTCACTTGGAATGTCACGGTTTGGTATTGTCTGATGACAGTTTCATTTATGCTGTCCCTGAACTTGAAGCTAGTTCTGCAAACTTGGAAATGTCTCACGAAGCAGCTGTGGGTAAAATTTCAGAGGATGAGATTAATTACTTGACTTCCAGAGGAATTTCAGAAGAAGACGCAGAATCCATGATTGTAAGAGGATTTTTAAATATGGATATCACTGGTCTTCCGGACGAATTAGCTCAACAAACTCAAAACATGATTGATATGAGTCTCGATGGAATGTAATTCCATCTAATTTTTCTTTTTTTATTATTTGCTTGTTTATAATTTATTTTTTACAAATCTTGTTTTATACTATATAAACTTTTTGGCTTAAATTTCCAAGTAACATTTATATTAATTATTAATGAAATATATTAATCAGTACATAATGTATTGCTGAGCTAGCTCATTACGTACGGAAATTGTGATTTTAAGGCATGCCTAATTGTATTGTCTTAAAAAAAGATTTTAAAATTTTTTAAAAAACTTTAAAATTAGAATTTGAAGGACGTAAGTTTTTCTAAATTCGAAAAAAAATATTTATAGAGGAGGAGAAACTCTATGGCTGATGATGTAAAAATTGTAATGTTTTGTTGCAACTGGTGTTCCTATGGGGGAGCAGACACAGCTGGTACTGCAAGGATGCAATACCCACCGAATATTAGAGTTATTCGTGTAATGTGTTCAGGAAGAATTGATCCACAATTTGTTTTGAAAGCATTCCAAGAAGGTGCTGATGGAGTATTTGTAGCTGGATGTCACATGGGTGACTGCCACTATGATGCTGGAAACTACAAATTAGATCGTAGAATGAGATTAATTTATAAATTAGTTGAAGATATGG
>NZ_CAMJCX010000060.1 GCF_946404245.1 uncultured Methanobrevibacter sp.
TCGAGTTGGTATTTTGCACCACAGTTCTTACAGCATACAACTTTCATATTATCCTCTTTTATTAATTATGTTATTAATTTTAAATTTTTTTAATTATATATGTTTCTAATATATTGTAAAATGTTAATGTTGATAATTAATTATCATTTTCATAATAGTATAAGGACACCTCTCCGTTTTGATATAACTTGACGTAAGGTTCTCCAATGGTATTATTGTAATTGGCAATGAAATAGGTCACATTATTTTTCACCATTTCATCGGTAAAGTTAGTTTCATTCGATGTCTTTTCACATGATGGAATTTCAATTTTCAGATTGAATGACATGTCTCCCCCTCGGTCTGCCCATATTGTTTTATTAGCATAATCTGGGTCATATTTGGCCAGCCATTCGCAAACAGCTTTTTCTTCTGAGGCTGCTGTTTCAAAATTAGGATGCATTTGATTGTCAAAAGTGTGAGGGGAGTTTCCCAGTGCAGATACTCCTGTGCATAGCAGTATTAGACATACTAATGCAATCGGAACAATAGTTTTAATTTTATCAGCGTGTTTGATAGTTTTAATTTTATCAAATATTAAATTCAATGATAAAATCACGAAATATGCTACAAACGGCAGCATCGGCATGAAGTATCTGTCCACTTTTATGTGGTAATATGTAAAGAATGCGAAATTCACAACAAACCAGTATAACATGATGAAATCCAATGTAAAGTCATTTAGCTCTGTTTTGTATAGCAGTCTGTAAATTGCCAGCAGGGATATTGAAATTATAATTACTGAAAATATGATTGATATCTTGATGTAGGTTAAGAAGAATAATGCAAGGAAAATTATAAAGATTGCTAATTTCAATGTTTTATTCTCATTTTTCAATATTTCCCTATTCTTTTCATTGAATAACTTTTTAAGGGCAAGTATTAATCCAATAACCATTATTGCGGCTAAAATGTAGGATGTTATTGACGGATATCCTCCAATCCATTGCATTTTTGTTATTATGAAACTTCCCGGCTTTAAAGAGTATGGAACGAATTTCTCTGTTCCAATGTAGATTAGGAAGTTCTTAATGTAATAGAATACATTAATCGCAGCTGTTCCGCCCACTGTATTTGTGCTGGAACTGGAAATGTCTCCTCCTTGTGATAGGAAAAACATTCCTATGTTAAAGTATTGGTAGATTCCAATGAATATTGCGAAAACGGCAGCTCCAAGACCCATTCCAATTATTATGTCTTTGATGTTGTTTTTTATATTTAAAATAGGGTCTTTGACCAGTAAAAATTGCATTAAAACGACAGGCACTGTCAACAATGCGGTGAATCTTGCAAAGAATCCGAATATGGCCAGCGGAAATGCAATATATAAGAATTTTGTGTTCTTTCTAAATGATAATATTGTGAAATAGATTGTCCAGATTGAAATGCACATTGCAGGAATGTCCAGCATTCCTTTGGTGACCCATACAATTACTAACGGGAATGTTGAAAGAATCATGGATCCTGAAAAACTAAGGATTTCATTGAATTTCAGCCTTAATAGCAAATACATTCCAATAGCTGCAAATATGTAGAAAACGCTGCTAACGATGATAATTGTTGCATCTGATATGAATCCCATTCTGAAAAATATTGATGTTATCATTGGAATTAATGGGGACAGTCCACGTGTAGCTTCCATTCCGGTATCATAACCTGCATAGAAAAGGGCATTGTTCAAATAGAAAAACACATCCCGAACATAGTAAACTCCAACTTTACAGTCAATGTTGAGCAATAATAATGTTATTGCGGTTATGATTATTGCCAGTGAAGATATTGCAATAATATCTTTTTTGTGTTCTTTAAAGTTCATTTTAAATCTCCCTTAAAATGTTCCGAATATGAATGAAACAAACGCTATGAGCATTCCTATTTTCAGGTATTTTGAAACTTTGCCTGCAGTTGCCCTGTCCTGGTTTCTGATAATAAGGATTGCTGAGTAAAGGAATAGGATTACTGCGATTGCTATTACAATCAGATAATAAAATCCGAAAACGTTGTAGTAATATAGCAGAGGGCATAACGCACAGTCAATTACAATTAATATAAATGCTAAAACGGAAGTTATTTTTTCACCGTACAGGATAGGTAATGTTTTGGCACCTTCTGATTTGTCTCCTTCCATATCTTCAATGTCTTTTACAAGTTCACGTGCTGTTGTCATGACAAATGCAAAAAATCCTAAAAATATTGATGTTGAAATAATTGTCGGATTATTTAATGTGTATCCTCCAAAAACGAATCCAAAACCGGTCATGAATCCCACTGCAAGGTTTCCAATCAGTGGTGTTGCTTTTAATGTGTATGCGTACAGATAAAGAATCACATCTGCAATCAATACAATAATGAATGGGATCCAATTGTTTGTCAAATAACTTATTAGGAATCCGCAGATTGTCCCAAGCAAAAATAGAAGATATCCGTAATTCCGACCATTTTTTAGGGAAATTCTTCCAGAAGGAATTGGCCGTTCGGGTTTGTTAATCAAATCAATTTGATAATCGAAATAGTCATTAATCACATTTCCGGCTGCAGTTTCAAAAAACACTGCAAGCATTGCAAGAATTATGGGTAAATTAAGACTTCTGTCAATTATTGCTATCAAAATTATGGCAATTGCACCCATCATTGCATTTCCAGGTCTCAATATTTCAACATATGGATTCATTATTTTTTCCTCTAAGGATTTTTTAAAAAGATATACAAATAAAGCATAATTTTATAAAGTATATTATATAACATAATATTAGTATTTTATTTAATAAAAATTATTACTAATTAAATTTTTAGCTGGTGTTAAATTTGGATAAAATTAAAATAGCTATTGTTGGAATAGGTAACTGTGCAAGTTCACTTATTCAAGGAATTCATTATTATGATGGTAAAAATCCAGAGGATGCAATAGGACTCATGCACTGGGAAATTGGAGGATACAAACCTAGTGATATTGATGTTGTTGCAGCTTTTGATGTGGATGCTAGAAAAGTTGGAAAAACAATTGATGAAGCAATTTTTGCAAAACCAAATTGTACAACTGTTTTCCAAGAGGATATTCCAAAATATGATGTTAAAGTAAGTATGGGTCATGTTTTAGACGGTGTTGCAGAACACATGTCTAATTATGATGACGAATACACTTTTGTAGTTAGTGACGCAGAGCCTGTAGACGTAGTTTCCGTTTTAAAAGAAAGCGGTGCTGAAATATTAGTAAACTACTTGCCTGTAGGATCTGAAGAAGCTGCAAGATATTATGCGCAATGTGCTCTTGATGCTGGAATTGCATATGTGAACTGTATGCCTGTATTCATTGTAAGTGATGATGAATGGGATGCAAAATTCAGAGAAAAAGGTATACCAATTGTCGGTGATGATATTAAAGCTCAAATTGGAGCTACTATTACTCACAGAACACTAGCTAGTTTATTCATGGACAGAGGTGTTAAATTAGATAAGACTTATCAAATTAACACTGGTGGTAACACTGACTTTTTAAATATGCTCAATCGTGAAAGACTTGACTCCAAAAAAGAATCTAAAACTGAAGCTGTACAATCTGTTTTGGATGAAAGAATGGATGACAGGGATATTCACATTGGTCCAAGTGATTACGTCCCATGGCAAAATGATAATAAATTATGTTTCCTTAGAATGGAAGGTCGCACATTCGGTGATGTTCCAATGAACATCGAACTGAGATTAAGTGTGGAAGACTCTCCAAACTCTGCTGGATGTGTAATTGATGCAGTTAGATGTTGTAAAATCGGTTTAGAAAGAGGAATTGGCGGACAATTAACTTCCATTTCATCATATACCATGAAACATCCTCCTGTGCAATTCACTGATGATGAAGCATATGAAAATGTTGAAAAATTCATTTCTGGCGAATTAGAAAGATAATTTTTCAATTTTTCAATTTTTCTATTTTTTTACTTTTTTTTTAAAAATTTTTTTCATAAACTTTTTTTCGTATTTTCAAACTTATTGTATTAACAATTTATATAATATCAAGAACATATATTATAGTTGGATATTTATTGATTATTTATAAATAAAAATTAAAAGAGGTGTAAAAGAATGGCAAAAGTAAGATTTACAGAAACAGCACTTCGTGATGCTCACCAATCTTTACTTGCAACTAGGATGAGAACTAGGGATATGATTCCTATTGCAGAAGAGATGGATAATGTCGGATATTTCTCTGTTGAAGCTTGGGGTGGAGCTACTTTTGATACTTGTATTAGATTTTTGAATGAAGATCCTTGGGAAAGGTTAAGACAATTAAAATCTGAATTTAATAAAACTCCTATTCAAATGCTTTTAAGAGGACAAAATTTAGTTGGTTATAAACATTACCCTGATGATATTGTAACTAAATTTGTTGAAAAATCCTATGAAAATGGTGTTGATGTTTTCAGGATTTTCGATGCATTGAACGATATAAGAAATATGGAAAAAGCAATTAAAGTAGCAAAAGACCAAGGAGCACATGTACAAGGTACAATAAGTTACACCATAAGTCCTGTGCATTCCATAGATAATTTTGTAAATCTTGCAAAAGACCTTGAGGCACTTGACTGTGATTCCGTAGCTATCAAGGATATGGCTGGTTTAATCACACCTACAGCTGCATATGAATTAGTTTCAAAACTAAAAGAGGAAACTGATTTGCTTGTCGATTTGCATTGTCACTGTACAAGCGGTATGACTCCAATCAGTTACTATGCTGCATGTCAGGCAGGTGTAGATATTTTAGACACTGCTATTTCACCTCTCGCTTGGGGAACAAGTCAACCTCCTACTGAAAGTATGGTTGCTGCTCTTCAAGGAACAGAATTCGATACAGGTTTAGATTTAAACTTATTAACTCACATTAAAAAATATTTCGAAGATATTAAAGAAAAATACCATTGTATTTTAGATCCTATTTCCGAAAGTGTTGATGCTGACGTATTGCTGTATCAAATCCCTGGAGGAATGCTTTCAAACCTTATTTCCCAACTTAAGGCTCAAGGTGCAATGGACAGGTATGAGGATGTGTTGGATGAGATGCCAAGAGTCAGAAAAGATATGGGATATCCGCCTCTTGTAACTCCAACAAGTCAGATTGTAGGTACTCAAGCTGTACAGAACGTTTTGGCTGGTGAAAGGTACAAAATCGTATCAAATGAAGTTAAAGACTACATGAAAGGAATGTACGGTAAACCACCTGCTCCTGTAGATGAAGAAATTTCTAACAGTATTATTGGTGATGAAGAAGTAATTACCTGCAGGCCTGCTGATTTGATTGAACCTGAATTTGATAAATTCAAAGAAGAGGGTGAAAAAGAAGGATTCGTTGAAACTGAGGAAGATGTATTGACTTATGCATTATATCCTACCGTAGCTCCAAAATTCCTCATGGGCAAAGCTGAAGAAGAAAAACTTTGCACAAAAGTTGAAGACCCTGTTGAAGAGGATGCAATTCCAACAGATTATACTGTTGACGTTGACGGAGACATTTTTGAAGTAAGAATCATGCCTACAGGTTTTGTCAATCCTGACAGTGAGGATGCTGAAGGTCCTGTCGTTTATGAGGAAGGAACAGTATTCACATCCATGCAAGGTAACATAATTAAACTTTCCGTGGAAGTTGGAGACAAAGTCACTGCTGGAACTCCAATCTGTGTCCTTGAAGCTATGAAAATGGAAAACAACATTGAAGCAGATCATGACGGTGTTGTAACAGACATTCTTGTAGAACCTGGTGATACAGTAGCTGTCGGTGACGGATTAATGGTTATTAAAGATGAATAACCATTTTTATTTTCTTTTTTTTAGATAAGTTTAAAATTACTTAACAATTTAAATATGCTCATTTTTAAATAATCTTATATTTAGTAGTTATATGGTGATATTATGAAAGACATATTTGATGAATGTCAATTAGGGGAGTTAAAGCTTAAAAGCCGTGTTGTAAGAACTGGAACATGGGAAACCGAAACTGAAGAGGGGGGATTTCTATCTCCTGCGGTTTATGATAAATATGAAAAGATAGCAAGCAGTGGCACAGGTCTGATAATATCAGAAATGTTTGTGCTTGACCACAAGGACCGTTTTGCACCATATTCCTCAAGTTTGAATTATCTCGGTTTTGTTAAGGAATATAAGATGATAACAGACATCTGTCACAATTATGATGTTCCGATTTTAGGCCAATTGGCGTTCTTTTACTATGATGATGGTGATAATCAAAAAGCAGAACCGAATGACTTGGCCTTGGAGGGAATCAGAAAGCTTCAGGCGGAAGTGATAATGGCTGCTAAAAAATTCTCATTTGCCGGTTTTGACGGAATGCAAATAGATGTGGGAAACAATTTCTATTTGACACGTTTCATAAACCCTTATTTCAATCAAAGAAAAGACCAGTATGGTGGAAGCACTGAAAATCGTGTAAGGATAGTGTCTGAAATCATCAAGGTAATCAAAAATACAATGCCTGATTTTCATGTAAGTATCAGAATTAATCCATGGGATGTCAGAAAAGATGGAATGACTGCTGAAGAAAGTGTTAAAGTTGCAAAGGAACTGGAAAATGCGGGTGCAGACAGCATTCAACTGACAGCTCGTACAATCTCATACCTTTATGACGGCAGAGAGAAAAATCCATTTTTGGTATATGTTGACAATCTGATTGATGAGATTGATATTCCTGTTATTTTAGGGGGATCTTTAAGGGACATGAAGTCAATGAACGATGTTTTAAACCATTCCAAAGTGGAATTCCTATCAATGTCCAAGCCGTTTGTCGCTCAGGCTGACTTTTTGGCCGACTGGAAGAAAAACGGTGAGGGAGTTTCAATCTGTCAAAGCTGCAACAATTGTTACTCTAAAAAGACCAGTACCTGTTTTAAATATTAAACGGTACGGTTGTCTATTTTTTTATTTTTTTCTTCATTAGGGACGTTTTTTACAAATCATCATTTCAATTATTGAAACATATATGATATAATGATTAAAAATCTTAAAAAGGGTAAAACCTACACGGTAAAGGTTGCCTATGGTAAGGACTATCTTAAAACAGCTGTTAAGGTTAAAAAATAGATGAGTTGATTTGGCTCATCTTACCACTATTTTTTTTAAATATTCTCTATAATTTTGTTAATAAATATCAGTTTATCTGCCCTTATTTTTTTAAATCCGTTATATATTTATATATTTGTTTATAGATTTTTAAGATAGAATTATATGTTTTAAACTTTAAATTGTTTTTTAGATTGTGTGTTTAGATTAAAACAAAATTTTTGATAAATATTTTTTTACAATTAATGGAGAACTGGAACTCATGAAATGCAGGAAAATCTTGATTATGATGGTACTGGCCATTTTCATATTCGGAATGGCAAGCGTATGTGCCAGTGAGGGGGATGATGCGGTTATTGCCGGTGAAGATAATCCAGCAGTTGAATTGTCACAGGCAGGTACTTATGAAATAATATCAACGGATGGAAATGAATTATTGGGTCAAACAGAAAATGATGGGCTGATAAGTGAAGGAAATAGTGGAACATTTGCCGAGCTGCAAGCCAATATTACTGCAGCAAAACAGGGTTCAACTATAACACTAACTAAGAATTATGAAAGGGAAAGCGGTTTTGATGTTGAAGGAATCGTTATTGGGAAATCCATAACAATCGATGGAAACGGATTTAAAATTGACGCACAAGGAAACTCAAGAATATTAAAAATAACCGCAGACAATGTTATACTGAAAAACATAATTTTCACAAACGGTAAAACAACTGAAAATGGGGGAGCAGTTTTCTTTCAAAAGTCAGGTACTGTAACAAATTGTAGTTTTATTAATAACCACAATGGCGAAGGAGCAGTTTTCTTCGTGGGTAAAGGTGAAGTGACAAACTCTAATTTTGCTGATAACTATGCAGATTATGGTGCAGCTATTTACTTTAGCGATTCAGGTAATGTGACAAATTGTAATTTTACAGATAACCTCGCAGCTAAAGATGGAGGTGCGGTTTACTTCCAGAACAGTGGTGATGTGAGTGATTGTAATTTTATAAAAAGTACTTCTAAAAATAATGGAGGAGCAGTCTTCTTTGAAAAGTCAGGTACTGTGATAAATTGTTATTTTGCTGACAGCACTGCTTCAAATACCGGTGGGGCAGTTTACTTCTCTAGTGAGGGTAAAGTGACAGATTGTAGTTTTGATGATAGCTCTGCAGCTAAATACGGCGGTGCAGTTTACTTCACTAGTGATGGTGATGTGGCAAATTGTAATTTTGCAAACAACACTGCAAAAATGGGTAATGCAATTTACAGTAATTCTAAATGTACTGTTTCCGATTGTGATTTTACAGATAATCCTTTAACTAAAGGCGCAATTCATTCAGTTACTGGAGATATTACTCTTTCTAATAATGTCATCGATGTTGATGATGTTGTCAAGGGTAGGAATTTCACAGAAATTCAAAAATTAATAGACAGGGCAAATGATGGAGATGAAATCACTATTGATGGATTATATGAGGGTTTTGGAATACCTATCAGAATTACAAAAAGTTTAACATTAATTGGACAAAACAATGCAACACTGGATGCAAGAAAACTATCAAAAATACTGTATATAACTGCAGACAATGTTATACTCAAAAACATACAATTCACAAAGGGATATGCGGATAATGAGGGTGCTGTTTACTTCTATCGTACAGGGACTGTTGAAAATTGTAATTTCAACAACAATGAAGTGACCGGCGAGAAAGGTTCCGGTGGAGCAATTTACTTTAATGGTGCAGGAAATGTGATAAATTCTATTTTCACAGCCAACAAGGCAACTAGAAATGGTGGTGCAGTATATGTTGAATCACAATCAATAAATAACAATTTTTCATCCCAATTCTATAATAATTATGCAGGACAAAGCGGAGGAGCAATATTTTTCCATA
>NZ_CAMJCX010000061.1 GCF_946404245.1 uncultured Methanobrevibacter sp.
TAATCCAATAACCGCCGCTTTCATAAAAAACTAATCCTCAAAAAAAATAATTTACTATTAATAACATAATACTTTAATTTATAAATATTTTTATATTAATAGATTTAATATTTAATAGCAAGGTGATTTAATGTTTGAAGATGAAAAAGATGATAAAATTTATAATTTGGTTATCTCCAATGGTACTGATTTAAAAAATGAATACGGTCAGTTTACTGAAAAATTATTCTCAAAAGTTGATTTTCTCTGGAAAGAATCAATTTCCGGCTCCTATGAACATGCAAGTGAAGGATTTTACAGCAAAATAGATAGGATCATACTATTAGCAGGACTTTATAATAACAACAAGGAACTCTTTGGCCATCTAGTGGCAGCAAGTGAGAAATATGATATCCCAATCGTTTTGGTAAGGCCACAAGGTTTGGAAGAAGTTCCGCTTGAACTTGAAGAAAAAGCTGCAACTATTGTAGGATGGAATGCAAACTGCATTATCGACGCCATAAAAGATGCCGAAGAACTGGTTTAAAAAAAAATAATAAAAAATGATATTTAAACAATAACTTTTGAAATACCATTTTCTTTTTCTACTTTTATTAAATTATCAGCAGCATTTTCAAGCTGACTTTCATGAGTTACAATTATCATTTGAGGCAGTAAAGACATGTCCTTCAATAGATTAATAAGTTCATGTCTTCTGGAACTATCCAAATGAATTGTAGGCTCATCCAATAATATTGTATCTAATTCTCCTTTAGACATTGCCTGAGTAATACCAAGTCTTAGCGCAAGGGCAATAGCAATCTTTTCACCGCCGCTGACCATAGTCATTGAAGATTCACCTTCAGGACCATACACTGTAACGTCATAATCCTCATCCAAAGTCAAATCAGAGTAGTTGAAGTTGAATTCATTGAAGAATTCCTTAGTATATTTCTGGATTAAAGGCCTTGAAATATTTCTTAAATCCTTCTGTATACCGTTTTTACCATACAGTTCCCTGATATGTTTCAAAAGACCAATGTAATCAGATACATCATTATACTCCTGTTGGAATTTATTGGCAGTATCTATTTTGTCCGCCAAGTCATTAAGATAAGCTATGGATTCACGGGCCCTACCTTTAAGTTCTGAAAGTTCATTGGTAAATGAATTATGTTTTCTTTCATACATTTCATAGCGGTAAACGATATTTTCATATTTTTCTTTATCATAAAATGAAGCTTCAATCTTGTTTTTAGTAATATCAATCTGATTTATGGAAACTCCAATTTCTTCCTTAATAGAATCTAATTGTGTCATTAAATTCTGTTTATTTTGAACGAATCCTTTAAGTTGATTATACTCCTCATTTTTCTGTTTCAAATCAGAAATACGGTCTTGAAGCTCACTTGCACTGATATCACCACTTAAGTGAGGGTCCTGGTCTATAGCCAGTTTAATATTTTTAACATGAGTGTCAATTTCATTCTTGACTTGTTTTAGCTTGTATTGAACTTCGGTTTGATCACCTAAGACTTCCAAAGCGCCTTTAGCCTGATTATATGCATCATAAGAAGCCTGATAATTTTCACGGTTAGTTTTTTCTTTAGCGATTACAAGAATAAGTTCACCAAGTTTATTACTAATGGATTCCTTGGATTCAAGCCCCTCATCAATTTTATTTAATTTGACCAGTTCTTGTTCCAAATGAGTGAATTTCTGCTTATATTCAATGATGCCTTTAGATAATTCTTCAATTTCTGAAAGTTTTGATTCAAGGCTTTTTTTGTTTTTAGTCAATAAACGAACATCCTCTTCATGCTGGGATATCAGCTTAGTATTGTCTGAAATTTCAGTTTCATACTGCTGAATCAACTGAAGTTTTCTTTTTGAATCCAATTCTGACTGACATGTAGGACATTTATTGTCTGCACCATCCAATTCGCCTAACGGTTTTTTAGCAGATTTGATATTTTGCTTAAATACGACAATATCCTCATTTTTAACAATTATATCATTGGACACTTCTTCAATATTTTGTGAGATTTGATCAATGAAGTTATTAGTGGCTTTTTCTAAACTATTGAAATCATCAATTTCAGATAATTCCTCTTCAGATAAACCTTTATCCTCCAATTTATCTTTGGAATCTGAGAAAAAGTTTTCAATATCATTTCTTTCAGATTCAATTGATTTCAATAACTCCTTTTTATCCTGTTCAAGTTTAGCCATAGTCGCCAGGTCTTTTTCATATTGAACTTTGGAATCATCCAATTTAGCAATTTGCTCATCAGAAACTAAAAACTTATCATAATCCTCTTTTTTATCTGCAACAATACTTTTTTGAGTATTGATTGAATCCAGTTTGTCTTCAATTCTTTTTTCATCTTCTTTCAGTTTTTGAATGTTGATTACGGATTTTTCAAAATCAAGATATACATCTAATTTAGAAACATATTTTTCCAACCTGTTAATCTGGTCTTCAGAATCCCTGATCTTATCAAGGTTTTCCTGAATTGAGCGCTTATTCTCTTCAAGTTTAGCCAAGTTATTCTGTTCTGTTTCCAGATTATGAAGCTGGTTTTCATGAATTTCCTTTTCCCTTTCCATGTCTCTTTTACTTGCTGAAATTTCCTTTAAAGAATTACTGACATCTTCAATTTGTTCTTCAAGTTCGAGACCTCTTTTTTTAAGATTAGCTAACTCTTCTTTTTTCTTGGAATGTTCTTCCTTGAGTTCTGAAGAATTGAATAGCTTACCTTTCAGTTCTGAAAGTTTGTTTTCATAATCGTTAATGAAAGGCAACAGGTTTTTCCATGCAGTTTCAAGAGAGTCTATGCCTAACAGTTTTGCAATTAAAAGTTTTTTCTCGGCCGGAGTTTTATCAACCAATTCTGAAATTTCTCCTTGCCTGACATAAATTGCATTCAGGAACAGATCTGAATCGATGTCCAAAATTTGCCTAATTTCTTCACTGACTTCCTTATCCCCGCTGCAAATATGCACATATCCTCCATCGGTTGATGTTTTTGTGTAAATTGAAGATTTTAAATTAGATTTCTTTTCACGAACAATTTTATATTCTTTGTTATTTGATGAAAATTCCAGCTCCACAGACATTGAATTTGCATTGTTCCTAACAAGGTCATCAATCCTTTTAGCTGTATGCTGTTTGAATAATGCAAAACTGATTGCCTCAAGTATTGTTGATTTTCCAGCTCCGTTTTCACCAACAATAACACTAATTCCTTTATCAAATTCAATTATAGTTTTTTGATGAGATTTGAAATTGTTTAATTTTAATTTTGTGAAAATCATTCTAGAGCCCCCTTAAATGTCACTTGAACATCTTTTGGTTCTTCATCAGGAGTTTCTTCCTCTTTTGATTCCTCTTCCAATTCATCTTTTTCTATTTTTTCAGTTATGAAATCAACTTCTTCTTCAGTTTTATATTTTTTCTCATAAAACTGATCAATCAGCTCTTTTGACTCTTCAACTCTTTCCTTGGATAAAAAGTCATATAAATCAATAGCTAATTTACCAACTTCTCCGTTGCCATAACCTTCCAATTTTTCAAGGAGCAGCTCTTTGGGACCGATTCTTTTTTCTTCATCAAAAATATCGATGACTGTTTCCTCACCAACCATTTTGAATGTTGGTCTGATCATTAAAGACAAGTCGCCCAATTCCTCCTTGATTAAATCATATACGATTGAAGTGTCGGAATCTACATTTTTAATTTCAAGGTTTAGGATTGGTTTTTTATCAAAGCCTTTTATTGTTTCCTTAATTCCTGCTATGCCGCTTTCCAGATTATTATAATCAAGGGACCTTACAATGAATTCCCTTGGAATATCTATTTTAACTCTTTTGATTTGTGGTTTAGACCCGTCCATATCAACGACGACAAAACCTTTCCCGTTTTCCTTATAATCATTAAGCTCATCGGTTTTCCAAATTTCCCCGGAACCTGGATATACAATTTTTCCCTTTCCAAAGTCTTCTACAATGTATTTGTGTATATGACCAAACGCATAATAACTGAAATTATCAGGAATGTCTCCTTTTTCTAATTCAAACTGAAAAGGAATGTATTGGTCTATTCCCTGATGCAATACTAAAATTGATTTTTCATGTTCAGCCGCCTTTTTAGACAACTCAACCAATTTGGATTTTAATACATTGCTTTGGGATGCAGGGTAAAATGGAAGACCTGCTATAAAAATATCATCATGCATGTAATTAGTATTAATCGGACTGATAACTTTTAAACCCATTTTTTTAAAGATTACTTGTGGTGGAATGGAACCTTTACGCATTACAAAGTCATGATTACCTGCAATGGCATACATTGGGATTCCTGCACCTTTTAGTTTAAGCAATCCTTTCTGGAATTCTAAAAGTGCCATTGGAGATGGTTTTGCGGTTTCGAATAAGTCTCCACTATGTATTACAAAGTCAACTTTTTCTTCTATTATTTTATCTATAACCTTTCCAAATACTTCATAAAAGTCTTTTTCTCGCTCAATTAATCCAAATTGGCGATAACCTAAATGAGTATCTGCTAAATGTGCAAATTTCATTATATTACCTTTTTAAATTTAATTGTATATAACCAATAAACACTATAACAGTATTTAGTTGAATATTATTTTATTTGATTGTATATTTAATATTTTGCTAAGAGAGCATTTGAGGAGTATTCAAAATTGATTTTAAAAAAATTAAAATGAAAACAAATATTTTTAAGTTAAAAACACTACCCTTATTTCAAAAATATTTTAAAATTGATTTCAAAATGTTGTAAAACAATCCAATTTGAATTTCAATTAATCATATAGCTTAAATTCTATAAATAAGTTTCTATATTGACTTATACAATATTATTTAGCTAAATCAATATTGATTTTAAAAAATAAAAAATATGGGAATTAATAATCATATCCCATGTCCCGTGTCTCTTGTTCCTGACGTTTAAGCTCTTCAGCTTTACGTTCCTTAATGTTTTTAAAGTGAGATACAATATCCATATCATCACCATGACGGCGTCCTTTGAACTCATCAATCTTAACGAGTGTCGGCACCTTGCTCATTAAACCAAGAACAATAGCTTCACCAACATTCAATGACGGAAGCTGATTTACCAAATCCTGTGACAAGCTTTCACTCGCTGATTGAACATGCCTTTGATCTTCAGGCTCAACAAGCCTTAATATAATCATGTTATTCATTTGTGAAAGTGCATCATGATCAACTGTCTTTGGAGATTGGCTTACCAAACATAAGCCCAAACCGAATTTACGGCCTTCTCTTGCAACTCTCTGAATCCATCTTTTAGAATCGGAGTCACGTTTGCTTGGAGCTAAAATATGGGCTTCCTCTAAAATGAAAAAGACTGAATTGTCCAGCAATTCCTGCTTATTGTCACTGTGAGCGGCATCCTTGGACCTTTGAAGTGAATTTCTCAAGATATGACTTACAAGAACACTGGCTACAGACTCATCAACCTGACTTAAATCAAGAACATTGACATAGCCCGCTTTGATTGTTGATAAAATGTTTGATGCGTTCTTATCGAATAAATTGGAATATCTGTCCATTGAATCATCAATCTTGTTCATCACATCAACGATTTGCCTGTCTGAACCTTCCTCCAGTGACTGGTCATATAAAATATCATACATGATCTGTAAGAAATTATTTGTAGTTGCCTTTCCATCTTTAAGCATTGATTTGGCTTGCTTAAATGCTTTTCTGAAATGCCTTTCCTGAATATAACCGTTTGATGGGATATTAACTAATCTTCTGATTTCATTAAATGCCATGTAATTCGGATTGATTTTTGGTGAAATCACATTAACTTGGCCATTTGGAAATTCGGCGTCCTTATATTCACCATGCATGTCAAATACGAAGACAGGCACACTATATCCCAATAATTGGTCTATGAGAACAGATACTGTATTTGATTTACCTGCACCAGTCATAGCCAATATTGCCAAATGTCTTGACAATATCGGATTAGCGTCCACATTGACATCAACATCACTCTGATTTACAAGACAGCCTAATTTTAAAGGATTGTTTACCTTAAATATGTCCTTTAATATTTCACTATCTGCCAATCTTATTTCAGTTCCAGGAAGCACAGGTGTTCTAGGCAATCTTAAATTGTCGTTGATGTCACCTAGAATTTTTACTTTGCCCCTTATATAGTTGTCTTCAACGCCAATGCTTGAGATTTTTTGAATGGCTTTGAAATCATTTATATCCACATTCAAAGCATCATTTCCTCGAATCAAGTTTTCAATCATTCCTAAAACCTGTTTGTCATCATATTCTATTGTGACATACTCTCCAACTTTTGGCATCTTGTCTGATATGAATGTAACTTCGGTGAGTGAGGTTTCTCCAACACAAATTCCTACTACCATGACATCACTTCCCTGTTTGTTGTTTCATAAATTTTAGCTATCTTTAACAATTCCTTAATATTTCTATCTGTAATTACAACATCATTATGCGCTTTATTGAGCAAATACGGATATCCCTGAACGGACAACACATTAATTTTTCTTATAATTTCAAAAACTTCACTTTTAGACGCTCTGTAAGGCAATTCCACTTTTAAGACGTTTTTGTTGTCCTGAAGCCTTACATAAAATACTGTGAATGTTATACCCTTGAAAAAATCATTATAATATGGAAATGCAGCGTTCGGATGAACTCTTCTCTCATCATCAATTCGGGACATGCCCTGCTTTTGAGTGTTCTTATCCAAAAACGCAATATCCGGAATGTTCCAATGGAACAGTGCATTATCGGATGATGTTTTTGAAATGGAAATTATCTTTTTTCTGTATTGCAGGATTTCCCTAAGAAGAATTATCTTTTCAATGGATGCCAAATGCAAATTATATTCCTCTATTTTATTGGAGTTTTCTGATTTTGGAAGTTCCATTAAATTAAATGTATCCCTGATGTCCGGAAATGCCAATCCATAGGGATTTTTGCTTAATCTCCTCTCAAACTCGTTTAAGAGAGTGTCGTCCAGGTTGTTTCTAATCTTGTCCGGCAGTTTTGCACTTCTTGGAAATGCATTCTGAAGGTCACCTAAAATGGACCCGTCAAACATATAATAGTCTACGCCATATTCTTTAATAGCTCTTAGGGCGCATTTCAGCTCATAAACTGCCATGTAATTTCCTAAAAGTTCATCTAAAAAAGAAACATGCCCGATATCAAAAATATCGGAATCATCAATTTTTTTGATTTCACCATCATAAATTATGGATTCGGCACCCACTGCACAGAAGTTAGTTGTTAGGAATTTCTTTTTGTTGAAACTTCCGTCTCCTGCAGCAATAATAAAATCATCGGAATTTTCACCGATTTGTCTGTCAAACCATCTGCCTTCAAGCAGTGATTCAATATCGGTTTCCGATTCAATAGGATGGATAAATCCCCTTTTAGCGATGGCTTTTTCATATAGTGAATTTAACATAATATCTCCTAATATTAGTTAGGTTAATGGTTTATAAAAAAATATAGAGAGAGCAGTTGATGACTACTCTAGTGAAGCTTTTTTAATAGCTCCGGTTAATTCTTGAATTTTAGCTTGAACATCATCCACTTCTTCTACAACAGTACCTGTTACGATGATGTCTCCGCCGGCTTTAGCTGCCATGTATGCTGCTTTGGCGTCACGGATTCCGCCACCTACAACCAAAATGTTTTTAGGAGCGGCTTTTTTGGAGTATGCAATCATTTCAGCTGGAATCGGTTCTTCAGCACCTGAACCTGCTTCAAGATAGAAGAATTTGATTCCAAACAGTTCAGCAGACATTGCATAAACTGCAGGTATTTTTGGTTTGCTTCTAGGCACCAGATTAGCATCTCCAACCCATCCGACTGTTCCTCCCGGTGATACTACCATATAATGCATTGATAGAATCTCCATTCCGGAAGCTTTTACTGCAGGTGCAGCCAATGCCTGAGCACCGTTAATCCAATATGGATTTCTGGAATTTACATAACTCATGTAGAAAATGGCATCAGCGTATTTGCTTACACTGCTGGTATTTCCAGGGAAAATGATAATAGGAACAGCAATATTTTCAGACAATATTTTACATGTGTTATCTACATCATCACCATTAACAGTGGATCCTCCAATCATGATTCCATCAGTTCCGCCTTCAATGGCTTGTGTTGCAATTTCCAAGGCTTCTTCTGGTGTTTGTTCATCGGGATCGATTAAAGTAAAATGAATTTTTCTTGTTTTTAATATATCACGAATGTAATTTTCAACATCTTTCATGAAAAATAGTTTGTTAAAAATGATATATTAATATTATTGTTTTAAAATTAGAAATAAAATAAAAAAAATAGTTAAAAGATAAAGAGAATATGTCTATCCTCTTGGTTCTTTTGCTTTGTATCTTAAACCTTTGTAACCACATTTTCTGCAAGTAGTTGCACCAGCAGGGTTACGAGCATTACATTTTAAGCAGATTTTTACATTGAACATTCTGTTTTCTGCT
>NZ_CAMJCX010000062.1 GCF_946404245.1 uncultured Methanobrevibacter sp.
AGGGATTTTATATGATAACAAAAATTTACAGAGTTAAAGGTACTTTTGTAATGGGCGATGAATATCATAAATTCACTAAAGAATACAAAGCTACTAGCGAACACAACGTTGAAGAAAAAATCTACGCACGTTTCGGTAGTAAACATGGTATTAACAGGAATCAAATTTCTATCAAATCCATTGAAGAAATCGCTCCTGAAGATGTTCAAGACCCAATTGTAAAAGAAATTTTATAGACACACAGGTGTTACTATGGAAGATCAGCAAAGATTAAACAGTCTTCTTAATGAAATCAATGCATACAGACAACAAGCTCAATTGATTCAACAACAGATTGAAATGATTCAAGCTTCCATCGCTGAAGTTGATTCATTATTTTCCACTTTAGAAGATATTGAAGGTAAGGAATCTGTCGAAGCATTTGTGCCTGTAGGTGCTGGTTCTTTCATTAAAGGAGAACTTAAAAGTACTGACGAAATTATTGTAAGTATTGGTTCAGGGCTCGCTCTTAAAAAAGACGCTGACGGAGCTCGTGAAATACTCACAGGTCAAAAAGAAGATTTGAAAGATAGCTTAGACAAAATGTTGGCTAACTTGCAGCAATGCACTGACATTGTTGGATCTCTTCAGGCTCAAGCTGAGCAAATCGCTGCTGCAGCTCAGGGCGGAATGACCCAAATGAGATAAATATTTTACAATTTTTTCTTTTTTCTATTTTTTTTAAAACATTTTTAATTAATTTTTAGGCTTATTTTGACTTCTTTTTTAAATACTATGAAAAATATAAATATTAATAATTAAATTTTTAACTAACTAACAGGTTGGATTATTTTGTTTGAATCATTAAAGAAGAAATTTTCACGTACAAGTGAAAAACTAGAGGAAGAGCTTATCGAAGAGGCTGAACAGGAGGACAACCTTAAAGAGGAAAAAGGTACTCGGTTCTCATTTTTCTCATTCGGTAAGAAAAAAGAAGAAGAAAAAGAAGAAACAGAAGAAGATGATTCCAATTTACTTCCTGAAGCGGAAGAAGATGTTGCTGAGACTCCTGAAGAAGTTGAAGAAGAAGCAGATGAAGCTCCTGAAGAATTTGAAGAAGATTTGGAATCAGAAGATGATGAGGAAGAAATTTCTGACGACGAAGCAGAGGAAGTTAAGGAAGAGAAAAAACCAGGTTTACTGTCTAGATTGAGGGGTCAATCCAAACAGGATGAATCCGAAGATGAATCTGAGGATGAGGAAGAACCTGAAAGTGAAGAGGAAGAAAAAGAGGAAAAATCTCACTTCTGGAGCAGGAAAAAAGATGAAGATGAAACTTCCGATGAAGAGGAAGAACCTGAAAGTGAAGATGAAGAGGAAGAAAAAGAGAAAAAATCTCACTTCTGGAGCAGAAACAAGGATAAAAGTGATATTTCAGCAGACGGTGAAGCTACCGGTGGAATTTTCTCGTTCGTTCGTGAAAAAACCATTCAGGAAAAACACGTTGAGGATATTCTCTTTGAACTTGAAATGGAACTTCTTCAAGGGGATGTTGCTATGGAAGTGGCCAGTGAGGTTGTGGATGGTGTAAAAAACAATCTTGTTGGTAAAAAAATCAAAAGAAGCAATGACATTACCGAGCTTACATTCAACGCATTAAGGGATACAGTTGCTGAAATCATTGACGTTCCTGGAAAATCCATGACCGAAATGATCGAGGAGAAAAAGGCACAGGGAGAACCTTTGGTTGTAATGTTTGTCGGTATCAACGGAACAGGAAAAACCACAACAATCGGAAAATTGGCCAACTACTATCTCAATAAGGGATACACTCCGGTTATTGCGGCTTCAGATACATTCAGGGCTGGAGCAATCGAACAGGTTACATATCATGCCGACAATGTGGGCGTTAAAATCATCAAGCACCAAAAGGGTTCAGACCCTGCAGCTGTTGCATTCGATGCAGTGGAACACGCTAAGGCTCAAGGCAAGGAACTGGTCTTAATCGACACTGCCGGAAGAATGCAAACCAACACTAACCTTATGGATGAAATGAAGAAAATCAAAAGGGTTTCCAAACCGGATCTTGTTATTTTCGTTGGTGATGCCCTAACTGGTAACGATGCAACCGAACAGGCTAAAAAGTTCAACGAAGCCATTGACATCGACGGTGTAATCCTGACCAAGGCTGACGCTGACAGTAAGGGAGGAGCTTCCCTTTCCATTGGTTACGTAATCCAAAAGCCTATAATGTTTTTAGGAGTCGGTCAAGGATATGACGACATCATGGAATACGATGCTGAATGGATGTTGAACCAATTATTCAGTGAAGATGAAGAAGCGGTAGAGCTAGCGGATTAATCTCCAAATAGCTCTAAAAATTCTTTATTTTAAAATTTACATATTCTGAATGATTTTCGTGGTAAAGCTTATATGTGTTAAAAAAGTCAAATTAATAGTGATGAGTGATTTAATCCAAAAAAACTAGGGTGATTAATATTAAATACAAATCGGTTTTAATCATTTGCATTTTTTTGGCCGTATTGTCTTTAAATGCGGTCTGTGCAAGTGATGTTAACCAAACAAATGATCAAATAGCGATAGATAATGATTCAAATATTCAAACAATTGAAAATAGTGCAGATGTTGAAGCTGCACCCGATAATGAAATTTTAGCTGTCGATTCTGAGGATAATGCAGTCGCCAGCAGTGAAAGTAGCGTTGTAGCTACAAGTTCAAAAACTTCTTCTAATAGTGTTTTCATTAAGAACACCAACTTTGTAATTCGTATTTTAGATGATAATGGTGTTGGCATTGCAAATAAACAGGTTCAGGTGGACTTTAAGACTGTCACCAAGAATTTGACAACCAACTCCAAGGGGTATGTTTATCTCAATCTGAATGCATTGGGAACCTACACTATCAAATATACTTTTAAAGCTGACGGATATGAGACAGTATCCGGTTCAAAGAAAGTTACTGTTGTTGGGGATTCAACATCAAAGCTGACCGGATCCTCCAAGTATGTTGCATATGTGGGAATCAACAACCCTTACGTCGTGACACTGAAAACAGGCGGCATCAAGATGCAGGGCAAAAAGGTTGTCTTTAAGGTAAACGGCAAGACTTACAGCAAGAAAACCAATTCCAACGGTAAGGCAACACTCAACATCAACTTGCCTAAGGGAACATACACTCTTAAATGTATCTTTTATGGGTTGAAAAATGCCAAATCCGCAACCAAATCCGTAAAGGTGACTGTCAAGAAGGGCTCACCTACAAGACTGGTATTGCAGAAGTCAATTGAATATCTCCATCAGACTGCAGCCCCGTTCATACTTAAGTACAGGGACGCTCACGGAAACCCGATACCGAATAAGGTAATCGTATTCAAAATCAACGGCAAGACATATTCCAAAAAAACCGACAAAAACGGTCAGGTCACTTTTACCATTAAGCAAAAGAGAGGTATCTATAAGGCTACAGCAAGCTCATACAACACAGCTTACCTTAAAAGTACTAAAAATACCTATACCATTAAGGTCAAGTCAGATTCAACCAATAACAACGGTTTCTGGCTATTCGGGTCTGACATGAAGGATGTCGACTTGTCCCAAGTGGTGAAATACGGTACAAATCACATATTCCTGAACTATTATGCCATTGAACATTTTGGAAAGAGTGCAGTTGCTGATTTTGCTACGGAGGCCAAATCCTTAGGTATCAAGGTTCATATCTGGATGCAGGCATTCAATGATGGAGGTTGGATTTCTCCTGTCAACAGCGACGGAACCTACAAGTACAGCCTCTTCAATTCAATAATCAAGAAGGCCAAGGAATATGCGGCCATTGATGGCGTTGCAGGAATTCACTTTGACTATCTTAGATTCCCAGGAACAGCATACAAGCACACAAACGGTGTTGCAGCAATCAATTACTTTACAAAAACAGCATGCACTGAACTGCACAAGATGAATCCTGATTTGATTGTCTCAGCGGCAATAATGCCCGAACCGTCTTCAGACAAGCATTATTACGGTCAGGACATTCCTACATTATCCAAATATCTTGATGTTCTTGTTCCTATGGTCTATAAGGGAAATTACGGTAAGGATGCTTCCTGGATTAAGTCAGTGACTTCCACTTTCGTTTCACAATCCAACGGTGCCGACGTCTGGACAGGCCTTCAGGGATATGTTTCAGACAGCAACGTCAAGAAACTTTCCGCTTCAACATTGAAAAACGATGCCAAGTATGCAGGTTACGGCGGTGCAAACGGAGTCATAATATTCAGGTACTCACTGTTCAACTTCTTTAACTTTGACGAGCTGTAGGTGGTAATGTGAAAAGGTCAATTGTTTTATTAATATTGGTGGTGGCTCTTCTGTCTATTTCAGCGGTGGCTGCCGAGGGAAATGTCACTGATATCAATGGCAGTGATGATGTTGTCTTGGTGGATGCAAATTCTTCTGATGAGATTGATCTTGTCAAGGCGGATTCAGCACTGTCTGCAAACGATACTGTCGGATATGAGAGTTTTTCAACACAGATTAATGCAACATTGAATTCCAACGGAACAGCTTTAGCCTCAAAACCTGTCATTTTCAGCATTGACGGAAACAATTATACAAGAATCACAGACAGTTTAGGCAATGCCGTTCTGGATATTTCCCTTTCCAGGGGAAATTACACAGTCAATTATTTCTTCTTGGGCGATAACTCCACCAATCCTTCAAACGGATCTGCAACTGTAACTATCAATGCTCCTACAAAAACGGTTCTGAAGGTTGCAGACAAGGACATCAATTACCGTCAGGGCTTAAAATCAGTCTTCATTGTCCGTCTTCTGACAGAAGATGGCAAGGCTGTTAAAAATCAGGAAATCGTATTCAAGGTCAACGGAAAAACATACAGGAAAACTACAGATTCCAAGGGATATGCACAGATATTCCTGAGCCTTAAAAAGGGAACCTACAAGGTTTCATATTCATTCGCATCCACAAGTCCCTATCTTTCATCAAGCGGCTCCCATAATGTCAAGGTGAAATCCGCTTTGAGCAAGGGCAACGGCTATTGGATGTGGGCCAGCGGAATCAAGTCCGTCAGTCTCAAGACATTGAAATCAAAAGGAACCAAGCAGATTTTCTTGAATTCCTATGCATTTAATCTATACGGCAAAAAGACTGTAACCTCATGGATTGCAAAGGCAAACAAGTATGGAATGAAAGTCCACATATGGATGCAGGTCTTCTATGAAGGCAAATGGGTAAAGCCTTTGAAAAGTGACGGTTCTCTCAATTACGGAATGATGAAAAAGAAAGTCGCCAAGGCGGTTTACTATGCAAAAATCAAGGGTGTTGCCGGAGTTCACATGGATTATGTCAGATTCGGCGGAACAGCACACAAGTATGACAATGCCGTAAAGGCCATCAACTACTTTGTAAAGAAAGTCTGCATGGAAGTCCGAAAGGTAAGGCCGAACTGCATTCTTTCAGCGGCGGTGATGCCCGAGCCTGATTCGAACACATACTATTACGGTCAGGACATTCCGACAATGACCAAATATCTGGATGTCATTGTCCCTATGGCATATAAGGGCAATTACGGCAAAAGCACTGCATGGCTTAAGAGTGTGACCCAAACACTTGTTTCACAGTCAAACGGCGCTCAGGTCTGGACAGGCCTTCAGGCATACAAGTCCGACAGCAACGTTAAAAAGCTGACTCACTCACAGCTTCTCAAAGACGCCAAGGCGTGTAAGAGCGGCGGTGCAAAAGGTGTGGTTCTCTTTAGAATCGGTGTAACAAATCTGTTGAATTTCAATAAGGTCTAATACCTTATTTACCATTTTCTTTTTTTCATTGCTTTAATGCGCTTTTTTTCAATGTTTTTCTTTTTCTCTGACTGGTACTGTCTGTTCTGGCGGCTGGTTGTTGTTTCGTTGTTTCTCATGACTGTTACAAGGTCAATGGAGTTTCCGCTGCATGCCATTACCACTCTGATTTCCTTGTAGTCCTTTGATGGCGGCGCCTTGAATACTGCAGCATACTTTTCCCGTTCTATGTGCTCATAGCTTATAGGCTCTTCATTTAAAAGGCAGTCCACTACATATTCCCTTGAAATTCCATTTTCGTCAAGCCTTTCTATGAAATGTCTGTTTTCAAAACACCAGTTTATGTCTGATGTCTCGCCCATTATAAATTTGTCAAATACATTCATCACATTAATAATATGTAAACATTATTATATATCGTTTTATAAAAATTATATCATGTCTGAACAAGCGCAATGGGATTCGTCATTGGCATTCATTTTTGCTATGATTGGAGCTGCTGTTGGGTTAGGTAACATTTGGCGTTTCAGCTATGTACTGTATTCTAATGGTGGAGGTTCCTTTTTCATTCCTTACTTTATAGCAATTGCTATTATGGGAGTTCCATTTTTAATATTAGAATATGGTGTAGGATTCAGTTTCAAGGAGTCCTTTTCGAAGATCATGCGGAAAATCAAGCCTGAATTCGAAATAATTGCTTGGATACTGGTTCTTTTCGTGTTTATAGTAACAATTTATTATATGGTAATTTTAAGCTGGGACTTGGTTTACCTTTTAAGCAGTTTCACATTCAATTGGGGAACTGATACCGCACAGTACTTTGTAAGCACTGTTGGTGGAAGCTCAAACCTTTCAAACGCTAGTTTCCTTTTAATTCCAACAACTATAGGTGTTTTAATCTTATGGGTTGCCCTATGGTTCATCTCCCACAGGGATGTCGACAAGGGAATCGGTAAGATTTCAAAAATATTGATTCCTGCATTGTTTATCATAATGGGAATCATCATTGTCTATGCATTGACATTGCCTGGTGCTAGCATCGGTATCGAAACCCTGCTCACTCCTGACTGGAGCATGCTTTTGGATGTAAACATCTGGCTTGCGGCATTCGCTCAAATCATTTTCTCATTGAGTATGGGTCAAGCTATTGCGCTTACATATGCAAGTTACTTGCCTGAAAACTCAAAATTAATCGACAACGTATTGATTGTGGTCGCATCCAACTCCGGATTTGAAATCTGTACTGCATTCGGTGTATTCTCAATTTTAGGTTACATGTCAGTTACAGCGGGAACCCCTATGGTTCAGCTGGTTACTGAAGGTACCGGATTGGTATTTGTAGTATTCCCAATGATTTTCAACATAATGGGTCCTGTCGGTCGTGTATTGGCTCCATTGCTGTTCCTGGCAATTCTCTTTGCAGGAATCACATCCGCTTTAGGATTCTTCGAGCCTATGTTGAATTCAACATCCGTCAAGCTCGGATGGTCCCGTAAAAAAACCGCAACAGTATTGTCAGTCATCGGTTGTGCATTTTCAATTATTCTGACTACCGGTATCAGCAGTTATCTTGTTGGAATCGTTGATTCATTCGTTAATGAGTTTGGAATATTGCTCTTGATCGGTATTCAATGTATCATATTTGCATGGTTCTACGGTGTCGACAAGTTCATTCCTGCATTGAATGAAACATCAACATTCAAGGTCGGAACAATATGGACTTTCGTAATCAAATACCTCTTGCCATTGGTATTGATTGTAATGTGGGCAATAGGTATTATCAAGCTGTTTTCAACAGCAAAAGAATTCGAAATCATCGTTGACCTGATTATTATCGTTGGTGTTTTGGTATTTGCATTTATACTCACCAAACTCAAACCGGCCGGGGATAACTAATATCCCTATTTCTTATTTTTTTCCTTGAATTTTACATATCAAATAATTGCTTTTAGCTATTTTTATATTAATTTTAGTTTGAAAAGTAGTGTGATAATTAATCGTTTCTTTTGATATATTTGTGGTGTGGTAATTTTTACAAAGTTGTTTCGGTGATATCTACATAAAAAAATAAAAAAAGAATAATTTATTAAATAAATTATTCTATACTCCGTTGACTGCATTGACTTCCTGATATGTTACATACATCGCATATATCCAGAATATGATGCTTATGATGGAAAATGCCATGTGCACCCACATACCCAGGATATTCAATACGACTCCGATTGCAAAGAATATCAGTCCTTTTTTTACATCTCCCGCATATGCGATACCGAGTCCGGTGAATATGAAGGAAATGACTAATGCAATGACCATATTTTTTTCAGCCATGTTATCTTCCTCCCATTTTTTTTTAAAGCGTTAAGCTAATTTTATATTTAAATGTTATTTTATTTATAAATATTTAA
>NZ_CAMJCX010000063.1 GCF_946404245.1 uncultured Methanobrevibacter sp.
CTGGAAACGTTTAATCCTTTACCTGACAGTGAAACTGAGTTGCCGTCAGCGGAAACATTTAAACCATCAGATGAAAAGATATCGTCTGCAATGTTGAATATGCCGTCAAGGTCACTGTTAACGTTAAAATCAGCGCCGTTATGATTATTTTTCAACACGACGTATTTATCTGTCTTTTCAACTTGGGTTCCGCTTTTTTCCAGGTCTTTAATAAAGCTGTCGAAATCCTTTTTGTCGGCTGAGGAATCCTTGAAGAAAATTACTGAATTGAAATCATCTGAATTCATGCCTAAATTTTTAAAAATTGTAAAATTAATGTCATCTACAGAAACGTTTACACTTTCTGTAAATTCAGCGCCTGAAGGTGTCTTGACTGTAAAACCATCAGTGCTGAAATCATTTCCCAGATCAACTGCACATGCAGCTGAAACCACACAGCCCACGGCAAGCAATGCCATGAGGATACCAAATACTTTTAAATTTAATTTCATATTATCACCTATTATTTTAAAAAAATATAATGGAATGCTTAAAAACATTCCAACTATTTAATAGCTTCCCTGTATATTGATCCGCATACCCTGTTGTAGAATAGACTTGTGTAGGATGTTATGAATAATCCTTGAATTATACCAACGAGTACAGATACGATCATTGCATTATTTGCAGCGATGGCAATGAATAATGAAATGAAGCTTAATATATATCCCACCGCAACATTGACAATGATTAACACGATGAATGTGAAAAGGACTATTCCTATATATTTTCCCCATCCGAGATTTGAAATCATGTCAATGATTTGCCTGAAGTCAAACGCCTTTCCAAGACTGTCATTTGCAACCATGTTGTTGACTGCCATGATTTGAAGGAAAAACGCAATTATGAAAAGAATTGCTGAAATCAAAATGACAACAACAGCCGGACCTGTGTAATCACCGGCCAGGAAAGCACCAATGATCAGTACAATCGCCGGAATAACGTTATATGCTACTGCTACGATTAAAATCTTGATTCCCTTAACAAAGATATTCATTATGTCTGTAAATCCTGGAAGGTCTTCCCTCTTGTCTATTGAAAACTTGACAACATCATACTGGTATCCCATCACAAACAATGTGATTATGAAACTGACAATTCCCAATGCGGCCATAACATAAATGCTATTGGCCGGCACATGTGTGAACCTTAGGGATACTGGTGTAGCCAAGTTTAGGAGTGCGAATATCGCACCCAAAACTAAAAGCTTTTTTACATCATTGAAGGGATATTTCAATCCCTCACTGACGCAATCTGTAATGCTTGCCATCAAATCACCTTATATCTGCATTGTGTATAATAATCCTATGGATCTTGCATTGAATATGCTCAGGTATGGTCCAACAATGAACATTGTAATTAACCAATTAATGAATGCTCCTAACACAAATATTCCACCAGGATTTGCTCCTAAAGCAGCACCGGAAATTCCGAATACTGTGAATACCAATCCGATGAGTGTGGTTACAACAATTGCAATCACAGCAGTTATTATAATTAAACCTACGTAAGTTAAAATGCATTCAAACCATCCGATTTCGTCGATTACCTCTTTGATTTCCTTAAAGTCAAATGCCTTTGTGAACGCTCCATCGTTATATGCCATGTGACATAATCCCATTTGAGACATCAAGCATGCGACAACGCCTACAACTAATGTTATTAAGCATCCGATAATCATTACAGCAGATGATGCAACACCTGTAAGGTTTCCTGCAATAACTGCGAATATGATAAATATTATGACAGGCACAACCAAATATGCAATCTGAACAATGACGACTTTCACTCCATCTATAAACATGTCGATTATATCGTCAAACTCTGGAAGAGGATCTCTTCCATTAATAATTCCATGTACTGCGTTGTTGATAACCCTGTAATTGTAACCGGTAATTATGAAAGCAGGCAGCAATAAGAAACTGAACAGTGCTACTACTCCTAATATTACCAATGTTTTCCAGTCCTTGGCTGAATATTCCAGCGCATCTTTATATATGTCTAAAATCATTTTTTTAACTCCTAATAGTAATCATCGTCGAAAATAAATATATCTTCCATAACAAAGTATTGTTCTCGATCTCCTTTAAATAACATTTTATTAAAAACCTGGGTTATTTCATATGCTAGAAACAAAGATGGGTTATACCTACCATTTTCGAGTGCGTTAATGGTTTGTCGGGTAACTCCAACCTTATCCCCAAGTTCTTTTTGGCTCATTTTGAGCTCTTGTCTTAAATATTTAATCATGGTTCTCATAGTAATCCACAAATTAAGTCATTTTTGCAAAAAGTATTTAAGTACTTCAGTAATTATGTTAAAATCTAATTACTTATGTTAATGTTAAATTACATAGTATATAAACTTTACTATTTTATAAAAAATTAGTTAAATTTAATTAAATTAATTAAACCAAATATAAATTAAATATTAAACAATAAAAACAATTGAAAATATTGAAAAATTAAAAATATAAAGTTATTAAACTTAAATTATGAATTAAAAGGAAAATATGTATTATTTTATGTAAAAATAAAAAACGAAATATTTATATATGGAGTAATTCATCTTTAACATATGTAACATTACATTAACACTTTTGATGTTGCATTACAGTTCCAGGCAGAAAAAAATCATGCTAAAAGAACCCATTATATGCAAACCCATTTTCCTCTAAAAATCTGCCTGGGACTGAAAAACTTATTTTAAAAAAAAGAGTTAAAAAAAAGAAATTAAAAGAAAGGAACGATAGAGTAAACTGTAATCAATACAACCACTGTCAATATTACAATAGCTCCGAGAGGAACCTTTTTCCAGGCAAGACCTGCAGCTACAACCGCACCTATCAGACCTATATACCATAGCTGATTGTCAACTGTCAATACTCCAGGACAGATCAGTGCCGCAAGGGCAGTATACGGAATAAGATTCAGGAACTTCTCAACCTTAGGCGGAAATTCAAGCCTGTCAATGAATAACGCCGGAATCACCCTTGGAATGAATGTTACAATCGCACAACCCAAAATAGCCAAACTTATATAATCCATTAGTCATCACCTGAAATAAGATATTCGTCATCTACAATGTACATTCCAACCGCCGCACCGACAAGTGTTGAAACAATAAGTGACCAGTTTCCCAAAAACTGGCTCAATACAATATTCAAAACGGCAGTTATCAAAACAAG
Organism: uncultured Methanobrevibacter sp.; assembly: GCF_946404245.1. Classification (GTDB taxonomy): domain Archaea; phylum Methanobacteriota; class Methanobacteria; order Methanobacteriales; family Methanobacteriaceae; genus Methanocatella. The sequence continues at coordinate 3,227 of NZ_CAMJCX010000063.1, forward strand.
AAGTGCAATCTGCTTTGATTCCTTAACTGCAGGAGTCAGAATAGCCACAAACAATGCATATAAGGAAATGTTGAAACTGTTTGTAACGATTACCGGAAGAATATCCAGCAATACCACACCGATTCCCGCTCCAAGACACCAGCTCAGCCATGCTGTTATTGCAATTCCCAGATAAATCCAGATATGAGAATCCTCACTTAAGGAAAACATTGCAAATGACTCATCTACAGTGACATGTGAAGCCAGTATGTTCAATCCCAGATTGGACTCCTCAACCTGATTTAAAACGCATGTTGACATTACGAAATATCTCAGATTAACAACAAAGTTTGTAAGAACTATTGCCATTACGCTGGCACCTGTCAATGCCATGGATGCTGCGATAATCTGGCCTGCACCCGCATAGACCAGAAATGACATGGATATTGTCTGCAGAGGGGTGAAACCCGCTTTCATAGCGATAGCAGCATATCCAATTCCCATAGGAACATAACCGAAGGTAATTGGAATACCCTTTTTAGCACCATCAATAAACTTAGCTGTTCTAGAAATAATAATGTCTCCTTAAAATAAATATAAAAAAAGAAAATTAGTTATTTAACTTAATAAATGACTAATTTGGTCTGTTGTAATGATTCCCAACACTTTCATGTCCTCATCGACAACAGGAAGTGATGATATGTCATATTCACTCATCATTCGGGCAACAGTCTCGATTGACTCGTCCGCATAACAATACTTTACGGTAGTTGTCATGATATCCTTCAGCAGATTCGTATTCAATGCTATTGATTTTGACAGGTCCCAGCTTGTTACGATTCCTATCAGCTTGTAATCGTCAGTGACGACCGGAATGTGAGTTACCTGCTTGTCAAGCATCAGATTGGCCGCTTCCTTAACATCGGCATTTTCCCTGATGGTTACGACAACACCTTTCATCAGGTCGCTGACGACATTGTTTGCCAGGAATTTTGATAGGATGAAGTTCAACTGTCCTTTTTCAAGCAAGAACGCATCATGACCGTAGTTGGACTTAATTTCTGAAAATGAAACTTCAACGTCGTTTGCATTGAGTGCAGTGACAATCTCGGTACTTTGCTCTGTCGGATACAGCCAGTCTGAATCGACTGAAATCACTTCAACTTTAGCTTTAATGCCCTTGAATCCATCAAGCAATGATTTGTTTATGGACAAATCGAATAAGTCCACTGCCTTTGTAATGTATAAATAGCTGTTAGCATCAAAACGTTTGACGAAAGTTGCTCCCTGATGTTTCAGGTAACTTTCAACCTGGAAGTCTGTTGTGAAATCGTAGCTTATCTCGTCCTTGTCCTGAAGGTCACGTCCGAACTTGATGTACATTGACTCGTCACTCAAATATGTGATGTGCGCAATCATACGGGCTATTGAAAGACCGTTTTCAGGCTTTAAGCCGGTTTCATAGTAATTTCCATCATTCCAGTTAGGGTCCGCAAATATTGACTGGCGACCTACTGCGTTGAATGCAATTTGCTGAGGTGAGGACATTGCAGCTGTGGCCATAGGAACGGCCTTCTTCATCATGTCTGGATAGTCCACCATCCACTGGAGAACCTGCATTCCTCCCATTGACCCTCCGATGATTGCATATAACTGGTCGATTTTGAATGAATCTATAAGCTTCTTTTGAACAGTAACCATGTCCTTGATTGTGATTACTGGAAATTCAATACCGTATTCCTTTCCTGTTTCAGGATTGATTGAACTTGGACCTGTGGTTCCTTTACATCCTCCCAGCACGTTTGAACAGATTACAAAGTATTTTTCAGTATCTATCGCTTTTCCGGGACCTATTACTATTTCCCACCATCCGGGTTTCTTGTCTCCTTCATGCCATCCTGCAGCATGCGCATCTCCAGTTAAAGCATGACAGATTAAAATAGCATTAGATTTTTCCTTGTCAAGTGTACCATAAGTTTCATAAGCAACAGTTACATTATTGAGAGTTTTACCACTGTCCAATTTGATCGGCTCTTCAATATTAAAGTATTTTGTCTCAACAATACCTACAGATTCTTCATTCATTTAAAACACCGCTACTTCTAATTTTTCCAAAGCTACTTTAGCAGCCGCTTGTTCTGCTTCTTTTTTACTTCTTCCTTTTCCTACACCCATAACTTCTCCGTCCACCATTATGGACATGAAGAATGTTTTCTCATGAGGATGACCAAATTCATTCAGCATTACATATGACACGTCCACCTCTTGAGCATCCCCATACTCCTTCATTGCGGACTTATAGTCCCTGAAGAATACCTTTTCCTCATCGATATATTTGAAAATGTATTTCTTAAGGAATGCCTTTGCAAATTCTATGCCCTGGTCAATGAACATTGCTCCCAAAAAGGATTCGAAAATGTCTGCGGTAATGGACAGTACCTCATTTTCAGTCAGGTACGGGTCTTCTGTATCCAGCTTAAGATAATCCTTCAAATCCAGTTCATGTGAGTAATAAATCAATGCATTCTGACACACATAGTTTGACCTCAGTTTAGTTAACTTTCCTTCCTCATAATGAGGATATTTTTTGAAAAGATACTCTGAAACTACCAAACTCAAAATGGAATCTCCTAAAAATTCCAGTCTTTCATAGTTATAATCAATTTCATGTTTTACACTGTAAGATGAGTGCATAAATGCTATATCATATAACTGTTTATTTGTAGTGTCAATGCCAAATTTTTCAAACAAATTCATAGTAAAGCCCAAACTTATTTTATAATATTATTAATTTATGAATTTGGACTTATATATAATTATTATATAACGATAGTTATAAATATTACTCTTCAAATGCTCTTGCTCTTTTCATTTAAATAGGAACAATCAAAGTAGTATTAAAAAGGATTTGGTACTATGATAATTAATTGGCAAGAAGAAATTACAAAAGTTGACCCTGACATAAAGTTCAGAGCCCAAGGCGGATGGTTAAAAACCATAGACGAATTAGACAAAAGCGTAAGAAACGGATATTCCCTTGTTGGAGACTTCGTTCAAGCGGGAAACTTTGAAGCTGAATACAACGAAGGAATTTATCTCGACTGCAACAAGGAAGGAACCGCCAAAAAACCGCAGCAGGACTACAGATTATTCAGATTCCGTGACGGCAAGGTAAGACTGCTCGACATGGTAATCGATGCCGGTCATGGCTGGGCAGTGGACCTCTGGGATGCCGTCGAGGACGAATTATAAAAAAAGAAAGAAAAATTATTCTGAAATTGTATAATTCGGTTTAAACTTGGAAAATCCCATAAGCTGAACATCCATTATGGAATCCGGGGAAATTGAACCCTGCAGGAGAATAATTTTATGATCTATATTTTGGGGGAGATTTTTTCCTTTCCCATCAACTATCCCTCTAAATGAAACCGGAACCTCACCAGTATCACCTATATCCATGGTCAGTTTCTCGGAAGTCAACAAATCTTCGAAAAATCTTTCCACTTCAATTGCTTCAAAGACAGGAGCCACATAACTCAATCCCATCAGACCATTTTTACTTTCACGGATGTGGACTCTTTTTTGATCTAACTGCAATTCTTCTGAAGAATTCTTTTTCCTAATGATAATCCTGTCTGAAATTTCATCGTCAAACATGATTTCACCTATTCAATGTGGCAGAACTGACAGCAGGCGCATGTAGGTTCGAAATATGAATCATCAGGTTCAACGATAGCCTTCTGTGCAAACAGTGTAATGTTGAATTTAGGATGATATTCCTTGCTGACCTCCTTGGTCATTGGAGACAATCCCCTGTAATAGACAGGCCTGTAACCGGTTTGTGAAATGTCAAAGTAGAATTTTTCACCTGTTGCAAATTTATTGAAATACTCTTCAAGAGCCAAAGCCTGTTTCGGACTAATTGAGAAAGTGAAACCCATGGTATCGTCACTTCTTTGCCTGATTCCTGCATTGGAAATGTCCACAGCCAATATGTCGTCGTTGCCTCTTACAAAAACAACACAGTCTTCTAAATTTACGTCGTTTTCCTGGGCAATATCCTTTAATTCAGTCATCATTGGACCTCCTAAAATTTAGTTATACCTAAACTATGTATAATTAAATAATTGTTAATAAAGTTATCTAAAAAAAGCAGTTGTTAAATATTGCAGTAATCTGAAAGTTACTTTGAAAAATAGATTTGAGAGAAGATTATTAAATAATCTTCATGGTTTCAACCAACTTATACTAATCTTTGTCTAGTAGTTGGTTTTTTGTTTTGCCAGCTGTATCTTCTTAGTTTTTTGGATTTACCAAATCCGCAAGAAGCACAAACTTTTTTGCGTATGTGATAAGTGTTTCTACCACATCTTCTGCATCTGATATGGGTCTTTTTATTCTTTTTACCCATTGATGGAGTACCCTTTGACACTGATACACCTCCTCCCTATTTGTCGTTGAAAATATAATCTCGAATAAGTATTGAATAATATTTATGGTGAAATATAAACAATATTGTCTCCTCTGATGAGTACAACACCGAGTCTTCTGGTTACTTCTCCGTCTTGTAACTCTTCTGCATCATTAAGAACTAAATTCATGTGTAAATCAAAGCTCTTAAGTATACCTCTAAATTCACGATCTCCTTTTAGTTTTATTAAAACTGGAGAGTCTACAGATTTTCCTAATGCATCAAGTGGTCTTTGAACATTTTGTCCGCTCATTATATCACCTTATATTATCAAAAATTTTAGTTTTAAATTTGAATTTGAAAATTCATAATATAATCAAGTTAAGATAAGACAAAACCTAATTAAAACTAATACTAATAATTATAAATAACCTACTATATAAATGTTGCCTTAATTTAGGTAAAAATAATGAAAAATAAAAGCCATTGTTAAATAATTAGTTTAACAACTATTTAAA
>NZ_CAMJCX010000064.1 GCF_946404245.1 uncultured Methanobrevibacter sp.
CTTTTAATCTTTTTCCCCATTGTTTTATTTTTCGCTTCATTTCTGCTTGGAAGATATCCTATCAGTCCGATTGATGTGATGAATACGATATTATGTCCGATATTTCCTCAGCTGGAAGTGTCTCCTACAATAACAACAGTCGTTTTTGAAATCAGGCTTCCAAGAATCATTGGCGCGATTGTTGTCGGCGCTTGTCTGGCCATTTCAGGAGCTGCATTCCAGTCAATATTTAAAAACCCGTTGGTATCATCTGATCTGCTTGGGGTGTCCAATGGGGCAGGTTTCGGAGCGGCACTTGCAATATTAATCAGCGGTGCAAATGTGGTCACACAGATATTTGCATTCATTTTTGGATTGATTTCAGTTTCTGTTACATATCTGATTTCAAAAACCTACAAGGCCGGTGGAATCCTGGTTCTGGTCTTATCAGGAGTGGCCATTTCAGCATTTTTCAACTCGCTGATTTCTGCCATCAAGTTCATTGCCGATCCCGATGATAAACTTCCTGAAATCGTATACTGGCTGATGGGAAGTCTTGCATCCATCAATATGGATAAGCTCATAATGATTGCAGTTCCAGTGATAATAGGATTGGTTATCCTGCTTTTGCTCAGATGGCATATGAATCTGCTTGCAATGGGTGATGAGGAAGCCCAATCCCTGGGATTGAACCCGTCAAGAATCAGATTGCTCATTATTGCAGGTTGTACACTGCTTACATCAGCCGCCGTTTCCATAAGCGGTATCGTCGGCTGGGTCGGGCTGATCATTCCGCACATGGCACGTATGATTGTCGGTCCGGACAATAGAATTCTTCTTCCAGCATCACTGAGTCTGGGCGCCAGTTTCCTATTGCTGATTGACAATATATCCCGTGCGGTGATATCAATTGAAATTCCGATTGGAATACTGACTGCGATAATAGGCGTTCCGATATTTTTATACTTGCTTAAGAGGGGGTATTCAGAATGGTCGTAAATGAAAAATTGTTTGAGGTTAAGGATATTTCCTTTTCATATGGCGGTGAGGAGATATTCAACGGCATCAGCTTTTCCATTGATAAGGGGGATGTGCTGTGTATTTTGGGACCTAACGGGACCGGAAAGACAACGCTGATAAAGTGCCTTAACGGATTGCATGATATTGAATCTGGAGACATTTTAATCAATGGCAAGAACATTAAAAAGCTGTCATTTAAGGAGATTTCAAGACACATCGGCTACATTCCGCAATCCCACGTGCCGTCATTTCCATTTAAGGTATTTGATGTTGTTCTGATGGGAAGGGCCCCATATCTTAACCTGACTGATTCTCCTAAAGAGGGGGATGTGGAAATCGCTTCAAATGCACTGAAGACTTTGGGTATCGAATATCTCAAAGATAAGGAATACACCAATTTAAGCGGTGGGGAAAGGCAGCTTGTATTTTTAGCAAGAGTATTATGTCAAAAACCAGATATATTAATATTGGATGAGCCGACTTCACATCTCGATTTTGGCAATCAGATAAAGCTTTTGGAGATTATTGACAACCTGTCCAAAAGCGGTTTGGCAATTATAATGTCTTCACATTTCCCGGATCATGCATTCCTGAGCTCAACAAAAGTTGCAATCATGAAAGATAAGAAATTCATTGATTTCGGAACTCCTGACGATGTGGTGACTGAAGAGAATTTGAAAAAAGCGTATTCAATCGATGTGGAATTGATAAAATTGGATGATGAGAGAAAGGTCTGCGTACCTATGAAAACAAATCTTAAATTAAACTTATGAGGTGTTATTATGAATGAAAAGGATTATGATGAACAATTGGCAAAGGCACGTGATTTTCATGGCCATATCTGCGGAGGAATTGCAATCGGCACAAAGCTTGCAATGTACGGGCTTGAACTGCTGGGCATGCCGTTAAATGAAAGGCATAAGAACTTGATAGTATTTTTGGAAATCGACAGATGCATGTCTGATGCTGTTCAGTCAGTTACAGGTTGTTCCATGGGTAAAAGAACACTAAAACAGATGTATTACGGTAAGTTTGCGGCAACATTCTATAACCAGGATACTGGCGAGGCATTAAGAATAACAGATGCTGATGCAAACAAGAAATTCAAGGATGAAGAGACAAAAGAGGAAATGATTGCCCGTTTCAGACGTACTCCTCCAGAAGAGCTGTTCCAGGTTCAGAAAGTTAAGATTGAATTGTCCAGAGGAGATATGCCGGGCAAACCTTATACAACAGCATTCTGTTCAGTCTGCGGTGAAAAGGTATCCGACGGCAGACATAAGCTAATTGGTGGAAAACCTGTTTGCAGGTCATGTGCTGAAGGTTCATATTACGAGATAATTGATGAATAATATTGTAATTTTTATTCATCATAATTTTTTTTATTTTTTGATTTTTATCAAAATTTTTTCTTCAATTTTCATAAAAGTAATTGATTTATCTTTTTTTAGAATATAACTCCCAAATAGGTTATTAATTTATTTTTAAATAATTCATTACGATATGTTTATATATTCATGTTGTATAATATTTAATTAGATAAGGAATATAGGTTGAAATCATGGATCTGATTGGGGGGTATTTATTGGTGATTCTGGCAGTATTTGCCGGGAATATCGCATTGCTTTTGGGAAATTATAAAATCAGCAATGTTAAAATAATTTTAACATCTCTGATATTTTCCGCTGCTGTTTTTGCAATATTGAATGCCTCAAGTTATCTTAATGCTCCGTTATCATTTCTGATGGATTATTTTAGCTACATATTTTTGGCGATGGCGATAATTTTAATGGCTTGTTTATTCTATTTTGTTAGGAATGATAAATTCAAACCTGCATTATACTTGATTCTTGCGACATTTTTTGCTTCAGCAATATTGTTTGCATCCCAGTCAATTTTAAGTCTCTTTGAAATGATTTTATATTCTTTATTGGTGCTTATTGTTTTATTAGTTGTTCAGCAACTTTCAAAATTATTACATCATGCAAAAAGACAATATCCTGTAATAATCGGAGAATATATGTGTCTGTTTTCAATATTGATGTTCATTTTCGCTTTCACATATTTCTCTACTTTGAATCTGGATTATTCAATGTTTAGCGCATTTTTAATCCTGACACCAACCTATCAGCTGATTTATGTTATTATAGCTATTATTGTTATTTTGGTTATTGGTGTGTTTATAAATGATAGTATGGGGGGAAATTCATGATAATTCAAGGAACTGAAACACTGACTTCATTTATACATATCCTTTCTGAAAGCCTTTTAACTCCGGTAATCGTTTTGCTGGTAATATCAATAATCATTGTTATCTTGGCATTTGGAGGTTTAATAAATGAATACATTTCCAGAAAACCGATTTCATCCAGGGATTTGGAGGATTTGGTGAGGCGTGTTTCATTTTCATCAAATGTTAATCAAATGAAGGAGGAAATAGGTAATAGCGGTCTTTTTGATTACCAAAAAGAAATTTTAACAAGAATCGCTGATAATTATGATATCGGTTCTCAGGCAAGAAAGGCCCTGGCCGGTGAGTTGATATCAGCTCATGAGACAAGGCTGATTAAAAAAACAAACAAGACTGACATACTGGTTCGTGTAGGTCCTAGTTTAGGTCTTTTGGGTACATTAATTCCGTTAGGCCCTGGGCTTGCAGCTCTTGGAACCGGAGATATTGCAACACTGGCGGAATCTCTAACAATCGCTTTCGATACAACCGTTACAGGTTTGACAGTCGGTGCTCTTGCATTTCTGATTTCAAAATATAAGAAGCAATGGTATGAGACAGAGCTGATTGATGTTGAAACCGTGGCTGAGGCGGAACTTGAAACTATTGACAAATGGTGATTTTATGCTCAGGAAAAGAAGAAGGATTTCCGAATCTGTAGACGATGACCCTATGAGCGGTTTAAACAACCTTTCAGATGCAATGCTTGTTTTGGCTTTGGGATTTCTGATATTTGCAATCATGGCATTGTCAGCAAATCCGGACATGATTACCCAATCACAGTCCACACAGGATGTTTCAACTGCCGATACGTTCACCCAGAACTATACCAGTGCCAGCGGCATGGAAGACAGTGGATACAATGAGGTCGGAAAGGTTTATGAGGATCCGACAACCGGTGAGCTTGTGATGGTTTCGGGTTGATTTACTTTTTTTATTTTTTTCTTTTTTTAATAGGATTTCAAGTTAATCATTTTTAGTTTTCAAAATTGTTTTCATTTAGAAAAATTGATTTAGGTTCGTAAAATTGTTTTAATCGAACACTGGATGATTTAAATGCTTTAAAATCAAATAATATTCTATGAAATTAAGAAATGCGAGATTTATAATTTATCTAATTATTGATGTGGTTTCATCGGTTTTTTCTTTAGATAGTCTTAAAATATTTTTAAAAGATCAAAGAGGGGCTTTGGTTCTGCCGAGTGAGGGTGTAGGCATTGATGATAAAGACTGGATAAAATACAAATCATTGAAGTGTAATGAGTATATTGAACCAATAACTCTCAAAGATTTGCCTAATAATTTTAGTGAAGATGCATGCAGGTTGGTTGATGAATTTAGAAGAAAAACAGTTGATGAGAAAGTAGAATGGATGATATATTTTGATTATCAAACAGGGGAAGTGATATACTGCTGGGAAGGTGAAGAAGGGAGATGTCTTGGAGATATGGAAGTAACTAATTTCATGGGAAGAAATGTTGCTTCAATCCATAGTCATTCTAGAAATTATTATTCATTTCCATCTCCTGAGAATTTTGATATTTTAGAAAATAAGTTTGAAGACTATGAAATTGTTACTTCTGTTAATGCAATTTGGACAGTTGAATTTAAGGGCGAAGTTTCCAGAAGCATTAGAGAGGATTTTCAAAAAAATCTTTCTGATAAAATAAGGGATATAACTTTAACTTCAATAACTGATGGAACAGATAATATTGGAAATCTTATTGAAAATAATGTTAGTAATTATATATTGGATGAGTTGAATACAATTATATGTGGTATTGAATTAAGTATAATTAAAAAGGAGTATGATTAAATGGCTCAATCATGTAAATCAAATACAGTAATTCAAATATCAAAATGCGGAGGCATTCCAATGTTTCCTGATGAATTATTATGGAATGAAATGTGTAAAAATTATGATGATGATTATTTAGAAACATACAAACGGAAAGCCGAGCAGTGTTATAAAAATTTAAATATTAAATTTCCATGGGATGAACAATAGAAAAATCTATTTTAACGATACTTTTATAAATAGATAAAACAAATATTTTATTACTGTTATTATTTAGCAGTATAAATTACTTTTTTTGGGATAAGTTCCCATATGGATGTGGCCTTCGTGGCTGAACAAAAAGGTGTTATTTATGTATAAATATATTAGAGACGCATGGAAAAACCCAGATGAGTCCTACGTACGTGAACTCATGTGGCAAAGAGCTCCTAAATGGAGAAGAGAAAAAGCAGCTCAAAGAATTGAAAGACCAACTAGACTCGACAGAGCTAGAAGTTTAGGTTACCGCGCTAAAAAAGGTTTTGTTTTAGTAAGAACCAGAGTAAGACGTGGTGGAAGAAGGAAAACCCGTCACTTCAACGGTCGTAAACCTAAAAGAATGGGTGTAAACAAAATCACTCAAGCAAAATCTATCCAAAGAATTGCTGAAGAACGTGTAGCTAAAAAATACCCTAACTTAGAAGTATTAAACTCCTACTGGGTATGGTCTGACGGAAGATATAAATATTACGAAGTAATTTTAGTTGATCCTAACAGTCCTTCAATTATCAACGATAAAAAAATCAATTGGATCTGTTCCAAAAAACACACTAACAGAGCTCTCAGAGGCTTAACCAGTGCAGGTAATAAAGGACGTGGAATCAAATCTAAAGGAAAAGGCTCAGAACAAGCTAGAAGAAGAAAAATCTAATTTTTCTTCATTCCTTTTTTAGATTAAAATGATTCATAATATTAAGTTCCGAGCTTTCGTTTATGAGGATGAAAGCGTCGATGAAATAACCGAAGCCATTTTAAACATACTTCCCGAAGCCGAAATCGAAGCCGAAGAGGCTGAAGGAATGCTTGAGGATAAGATAATTATTCTATCAGGCGTCGTATCCAAGAAAAGATACACAAAGACTTTTTTTAACACACTTCTGGAGTGGACAGATTTAGACAAATTGAATGCTGATTTAGAGCGCAAGATGGATGAGAAGGGTAACTGGTTTTTAAGATTTGACAAAGCCGACGCTCTAGATGAAAAATGGACAATTTTAGACAAAGGTGATGCAATTCACCTTAAAGTGAAAATTGCAGCTTTTCCTGCAAAAAAACAGATTGCAGTTGACAAGGTCCGTGAAGCCATTCTTGAAAAAAATTAAGTAAAATTTATTTTTAGTCCAATCCAATATAATCACAAGGTGAAATAATGGAGAGGAAAAGCTATTATTTAATAATTTTATTGGTTGCCTTGGTGATTTGTGCAGGTGTGTTCCTGTATCAGTTCAACAACGACGTTGCTACTTTTATGATTGTCAATGAAACTGAAGTTGCTGAAAACGGAACATTTGCGGGAATGCTTATGGATGCATACAGTTATGGCGTTGCAAATCAGACAATTACATATCAGACTCCGAATCATGAAACCGTAAATGTCACTACTGATGAAAATGGTGAGTTTAAGGTATCTAATGTGGAATCCGGTTCCGGCGATGTAGGCTATTACAGCGGTTTTACATTTGCAGGCAACGGCAAATACAAAGGTTGCACATATGAGGGGAATGTATCAGTAAGCAAATAACATTCTTATTCGACTTCAATGTCTATGAAAACATATTCTCCGATTGCAGTCACATGTTCAAATTCCACGATGATTTTTCCCTGGCTGCGCACGTTTGTTTTCAAATCAATTAAAACACTATTGATTTGACCTGTTTTAGTATTCAGGTCCATATCTTCTATTTTTCCTATTTTTTCGGCTCTTTTGTCAATTACATTTTTTCCGATTATGCTTTTAATGTTCATTGTATCACTAAAATTAGATTGTAATGGAGGTTATATATAATTTAGTGATTTTTGTCCAATTAATTAAATATGATTAATGGCACGAAAAATAGTTTGTTTAAGTAATTTAAGAAATTTGCAGTTTAATATAGTTCATTTAACCGAAGTTTTTCAAAACAAAAAAATGGGCCCGACGGGGTTTGAACCCGCGACAACAAGGTTAAGAGCCAAGTGCTCTGCCAGACTGAGCTACGGGCCCATATGAAAAAAATTTTTTACAAAATTCAATATTAAATTATATCATTTGATATATTTAATTATTTTGTTCTAATATTAATATGTGCAGGAATGCCATGAATTCTGCAAGTCTCGGCAGTTCAAAAAATATGAAAATAGTCCTATCCGGAATCGAACCGGAGTCGCAAGTTCCAGAGACTCGCATGATTGCCATTACACCATAGGACTAAATTGCATTAATTTTGAATTCCATTTATTATATGGTATTTTCTATATAATAAAGTTATTGTGATGTCAAAATTCTTTTTAAATATGGAATTATTTTTTTTCTTATTTTGTTCATTAACAGAGGTAATCTTCTTTAAAATGTTTTCAATGATTTATAACCTTGATTTTACGCTCATATTGAAGGTGAAAGTGAGGCTGATTGGCAATTATGTCATGATGAATTGATGAAATTCAATGAGAATAATAATTTGAAACCTTTAGCTGATGCCATATAATATCGAATGATTTTGTAAGACATTGAATTTTTAATAGTGAAAAATAGCTATTTATATATAATTTAAAAATGAAATTATTAATTAATTATAATTTGGAGAGAGTTATATGAAAGGGCATGCGAAAGTTGTCATACTTATGTTCTCTCTACACTACTTTTT
>NZ_CAMJCX010000065.1 GCF_946404245.1 uncultured Methanobrevibacter sp.
GTAATGTGAATGCAGATCCTCTTGCTTTTTGACCTAAGTCCATTAAGGTGTCGATGGAAGCTTGGTCTGCGTAACCTTCTGCGATGTATACTTGTCCTTTCATTTCTGGTACAGCACCTGGGTGGTAGGAAGCTACGTTAACATCAGTTCCTAAATCTTCGAAGATTTTGTTTAATCCAGTAGTTGGGATTGTACATGCGTGAGTTACGATTGCACCCGGTTTAATAGCGTCAGCGAATTTTTCGATGATAGCAGGTTGCATACCTCCTTCTGGTAACCAGGTCATTACCCAGTCAGCGTCAGCTACAGCTTCACGGTCATCGGTGGTACATTTCATACCTAAGTCTTCAGGGTGAGTGAAGTGAATTGCACCTTTTTCTGGTTTTGGTACAGTTTCAGCTAATTTTGCAACTTTTTCTCTGATAGCAGGCATTACTTCTTCTGGGTTACCTGCTTTGTGAGCTGCCATTACTTCAGCGTAGTCAAAGTCATCTACAACAGTGAATTCTCCGTCGAATACTGGGTCGGATACAACAACTTCGTCTACTCCAGCTAATTCTAATAATTCTGCACCCATTTCAATAGTTGAGTGAGTCATTGAGATGTTTTCTTTTCCGGTTGCTTCAGCAACTTCACAAGCTCTTGAGAAGTTGGTAATTCCACTTGCAGCATGAGTTCTGTAACATCCTGCACCTAAAATTGCTACTTTCATTTTTCAGTCTCCTTAATTCGTTTTATTATTTTCTTTCATATCGTATTGAATCTGAAAGAATCTTACTACTATGCTATTCTAAAAAAGGGTATGTATTTTTCAAGTTAGACATATATATTTTACGGTAGTTAAACATGTAGTAATAGTTTTATTTAAATTTATCATAATATTTAAATCTTTATATATTTCGTTAATTCAGTATTACTTATTTTTTTATTTTTATTTTATAGTAATACTAGTATTACTCTTTGTTTTATATAAACAAAAAAGTATTACTTTTATTTTTTAATAATAAGGGTTTTAAAAAGGAATTTAGGTTTTCCTAAAATCGAAAGTTTTTTATTATATATTTTACTGAAATATATTTATTCAATAGAACATTGGAGGAATATATTTCATGCATGATTTAATTAAACGTGCAGTTCATAACGATGATGCTGCAATTGAAATATCAAAAATGAAAAAAGATGTTGGTGATGTTGTTGATGCAATATCCGAATTATCATTGGAAGAAACTATGCAGTTGGGGATGCAATTTAAAAGATTTCCATTAGGTTGTGATTTGACAGAAGTTGTAGCGGGAACCTGTGCTTCTGATTTGGAATTGATGGATTTATTGGGAAATTGCCGATTATCTGACATGATTGGAGCTCCGATTCATATTTGCGCTTATGCATTTTCCGATATAGGTGAGAAATTTGGAATGACTGGTCTTGAGGTAATGCAGAAAGTTCATGAAATTGTTGACGTCCCACTTGATTTGGATCATTTCGGGGAGAATGGTGCAATGAGGCTTCCAAAAAACATCAGCGGATGTGGGGGCGAATGTTACAATAAGGGTCCTGCATTCACAGAATGTCCTCGTGGAAGAATCCATGAACGTTTAATTGACAAGGAATTGGAACAAAAGGATGATAAGGAAGGATGGGTGCAGTTAGCATCATCTGTCGCTGTCAATGTTACTTCAGAACAAACCGGTGATGGCCATGCCGCTCCATTAAGGGAAGCGGAAGACATTGCAAATCTTGCAAAAAAATACGGCAAAGGTTTGGAGTCCATCATGTTTGTTGGTGACGGATATGATGAAGTAATAACAGGTTTTGAGAAATCTATTGAAATTGGTGCAGATGTAATTGTAGTGGAAGGGGGACCATTTAACAGATGTGAAAATGCCACTGAAGGATTTGCAAAGACTATTGCGGCTGCAAGAATATTGGCTCCCGGTAAAGTTGTAGCAACAAACGGTGCTTATGAGCATGAAGTAAGAGCAGGTCTTAGATCCGGTTTAAATATGGTCATAACTGGATTTCCTAAAAATCATCACGGGTATATGTGCGGATATGAACCTGGAACTGCGAGAAGAGGAAAATTCGGTCTTCCGAGAATTATTCAAATTATCAATGAAGAGTTTCCAAACAGGGGTCTTCCGGCACAGAAACATGACTTGCTTGCAATAGCAACAGCAGTAAAGCTTGCAGGTCCAAATAACATTTATCCTAATAAAATTGGCGCATATCATGTGGGAGATGCTCACTGGGCGACATTAGTCAATTCCAGAATGTATCAAAATATACAGTTAAAACATACATTGTCAGATATTGCAGATCTTGCTGAAGGAAATACCATTGCTTTACATGGAGGAAGATTTATTTCCTGGGTAATTGCTAAGGAACTTGATAAACAGGTTGATGAAATTATCATATCCGACATTGACAAATGGGTATTGGACAACACTGTAAATAACTTGCAGGATGAATTGGATGTCACTATCATTGCAGAAAGTGATGATAAAGCGGCAGCGGCTCAGGCTGACTTTTCCATAGCGTCATCAACCATGATTCCAATCAAGGAAAACATTTTGAAAAAAGTACCGAATGCATTAACTATCGTTTAAATATAAACCTTAAAGTTTAAATTAATTAAAATAAATAATATTATAAAATTATTTATTTATTTAATTAAACTTTTAAGGTGAAAATTATGAACTATAAAAAACTGGTCTTAGTTGGTTTTATTTCAGCATTTGTTGCTGTTTTAACATCCGTAATGGGAGTTGCAGGTACTATTATCGGTTCGGTTATTTCCTCAGTTCTATATAACATGCTTACTGAAGCATTGGACAAGCCTATAAACAAAACAAGTTTCAGTGCGGATTTTGAGTGGGACATTGCTTATGTATTTCCATTGGTTGTTATAGCATTTATTCAGTTATTATTAATTTTCGCTTTACTTGCAGAATTCGGAATACTGCCAAATACATTTTTAAATGTGTATTTGTCTCTCCAACAGTTTGCAGATAATAATTTATACAGGCTTTTAGGTATTGCTTTGTTAATTATCAGTGCATATCCTTTAATATTAAAGCCAGATTTTGTAAAAAAAGAACATGGTCTAATTATTGCAGGTGTGGGTTTAGTATTTTTAGCTCGTGGTTTTGTAGATTTGGGAAACCGTATCACAAATATTTATGATACTGTGTTTATCCATTTTGATTTGCCAATAGCTATTATTACATTTATTTTGCTTGTATTTGTAATAGTTAGAATTTTAAATTCTGCTAGACAGTCTGAAAGAAATTTTAAAGTATCAAAGCAATCTGGCAACGGAGATGTCTATGTTGAAAATCATGTTCAAACATCTTATCAACCTCCTAAACAACAAAATGGGGGATATGCTCCTAAAAGAGAGGATGTTCGAGTTAAAAGAGTGAGGAAAGTTAATAATCATAGGCATAATCCTCAGAATAATCCTAATCCTAACGTGAATAAACCTAGAGAACATAGGAAATCCATTAACGAATCCTCTGGAAATATACAATTTGAGTCTAATGATTTATTGGATGAATATAAAAAATAGTTGTGATATCATGGGTAAAAAAGATGAAACACTAAAAGAGATCCTGGATTTGATTTTATATGAAAATCCGTCAACTCAGGATGAAATTGCAGAAAAATTAGGTATCACTCGCAGATACGTTACTCAATTATTGCAACCGTTAGTTAAGGATGGAACTGTAAAAAGGGCATATGTGATTGATTTAAAAAGTTATGAGAAATTTTCAGAATCATTAGTTGATTATTCCCATTCCAACACTACTGAAAATGTTTTAATAAATGACATGTTGGCCAATATGGCAAAACATGTCCATTCACAACTTGAAGCCTCTTTTGATGCTGTTCTTGAATATGATGAATCTAAGGCAAATAAGGCTTTGGAAATGGATTTTGCCACAAACAACATGGTTGAAAAAATCAGAACCTCTGTTGAAACAATTGTAAATATTAACAAACACTCTGAATTTTCAAAATCCATTCTTTACACTGAAATCGCTTATGATTTGGAACGTATTGGGGATTACTGCGGTCATATTGCGAAATTTGTCATCAATGATATTTATAAAATTGACAAGACAGTCATGAAAAACTTAAAAAAGATGTATAAGACTGCACAAAATATGATTCGCCTATCCATTACTGCATTCATTGAAGGAAAAACTGAACTTAAGGAGGATTTAATGGAATTGGAGGAATCCATCCATATTCTTCAGGCAAAATCAATTAATTTAATTGCAACTCAGATGGCCGAGAATTCATTCGATGAAAAAGAGCGTTCAAATTATTTCATTTATTTATTTAGGGTTATTAAAGCATTTGAAAGAATCGGGGACATTTCAGTTGAAATGATTGATGTAGCTGTTGAATTTCATGACAATATTCCAAGACCTACAACTCCACGTACTTTCAGATAGATAAAAAAAGAGAGATAATTGATTGGATTTCAATCAGTTATCATATATTTTTGTTGTCGCATGCCTGTCTGCCCAACATTGGACACAAACGCCTATTGGAAGTCCTGCAGTATGGGTATGTGCTTTTAGGATTTTAACATCAAGTGCTGTGGTTTTCCCGCCAAGTCCCATAGGGCCGATTCCTGAAGCATTGATTTCATTTAATATTTCTTCTTCTAGTTTTGCCAATTGAGGATCAGGATTTCTTTCGCCGACTTTTCCAAGCAATGCTTTTTTACCAAGTTTCAGGCATAAATCTGATGTGCCTCCAATTCCGACACCAATTACTGTTGGCGGGCAAGGTTTTCCTTTTGCTTTCAGAACAGATTCCACAACAAATTCCTTAATGCCATCAATTCCTTCGGCAGGCAATGCCATTTTCAATGCATTATTGTTTTCTGAACCGAATCCTTTAGGTAAAATTGTTATTTCCAGATAATCTTCGTCAATTAGTTCAATGTCGATTGGAGGAATGTAATCTCCAACGTTAATGTTTGTATTCTCACGTGTTAACGGATCCACGATATTTGGGCGAATTGGAATCTCTTTAGTTGCTTTTTTGATTCCCTCTTCAATTCCTTCACGTAAGTTTTCAACTTCAACATTACCTAACTTAACAAAAACTACTGGCAAACCTGTATCTTGGCACATTGGAATGCCTTTTTCTTCAGCAAGTTCGATATTTTTTAAAATAGCTTCAATATTTAACCTAGCAAGTTCATGTTCTTCAATTTTAAGAGCATCTTCAAGTGATTTTTTTACATCTTCACCAAGAACGATAACTGCCTTTTTGTAAAGTTCATAAACAGTGTCTTTAATAACTTCTTTTGTAATCAAAATAATAACCTTTGTAAATTTAATTAATTATTAATTTGATTTTAAAATATAATAAATATTTTTAAAAATAGCTATTGAATTTTGATAATTCCGATAGGGCAAACTTCAATACAATCTAAACATTTATTGCATTTGCTGTAATCAAGTGTGATTGCACCGCCCAGTACATTAAAAGCATCATTGCCGCAAACTTTAATGCATGGTGCTTCTGATGGTTGACAATTCATACAAAATAAAGTTGGAGTGTCAACATTTGGTGTTTGTTGACAACTTCCACAGGTTGTACAATCTGTACAATTTCCTATATTAAACATAATTCTTTATTCATCCAAAACAAGTCTTGCTCTTGCTTGACTTGTTAACACATGGACAATACCGCCTTTTTTACCGTCGGGTTCGTATAGTCCAGCCATTTTAGCCAAGAATTTTTCTTGATTTTTAGCTCTGACTTTTTCCGGATCTGCGACAGTAATGGCTCTTTTTGTACATGCTTTTATACATGCAGGGCCTTCTTCTCTGTCAGCACAGAGGTCACATTTTTCAGCAACTTTTGATTGGAAAGTCATCGCACCAAATGGACAAGCCATTACACATAATCCGCAGCCGATACATTTTTCAGCATTGACTCCGTCATCGGTAATTGCTTCTGTCGGACAGATTTTTATACATGGTGCACTTTCACAGTGTTGACATACAATGGAATAAAAGGAAGAATCATGTTCTATTATTTTTATTCTACTAGCTTTATGGACTGATGCGCACATGCTTTCACAGTTAAGGCATCCATCACATAAATTGCTGTTTACAACAATACTTTCCATTGTTTTCCTCCTTATAATCCTAGTTCTTTACACTCTGCATCAACATATTTTTGGATTTTTTCAATGTGCTCATCATCTAAGTGTCTGAATCTTTTTTGTGGGGCTAAGTATTCTCTTACAGGTTTTCTTTCTTCAGGCCTGTAAGTGATTTCAAAGTTTCCATGGTCGATTTCATATAAAATCCAAGATCCAGTTTCAACAGCTAATCTTCCCATTTCAATTGTTTTGTCTGAAGGGTATCCCCAACCGGTAGTACATGGTTGTTGCAAGTGTATGTAAGCAGCTCCTTTGGTTGCTGCTGCTTTTTTAACTTTGTTTACATAATCTTCAGGGTATGCAATTGATGCGGTAGCCACATATGGGATTCCATGAGCTGCCATAATCATTGGCATATTTTTCTTAGGTTTGTCTTCTCCGAAACTTGCACTTCCTTGCGGTGAAGTGGTTGTACTTGCACCGTATGGAGTTGCTCCACTTCTTTGAATACCTGTGTTCATGTAAGCTTCGTTATCGTAACAGATGTAAAGCATGTTGTGTCCTCTTTCCATAGCTCCGGATAATGATTGTAAACCGATATCTACAGTACCTCCGTCACCACCGAAAGCAACAACATTGACATCATCTTTTCCTTGAATTCTTAAAGCACTTTCCACACCGGACGCAACTGCTCCGGAGTTTTCGAATGCGACGTGAATGAATGGAACTTCCCATGCTGTTTCAGGATATGGAGTGGTCATAACTTCAAGACATCCTGTAGCAGAAATAGCTACAGTATTTTCTCCTAAAGCATTGAGAGCTAATTTAACAGCAATAGATGCTCCACAACCAGCACAACCTCTGTGTCCTGGTGCTAATAAATTTTTATCAGGTATGTCTACCATATCTATTCCTCCTTAAGTCCTATCCATGTGACTTCTTTTTCAGGCACATTTTTAGTTTTTTCGTAAACTTCTAATATTGATTCAGGGGTAATATCTCTTCCACCTAAACCTGCAATAAATCCGTATGCGTCTTTGTGGATTTTTGCTTTAATATCAGTGTATAATGCTCCACCAATTCCGAATGTCACGTTTTTATCAATTACAGCTAATTTTTCACAATTTTTAACAGCTTCATCGATAGCTTCAACAGGGAAAGGTCTGTATGCTCTAATTTTAAGTAAACCTACTTTTTCACCTTTTTCTCTTAATTGGTCAACGATAACTCTAATGGTACTGCAAAGTGATCCCATTGCAACAAAGATGATTTCTGCATCTTCGGTTTTGTACTCTTCAATAAGACCATATTTTCTTCCGAAAATTTCAGCAAATTCATCACATGTTTGTTGGATTACTTCTATTGAATTTTCCATAGCTACTTGCATGTCATGTCTTGCTTCAAGATAGTAGTCTGGGTCTGCTAAGTTACCAATTGACATTGGATTTTTCGGATCAAGGAACGCATGTTCTGGTTTATATGGAGGTAAAAATTCATCCACAGGTTCTTGATCTGGAATTTCTACAGGTTCAACAGTGTGGGTTAAGATAAATCCATCTAAACATACCATTGATGGAAGTAAAACTTTTGGATTTTCAGAAATTTTATAAGCCATTAATGTTGTATCTAATGCTTCTTGTGCATTTTCAACATAAATTTGTAACCATCCTGCATCTCTTTGTG
>NZ_CAMJCX010000066.1 GCF_946404245.1 uncultured Methanobrevibacter sp.
TCATTCAAACAATCATAAAAATACATATCCTTTGTTTAAAACTTCTAAAACATGAATAAAAATCTATCAATAAATATATTTATACATAACTATACCAGAGACATGAAGAGCAGATAAACTGATATTTATAAAATTACCTATTATGAAAAACCCGTTAATTTAATATCAAACCATAACTTAATGCAATATTTAAACTTATTAATACTAGTTATAATATACATATAATTATAAAATATTTTTTGGGGAATTGAACTAATGGATATACAAATGATTTTAATTGCATGTGTTACAACACTGTATTTCATACTTCCTGCATACTTTTCAAATGGGGGAGGATTAGTATTTGGAGGGGGTCTCCCGGTTGATTTTGGAAAATCAGACAGCAAGGGAAATCGTTGGATCGGTGACGGAGTTACCTGGAGAGGTCTGATTGGAGGTACAATAATTGGAATCATTACAGGAGCAGTTCAAGGATACTTCGGCCCTCAAATTATTGCTGAGTTTGGAGACTACATTATCACCCCAATCATTACAAACATTCCCGAAGGAATTTTAATCGGATTTTTACTTGGTTTTGGTGCTCTTTTAGGTGACGCAATAGGCAGTTTCTTAAAAAGAAGACTTGGAATCGGAAGAGGAAAACCAGCACCAATTCTTGACCAGCTTGATTTTTTAATTGTTGCACTGATACTCGTTTCATTTGTTGTTAAGTTAAACTGGTTATTTGTAGTAATAGCTATAGTGATGACATTGGTAATCCATTTAATAGCAAATACAGGTGCATATCTGCTTGGAATGAAAGACGTATGGTATTAAATTAAAAAAAAGTGAGTGAAGACACTCATAAGTATTTATTCATCATGACGGCAGTTCCGACAGCAGGTGCCACTACACATTCTTCATCTGTTAGAATGTCGCCCATTGATTTTACTTTTAGGCCTAAAAGTTCAGCTGCAGGCTTATCGAGAATGTCTTTTCCAAGTCCTGTTGTGACAATCAAATCTAATTTTTGAGTATCAACTACCTGTTTTAGACCGTCTGCAATCTGCTCTATCTGTTTTTGATGAATGAATTCGGACATTTCAACGATATCATCCATAGACAGCATTTCCAAATCAGCGCAGACAACACGTGCAATCCTTTTGGCACAGTCTGTCTTGGATTTACCTTCACCGTCAAATGTATCGCATACATAATCCTCTTCTGTAATTAAATCGAGAACTGTGTAAATATCAGCGGTTTGGGCAAACAGTTCACTTGCAACCCTGTATTCCTTACCGTTCAGTTCAACCTTATCCAAAAAGCTTGCAAGATTTGTCCTGAGTGTACCGGTATATACAAGCTCACCGGTTGCAGACCTGTCGAAATCGGATTTGCCTATTGCACATTCCCTGCCTTCCTTAATCGGTATGATATCGGTTGTAGTACTTCCGGTATCTATGAAAATACAATTGTCAGATATCAGTGTGGCAATTTGGGCTGTTGCAATCCAGTTGGCAGCTGCCGCCTTAAGCGGGGTCTCTTCAATTTCACTGCTGGAAAGCATTCCGTCAACGCCGACATAAGCTATCGGACAGTCAAATGTCTCTTCACATTTTCTGACTACATCCAACACCCCGTCCTTTTTTGTGTCGTATGCATCGACCAGCTCTGCAGTCATTGAGATTCCTACCGCATCTATTTCGCTAACCGGACAGATATTTTCAATAAGTTCAATCAAAACGCGTGATAAATCATCATTGTTACTCCACATTGGAAGATATGCAAAATCAACTTCAATGTTTTTTATCTCTTCACCTTCAAAGTCGATTACTGCTAAATCGGTGTTTGCACCGCCGATATCGAATCCTGCAATTTTCATTTTATATTCTCCTAATTTCTAAGTTATCTCCGGACTTTTTAAATTCAACTTCTCCGTCCAGAGATACGTCAATATCATCAATATTAATCTCACCGTCAATCAGGTCCACTATTGATTTTCCTATATTGAAGTTTGCAACTTCCTTTAAACCCACATACGGTGTAGTAAATCTTGAATTAATCTCTAAAAGGTATACTGAATAGATGTCCTTCTCATCGGCATTGATTATCATGTCAACGCCGACAAAACCTTTCAGACCGTCAATAGCTTCAACTGCTTTTTTGGCTATTTCAAATGCCTCATCCTTGTATTTGTTTTCGAAAGGCAGCTTACCTCCAAGATAAGTTCCCTTATCATCTTTAAGCTGAACAAACTGTTCATTCAAACTTATAGGAACGGCAGTTTTGCCGTCTGAGAGCAAACTGACGCTCACATCTGTTCCTTCAATGAACTCCTGGACTATTACCCTTGAGCCAGGCTTGAAAATCTTATCCAAATCAAGAGTCAGGTCTTCAATGTTTTCTATAACAACGATATCCTCACAGTCAACGCCCATAAGCGGCTTGATAATGATTTTCAGATTTGTTAAAGGATCTTCCGCCTGCCATTTTTCATGTAAATTTTCAATAGCCCTTTTCCAGTATCCCTTTGGATCTATCTTAAACCTGAAGGACCTAGGTTGAGGAACAATGTTGTAAAGTGCCTCATAAGATTCATACTTGTCTGATGAGATAAAACATGCCTCAGCAGTAGATGTGTAGGTTTTAACGTTGTTTTCTTCAAGGATTTTTGTAATATTGTATAGGTTGTTATTGTTTTCAGCAGAAATGAAAATGGCCTTGTCGAACTGTGATGCGTTATCCGCCAGCCAATCGACAACATCGCCTTCAATGAAAATAGGATTTACATTTTCAAAGCCTTCCAATGCATTTTCATAGGACTTGTTTATCACCAAATCCTTTTGAATATCTGCCAAATCATCTAAAAGTGCAAATATCAGTGCTTCCGCTTCGGAAATAATGCATTTATCCTTTTCGCCTGAAGCAGTGAAATACTCGAATACCAATACTGAATCATTTTCGTTTGTCATAAGTAATCATCATACCTTTTAGTTTTGTTTCATCTGTTGGAAATCTCATTTTCTCTCCGTCGAACATCATATGAATCAATGCGTCTTCTTTTTGCTCGAATTCACTTACGGTAATGTCATCAGTGACTTGAGTCATTTTTCTTTCAAATGAATCCATTACCTCTTCCGGAGCGGAGATGTTTAAAATACCTTCATCATAATATTTTTCTATTGCATCCACAGTTTTCTGTGCCGCATTTCCCTGACCGTATGGATTTAGGGCATTTTTCATCTTGTCTGCAAATTCATCGTCATCA
Source organism: uncultured Methanobrevibacter sp. (assembly GCF_946404245.1). Classification (GTDB taxonomy): domain Archaea; phylum Methanobacteriota; class Methanobacteria; order Methanobacteriales; family Methanobacteriaceae; genus Methanocatella. The sequence continues at coordinate 3,248 of NZ_CAMJCX010000066.1, forward strand.
AGGATTTTTCTTGCATTTTCAATTATTGCATCCTTATTTGAACCGACCAGAATATTTCCCCCTGCTGTTACGGTTTCAGGCCTTTCAGTGTTGTATCTCAATGTCAATGCAGGAACATCAAGTGTTATTGCCTCTTCCTGAAGGCCTCCGGAATCTGTTAAAATCAGGGTTGATTTGGAAGTCAAAAGCAGGAAATCCAAATATCCTATCGGCTTTACAATATGAACGTGACTTAAATTGTTCAGCTCATCAAACAGGCCAAAGTTTTCAAGAGTATGCTTGGTTCTTGGATGGATAGGGAAAATTACATTCATGTCACTTAATTCCTTCAGGGCACCGATAATGCTGACTACACGCTCTTTAACGTCAACGTTTTCTGCCCTGTGCATTGTCAATGTCAAGATGTTATCCATACTGTCAATGTCCAGGTCTTTAAGTGACTGCTCTTTAAATCCTCTTTTTTTGGCAATTTCCAGATGTCTGAAACATGCATCAACAACTGTGTTTCCTGTGATAAACAGGTTTTTTCTGGAAAAACCTTCAGCCAGAAGATTGACTGCGGACTCTTCTGTTGGAATGAAATACATTGTTGAGCAGACATCAGCAACCCTTCTGTTAATCTCTTCAGGCATTGTCATGTCAAAAGACCTTAATCCCGCTTCGACATGTCCAACGGCAATATGCAGCTTGCCGCAGACCAGTGCTCCGGCAAGAACGGCATTGGTATCGCCCTGAACCAGCACAATATCAGGCTTTTCATCGAGCAAAATCTCCTCAATGCCCTTCATCATGAGCCCTGTTTGCTTTCCGTGACTGCCTGAGCCAACATGAATATTATAATCAGGAGCTGGAATCTCCAAATCCTTAAAAAAGTTATCAGACATTTCCTTATCATAATGCTGACCAGTGTGCAAAACGATTTGGTCAATGCCCCTCTCATTAATCTCAGCAATAATAGGCGCCATCTTAATAATTTCCGGCCGTGTGCCCAAAATGGTTGCTATTTTCATAATAATCCCTCAAGTATATATTTAATATAAATAGTTTAAATAATTTTAAAAAAAATAGTCATTCCCATGTGTGCAAATCCTTCAGGCTTTTAATCATTGATTCACGAATTGCATATTTCCTTTGAAGATCGCTTAATGAATCAACCAAATCTCTCCTGAAGCGCTCACAGGCATAATCATCATACTTGAACTTGATGCCGTCATACTGGATGTCCATCAAAATCAGATATTCCGCTTCCATAACCTTAATGTTGGCTCTCGGTTCATCCTCAGCAGGGTCAAGCAATCTTTCAACCTCATCCAAGGTCATCTTGCCGACTGCCACATCAACAAAGACCCTCATCATTTTTCTCACCATATTCCATAAAAATGACTCGCCGTAAATGTCCACAAATATAGGAGATAGAGTATCATGGAGATTAGGAAATTCCCTTTTGTGATAATCTGTTAAATCAACCTTTGAGATTTTAATGTCATCGATTGTCCTTGTGGTTGTCTTCTGGAAACGCTTTGTGAAATTGGTGAAGTTGTGTGTTCCCTTAAATACCTCTGCGCATTCCCTCAGCTTATCAATGTCCAGGTCCTGGAAGAGCATATATCGGTATTGTCTCATCTGAGCATATCTTGGCTTGAATGCATAACGAACAGGTGCCTTGGCTAAAATTTGAATATCATCTGGAAGTGAATTGTTGATTTCATTGACCCTGACTTCTTTTTCAGACTGAAAACTGATTACATTGCCCAAACTGTGAACGCCAGCATCAGTTCTTCCTGCAATCCTGAATCTTGACTTTTTCAAATCATCAATGTAGTCCAGTTTGCGCAAATGGTAGATTAGCTCCTCTTCGACTGTTCTAAGGTCCGGCTGTCTTTGAAACCCGTGAAAATTAGTTCCGATATATCCGATTTTTAGTGCTGTTCGCTTCATCAATATACTATTAAACACCATATAAAATAAAGGTTAGGAAAATACCTAAAAACAATATGAGAGAAGGAAAAGTAAATAGCTACCGAAATAGCTATTTACATAATTATATGGCTTTACTATCGCTTATCACATATTATGAAATTAAGGACAGATAATTAAAATTTAATAATTTTTGAAGATAGAGTAGTTTTTAATTTTAATTATCCCAATCGCCCAAAAAACATAGGCAATCTAATTTATAATTAATAGTAATACCCATATAAATCTTATTATAGTATTACTCTTGAATTTAACCCTTAAATTTAAAAATAAAGAAAATAAATAAGTTAAATTGAATATAAGAGCATAAAACTAAAAAATTATCAAAACAAAGATTATTTAATAATTTATTCATAATTAGTATTACATTTTATTCTATTTAAAAATACTTCAAATAGATAAAAAAGAACATATTCTTTAAATTAAGAAAAAATAATTAAATAAATATTGATTTAGCACAAATAAAGATAATAAAATAATATAAAAAGAAAAATAAGGAAAATATAACTTAAAAAAATAGTAATACTTTTTTTAAAAATAATACTACAAATTAAGCTATTTCTTTAATCATGTGAGTTGTTTCATCATAGTCATCTTCTTCAATAGTTATTGTATACCCCATAGATTTCCAAAATGGTAACGCCGCATCAAGATACCTATGAGTATGCAAGTAAATTTTACTGTAGCCCACATCTTTTGCAAACTCTTCCATAACATTTACAAGCTCTCGGGCAAGACCATGCCTGCGATAATCTTTATCAACCATTAGCCTCCAAATGCTGGCAGTATCCTCTTTTGTGTATTGGCCTTTAAACAAATCATAATCCTTATCATAAGCCCTTATTGCTGCAGTAGCAATTATTTTATCACCATCACAGACCATAAAGAAATTATTACACTTAGGCAAAACATAATACTCTTTTATTCCCTCAATGTCATAGTGAAATTCAGGTGTTGGACCAATACCATATTCATTCTTAATCTGACCATATAGAAATTCCTTTACATCACAAATTTCACAATCATTATCCCTAACTTCTTTTATAACATATTCCATTCTATCACATAAATATTAAAAAAAATAATAAGAGAAAATGAATTTCCCTTATTCCTGAGCAGTTTCAGGATTGAGCAATTTTTCAACACTCTCACCAATCAAATCAAACAATAACACCACAATCAATAATGACACACCAGGATAAAATGCCAACCACCAATATCCAGAAGACAGGTAGTGCATTGATTCGGATAAGATAACACCGATTGCAGGTTCATGAGGAGGTAAACCAAATCCTAAAAATGTTATTGCCGCTTCATGCATGATTGCATGAGGGAACATTAGAATAACCCCTACAATGATTTGGGAAACAACCAACGGTAAAATGTGTTTAGTTGCAATCCATAATTTAGATTTACCAAGGTTTGAAGCAAGATGAACGTATTCCTTGGTTTTGATTTCCTTAACTTCAGATCTTAAAACTCTTGCAAGAGGAGTCCAATGAGTTAAACCGACACCCATAACAACACCAAATACCCCACCACCAAACATTATTGATACAAGAATTATTAGAAGAATATGAGGTATTGAACCGAACAGATCTATGATTCCTGCAACAGCCTCATCTGCAAACCTGTTGAAACTTGAAAATAAACCTAAAACAATTGAAATAAATGTACTTACAACAGATGCAATGAAACCTACCATCAGACTCAATCCGAGCCCTGCGATTGTTCGCTGAAACATGTCCCTTCCCATCCAATCAGTACCGAAAAGATGTTCTAATGAAGGCATCTGATTAGCATTGACAAAACTTGTTGGTATATCACCAATGAAATAACCAGAAATAAATATCGAAATAATCACCAAAACAGAAATCGCAATGATTACAAGAGTCTTTGTTCTGAGATTAGCGGGATATAAAAACCACTGCCTTTTATCATCAGCCTTTTTCTTAATCACTGAACTCACTCTCCTTGATTCTTGGGTCAATTAAGTAATAGGAAAGGTCCGCAAGAAGGTTTCCTACAAATACAAACACAGCACTGAAAAGTACAATTCCCAAAAATAACGGTACATCACTTTGAAGACCCGCTGCAACAGCCGTCTGTCCAATTCCAGGATAAGAAAATACCTGTTCTACTAAAACAGCTCCACCAAACAATTCACTGAATGATAAAAATTGCAAGGTTATTGCAGGAAGTAAAATATTTCTTATTCCATGGTTTTTAACCAAATCCCAACCTTTTTCTCCTCTTGATTTTGCAAATAAAACATAATCGGAAGATAAAACCTGAATTAATTCATTACGGGTATACATTGCAATTGGAGCCAATCCAACTAAACTCAAGGTCAATGTCGGAAGAACCAGTCTTGATGCCCATTCAGCAAATGTGGCATCAGTACTGCTAACACCAATAGGCACACCAAAACCGATTGGGAACAATTTCAAGTAAACAGCAAATACCATTAAAATAAGCATTCCTACCCAAAATGATGGAGCTGATTGAATTGCATAACAGTATACCTTAACTGCTTTATCAATCCATGATCCTTTATTTTTACC
>NZ_CAMJCX010000067.1 GCF_946404245.1 uncultured Methanobrevibacter sp.
ACAATTTAATTGTTGACAGAACACCTAAAATGAACTTCCTTGCAAAAAGTACTCCGGAATTGATTCTAAAAAGAATATATGAAAAATCAGATGATGAATTGAAAGCAGTATATGCTAGAATCCTAGAAAAATTCTAAAAAAAACATATACTACTTTTTACTATTTTATTAAATAATGTGCAAATTAGAAATCATTTTCTACGGCAACATCCCCCATAATATTAAAATAATGAAAAAATAATCTAATTAACCAATTTAAGAGAGTATTGCCATTGATTTGTTGACTACATTAATCCTTAGGATTTAATCCTTCAAACATTATATTCAGCAAATCATCGGCATAATAATTTGTTTCAAATTCCAAGTCGTGATTATATATTTTCCACAGTATAACTGACTGGAACAACATGCCGAAACACATGATTGCTAATGATTTAGGATTGACTTCCCTTATTGTGCCCTGTTCTATTTTCAATTTGAAAAATTCTTCCAATTTATTTAGTATCACATCAGTAATATCAGATACCAAAACTTTTTTCTCAGGATCTTCCCTTACTTCTTCCATAGCTACGCGGATGACGCTGATATCTTCTTCAGAAAGATTTAAGACACCGAAAAAAGAAATTTTAAGGTACTCTTCAATAGTTTCATCTCCAGCAAAATTGAAGATGTCATTTAATTTTTGAATTAATACCTGTCTGTAATAATCCTTTGTAGTTTCGACCAGATTATTTTTATTTTTGAAGTTTCTGAAAATGGTTACTTCATTCACGCCTGCCTTTGCAGCTATTTTCTTTGTGGTTGCCTTGGCAAAACCTTCATCCTGAAGGATTTCAAATGTTGCCATAATGATTTTCATGTCTGTGCTGTTGAACTCTTTCATAAATATAGTTAAATTTTTTAATCTTAAATATTTACCCTATTCAAAATCAATGATATTTTCAAGAATCTGTATAAAAATTCTAAAAAAACATATACTACTTTCTACTATTTTTATTTAATGAAAGTTATTGCACGTCCTCAAAATGAAAATTTAAAAAGAGTCAATGAAATATATCAAGTTCTTAAGAAGAATGATTTTGGATATTTGATTGAGGAAAATACTTTTTTTAAGAAATTTCCATTTTTAAGAAATCGTAAAATTGAAAAAGAAGAGGGACTTGCAGATGAATCAATTCCCATAAGAATTAGGAAAGTATTTGAAGAGCTAGGTCCTGCATATATCAAATTAGGCCAGATGTTAAGTACCAGACCCGACCTTGTTGGAACCGAACTGGCTGAAGAACTACAATCCTTAAGGGACAATACTCCAGTTACTCCTTTTAATGAAATTAAAGAAATTATAGAAAAAGAACTTGGAAAACCTATTGATGAGATTTTCAGCGAGATTGATGAAAATCCAATTGGTTCAGCATCAATAGGACAGGTTTATAAAGCCAAATTAAAAAGCAATGGAGCAGATGTTGCAGTAAAAGTTCAAAAACCAAATTCATATGAAATCGTCAAATCCGATGTTGAAATAATGAAGTTTTTAGCAGTAAGAATTGACAGATTCATCCACCAAACAAGAACATTGAACCTACCGGCGGTGGTTAAGGAATTCGAAAGGTCAATATTCAAAGAGCTTAACTATCTGGAAGAAGTAATGAATATGCAAAACCTTTCAAAAAACTTCAAGAATGTTTCATATATCAGAATTCCAAAACCTTACACTGAGTACTGCACTTACCAAATAGTCACAATGGAACTTATAAAGGGCGTTGAAGTTACAAAGTTAATCAATAGAGACTATCCCGACATTGATAAGAAAAAAATTGCCAATTACGGCCTAAAGTCCTATTTTAAACAAATAATGACAGATGGCTTTTTCCATGCCGACCCCCACCCTGGAAACCTAATCGTCACTGAAGACCAAAAACTGTGTTATATTGATTTGGGAATGATGGGAGTATTGAATGAAGATTTCAAGGAAGACCTTGCCGAATTGATTCTGCTTTTAATTGGTAAAAACACCAATGACATTATCAAGCAACTGCTTTATATGAACATAATTACCCCTGCACAAAATACAGAGGACCTAAGAGCAGACATCGATGATCTGTTAACCAGATATTATGGTGCAGAGCTAAGAAACATGGACGGAGCAATAGAAGATTTGCTTAACGTGATGGTTAAAAATAATATAACCCTTCCAAGAGAATTCGTAATGATTGGGCGTGGAATCACTTTAATTGAAGATACCGGTAAAAAGTTAGATCCTACATTCAATGCCGCTACTGAATTAAGGAAATTATCAAGAGAAATCGTAGTGAACAAATACAAACCGGGAAGACTAGCTAGGGTAAGTCTAAATTACCTTCTGCAATTGGAACACCTTGCAAAAGACCTTCCAGATACTATAAACAACACTCTCGCAAAAATTGAAGAGGGCGATATCGAATTAAATTTAAAACATGAAGGGCTAAGCGAACTTGCAAATCAATTATCCGTATCATTAATTATATCTGCATTAATTTTAGGTTCATCACTAGCATTATTAAGTGATGTAGGACCAACATTATTTGAAATTCCAATATTAGGATTAGTGGGATTCGTATTTAGCGCAATACTGGGCGGATATTTAGTAATTGAATATATGTTGGAAAGAGATTAAACGCCACCATTGCAAATATTAAAAAAAAGAAAATAATCCGGAAAAATTTCCGGATAACTATATATTTTAGAGATTTTATACATCATTTAATTCCAAATGGGCATCACTCATATCAATTCCACGTTGGTGTCCCAAATTGATTGTGTTCATGATAATATAGTAGAAACTGCTTGTAGTACATTCAGTGTTTTCTGCGTGGACTGTTCCAGCCATCATCTGATTGATTGTATTTTCAATAGATGCTGCAGTAACGTTTAATCCACTGTTTTTCAGTGCATATGTGGAGATCAATATTGTATCTTCCAGACTTGAGTGTTTTTGGAATACTTCCACAATCAAATCAAGATAACAGTATCTTGCGTTCACTCTTTCAGTGATTAATTTGCCGTTTTTTCTGTTGAACATGTCACTGTATTTTTTAGCTTCAATGTTGAGTGATTTGTGTGATTCATGAATTTTGCCCATTTCATTTTTGTAGTATGAAGAGTTCATCTGATAATCCCAAGTGTGCAATGTTCCATCACCCATTGCCTTCAGCATACCTTCGAGTCCAGTGAAAGTAACCCTGTATCCATTGTCTCTTAATACATGCATTGCAATAATTATTGTGTCTTCAAAGGAATAGTGTTTGTGAATCTCTAAAAGCAAATCCATTTCAGAGAATGATTTCCCTTTTACCATTGTTTTTCCCATATTTTTTTTGAAGTATTTGTCGTATTTTACAATGTCCGGTCTGAGCAGGTCCTGTTTTTGAGCACTTGTGTCTGTTTCTTTTGGAGTGTCATCAATAATGGTTACAGTTGTTGGTGTCTGATTTGAAGATGACTGTGTTAAATTTGTAACTTTAACCGCAGAATCTCTGATGACATTATCACTTAATACATCAGGATTTGGATTTGTGTTGTTTCCTCCGGCATGACCAATAGTGTCATTTGTTTGGGAGGCAGTGTTACTTGGTCCGCATTCATCCACATAGTTTGTTCCTGAATTATCAGCATTTTGTTGTGTTTGTAAATCTGTACTGGCCGGTTCGTACTGATTGTCATCTGCATGATCTGCAATTGAAGAATCAGCAATTTCATATTGGCTGTCATCAGCATGGTCTGCACTTGAAGAATCGCTTACATCATGCTGGATGCCTAAATCGCCTGTACTGTCCATTTCATCTATACTTCCATGATCATCAACTGCCTGTACTGAGCCATCAACGTCTGATGCTGAAACAAATCCAAAACCGATAATTAAAACCAGTAATGAAAGTCCGATTAATGCTAATTTGTTCATTTTTAATACCTCCTTATTTTTGGAACTTATTGTTCTAATTAGTCATATATTAACGCCCATATTTAAATATTTTCGAGTGCAAGTGCTTACTTTCATCTTAAAATACACAAATAAGAGTATTTTATAAAAATAGCGCCCCTAAGACATATTTAAAAAAAATCAATGAATTTTACCAGACAACAAGATCAGTTGCAATATCTCTGCAATAACATTTTAAAAAAAAGACATTCCAATATACCACAGCCATTAATTGAGTTTTTTGTTAAAATAAAGTTTTAAAAATTGGTATTTTAAAGTTTAAATATGTAAGTAGGCACTTACATTCGAAAAACTTTATATATACACTTATTCATATAATTAAATGTGCAAAAGACGTATATTTCAATTCACACTGCACTTAACAAATAATTATTCGTGATTAATATGAACATTTCTAAAAAACTATTAGCATTACTGGCAATATTTTGTATAATTGCATCTGCTGGAGCAGCTTGCGCAGCAGAATATGACGGAAGTTACGCAGAAAGTAACTATCAGGACGAAGGTAGCTATGGTGAAAGCCAATACGAAGACGGCGGTTACGCAGGAAACAACTACCAAGACGACGGTGGAGCTGCCGGAAGCCAATACGAAGACGGCGGTTACGCAGGAAGCAACTACCAAGATGAGGGCGGCTGGGCTGGAAGCCAATACAATGAAACTCTAGAAAATGCTACAGCAGCAAACCAAACTGCTCAAAACGCAACACAAAATGCAACAAACAATGCAACTCAAGCAGCAAACAATACTAACGCTACAGGCATTACAGATGCTCTTCACAACATGTTAGCTACAGGTAATCCAATATTGTTGTTAATAATAGTTGCTGCAGTAGTCGGAGGAGCAGTTGTCTTAAAAAGAAGATAATCACAATTAACCATATGCAGAAATAATATTTCTGCATTTTCTTATTTTTACCACCCAAACCTGATAACACCAAGACAGAAATAGCATTTTAAAAAGCAATAGCACTTATTTTAAAAAAAACAACAATAAAACTATTTTTGAAAAAAAGAAATTATAAAAAATGGTTTAATATTATGCTTCAGCATATACTAAACCGATAGCTCTATAAACGAAGAGTATTGTAAACGGCAATCCAACAAAAATGCCTATGAAAACACCAATGTATGGAATCAATCCGACCAGTCCTATGATAAACATCATAGCGATTACAAAAATATAAATTACAATCAATGAAACTATAATTTTTATAAAACCGATGTTTGACATGTCCTTAATTATTTCCTTGAATCTCAGACCTTCGGTTCCACTTCCGGACTTTGCAAATCTGACCATTCCTGTAAATGACATCAGTGAAAAAATGACAAATAAAATAATTCCAATAATTAAAGTGACAGTTAACGCACTGGAAAATGTGTTAATTGCGGATTGGGGAACCGCATTCATTACAGCAGTCAAATTGTTTGCACCATTATTCAGGGCATCTGTACTGGCATATATAATTTTAGTTAATGAAGTAAAAAGCCCTGCTGCGGAAGCAACAATTATAGTAATGATTGCAGGTATGATGAAATATATTATGTCTAAAATAAATGCTTTAATACCAAGGACAAATTGTTTTACATAATCAAAATCAGGAAGGACCTCATCACCCTCAGTTCCTCCTTTAAGAACCTCAATTGAGTACCCTAAAACTATAAATAAAACCACTAAAGTCACAAGGGTTAAAATGATGGATAAAGTACCATCCCTCACACCATAAGAGGGAAGAATTGTTGATAAGCTCATTAGAATAATTAAAACACAGAATATTAAAAATTTTCGAGTATCACTAATAGGATATTTAATAGCATCGACTATAATTTCACGTAAATCCATTTTTATCACATCAATTAACTAATTTACAGATATATATTTTTAGATAATAGTATTTAAAATTTAAAGTAATGAATAAAAAGAACAAATGTACTGTAAAAACTGAAATATCTCAACTAAAATGCAATAATCTTAATATATGGGAATAATATAAATTACTAATACAGAGGCATAAAATGAACAAGAAAATAGTTACATTGATTATTGTTATATTAGTTTCCTTTTGTTTTTTAGGGATTGTTGTAGCTGACAACGCCACAAATGATGATAACAGCACAACAGACCCTGACCAAACAATCGATGATGATAATGTCGATGATGACAAGAAAGACGATAAAACAACAGTTATCGATGATACCAAAAAAGATAAGGACAAGAAGGACGATAAATCCAAAAATAACTACATTTTAGCTAAAGGAAAGGGAAATGACATTAAATTCAGCGATGGCTTTAGAGGATTTATTCTAGATTATTCAAAATCCCCTGCAAAACCAGGAGATGAATACAAAGCCGTTTCTACATCACATGCAAGTAATTCAAATGCCTTAAAATTGGCCGTGATTGAATGTTATAAACAGAATTCGGCAGACCAGATTGGAAAAGTACTGAAAGATTTTATAAAAACCGGCTCATCCAACACCAAAGTCGGTGAAGCGGTTGCAGCGTCCCACGACAAATTAAGCGACCACGTGATCCTTAAACTAAACGAACATAGTCAGGTAGATATTCAATTTGAAGTTTTAAAATCCGTATCCGGAAATGAATCAGATTATTTTGCATATAAAGCATCATTTACAACCCTCCTTGATGAAAGTACAAACAATGAAACTAACGAAACAAGAGACGATGCCATAACTAACATAACAAATGTAACAAACATGACAAATGTAACATTTCTTGTCAATAATGAAACAAATGGATTAATCCTAAACGGATTATATGATTATTTGGATTTCCTTGCAAATTCCCTCTTTGCTGCATGGAAACCTATTATCGACACATTGGCAAATGACTTTCTAATGGTTTACAATGCTCTCGAAGGCCTAGGCAATTCATTTGGAACCTTTTTGGGAGATCTTCATACATTCATGGGAGCCCTTCAAAACCTTTTAAATATGGTCGGACCACTATTTAATCAACTTTCAGGAATCTTAAAAATGGTGATTATCCTATTGAATAGTATTGGACAGCTTTTAAATCTGATTATGCCTATATTGGATTTCGTTTCACAACTTCTCCCGGCAATCATATCACTTGTACAGCAAATTATAGGATTGATTCAAAACATAATAAGTTTCATTGGAGACATAATCAATCAATTGACATCATTAGGTCAAGCGATTTTCGACTACTTGAAAACAACCGGCAGTTTTATGGCTAATGTTATCGGAAATGGAGCGCTTATACTGATTTCATTTGTGATTATTACAGTTGGAGCATTTGTCTACAACAGACAAAGATAATCTCCATCTTTCACTTCTTTTTTATTAAATTATATTCTAAAATAAATACACGTATTTTCAACTGAATTATGCCAACTAAAAATCAATACCTGCTAATATAACTTATAATTTTTTCATATCCTTCAGCCATCAGCAGCGAAAGAACTATCACGGCTAAAAATGTTATGATACGCAATATCATATTGCTTTCCACATCAACGAATTGATTAATGTAAGTTAAAAAAAGAATTAATGCCCATTGAATCAAATATATGGATGTTACATTTTTACTTGTTCTTTTAATGAACTTGTTAATTTTAGGAGATGCCCTTTTAGATAAGAAGTAAAATAATGATCCCACCATTAGTATAATCACAATCAATAAAAAAAATGAATTAAATTAACCTGATAATGTTAATACATTGAAAAAAAAATAGAAATTGATAAAATGGATTCAATCATCCATCCCTATCAATCTTTTTAAACGCTAAAGGATATAATGCAAGTATTATGAATGTTGATAA
>NZ_CAMJCX010000068.1 GCF_946404245.1 uncultured Methanobrevibacter sp.
AGAAAATACATGGAGGAAAATTAAATGGTTGAAGAAAAAGAAGAATTCGAAATGGGAATACCTAACGGCGTTGGCGAACAGATGCTTGCTCATGCATTCGAAAAGTTTGATATAAAATTAGAACAAACAGAATTCGGCCCAAAAATCATTGGGGAATATGATGAGCTTGTTAAAGTTAGGGAATTTTTAGAAAATGCAATTCGTGACAGATTAAAAGAATTAGAAGGCGGAGAATAATCATTCTCCATAACTTATTTTTATAATATGCAATCAGGACATATTCCAAGATATGGCGCTACTGCTTTTTTAATATCTGAAGAAACCTTGTTTACACCATTGTTTGCATCAATTATTTGATGTTCATAGTTATCAACCAAATTCAGATAGTTTTCTTTAACACCGGTTAAAAATACCTCATCTTCAAAGGTGTCCTTTCCGGATGTTCTTGCAACTGATTTTTTCACATCCAAATCCAATAAAATCAGTAAATCAGGCTTTTTGGCATATCTGTTTAGAACTTCAATCCATTCTGCAGGTTCCTGATATGCAAGAGATGAAATAAATGACCTGTCTGAAATGAATATCTTTGATTCATCTTCCAGCTTATCCATTATCATCATCCTGTCTGCTGCAAAAAGAAGTCCCAAAACCTTTTGAAGCCTTTCAGTTGTAGCATCTGGACGTTGCAGAATTTTGCGAATAAGCTTTCCAACCTCAGAATCAGTCGGCTCGACCAATGTTTCCACCCTAAATCCATTGGCTTCAAGCCATTCCTTCAACATGTTAATCTGAGTTGATTTACCAGCACCATCTATTCCTTCAAATACAATATACATATGATAGAATATGTTTTAATTTAATATATAATTAATTACAAAAAGATAAATGTATAAATCTCAACAAGGTGTTTAATAAAAATGGTTTTAGAAGAATTACTAGCTCCAGCAGGTTCCTATGACGTGTTGGTCATTGCAGTCAATGCAGGCGCTGACGCAGTTTATATTGCTGGTGAAAATTACGGTGCAAGAGCATATGCCAAGAATTTCACAATGGAAGAAATTGAAAAGGCAGTCAACTATGCTCATTTGAATGGTGTTAAGGTCCACGTTACCGTCAACACACTGATAAATAATTTCGAAATTGTTGATGTCATGAAATATCTGTTCAGATTATATCAAATTGGAGTGGATGCGGTCATCGTGCAGGATTTCGGATTGATTTGGCTTTTGAAAACATTCATTCCTGATCTTGAAGTCCATGCATCAACACAGATGGGCCTGAACAATTACTCATCAATGAAATGGGCTTACAAAAACAATATAAAACGTGTTGTTCTTCCAAGGGAAGTCAACATTGAACAGATAAAACAAACCACCGAACAGTTTAAAAAAGACAATATCAACATGGACATTGAAGTGTTTGGACATGGGGCGCTATGCTATTGCGTGAGCGGAAAATGTTACATGTCATCATACAACAGCGGCAGAAGCGGAAACCGTGGGGCATGCGCCCAGCCATGCAGAAGGGAATATCGCCTCAAATACAGAGGATACAACATAGGCAACGGATATCTCCTATCAACTCACGACCTTGCAACATACAACCACCTTGAAGAAATTTCAGACGCAGGAGTTAAATCCCTAAAGCTTGAAGGCAGAATGAAATCCGGAGACTATATTGGAACAATAGTGAACAGCTACAGAAACCTCATTGACGGAAATGAGGGAGATTACAAAAAAGACCTGCACCTTGTTTTCAACAGACAGTTCACTGACGGATACATGATGGGTGACAAGCCGGGAGACGTGATGGGCAGAGGCCATTCCGGCCATGAAGGACTGTACATAGGAGACATTACAGACATTGACGGCACCAAAGTAACAATTGAGATTAAAAACAAGGAAATTCCAGTCATCCTTGAGCCGGGAGACGGAATCGCATTCAAATACAATGGAAAAATCAAGGGAATATATCTGGAAAACATCATAAAACAGGATGAAAACGAAATCATCATAGACACCACACGTCTGGTCAAGGTAGGAACAGAGGTGTTCATCAGCTATTCCAAATCCACTCACGATTACTTGAAGCAGTTTGAAAAGGAAACTGTAAAAAATAACGTTCCGGTCAACTTATCCTTAACTTGGGATGAAAATCTGAACCTCTTTACCAAAGTCGAATACTATGTCGACGATGAGCTGATCAATTTCAGACACAAAACCCTAGATAAATTTGAAAAGGCAAAAAACAAACCTGTAACCGAAGATACAATTGAAAAGCAGCTTAAAAAGACAGGCGGAACACCATTCTATATTGAAAATATCAGATTCAACAACATGCCTAAAGACATTTTCATACCAATCCGTGAAATCAATCAGATTAGGCGTGAGATTTTAGACACTGCTACAGAAATGCTGATGAACCATTGCACTCCAACCAAAAAGGCAGTGAAAGCCGTTAGGAAAGATCTGACAAAATTCATTGAAGATTATGAATCCAATGAGGGCAAAATCAAAAAGGTGAAACCGAAACTGTCAGTGTTCATTGATGACATTTCACAAATAAGCGCAACATCAGGATTTGACCTGAAAAGAATCTATTTTGATGGAAACTGCCACTACAACAATCCTGAAGACTACTTCAGCAACATAAAAGAGACATTGAAAAAAGGAAGCCTTATGGCAGCCCCAACAGAATTCGTTTGGGTTTTATCATCATTCATCACAGAAGAGGAAGCAATCAAATGCAATGAAATCGTCAAGGAACTTGAAAATGAGGGAATCATCATCTCAGTAATGGGCGATTTCCCTGGAATGGCTGAAATATTTGACTGTCCGATTTATGGAAATCATAATCTGAACGTTTGGAACAGCTTTTGCGTTCACAATCTAAACGCTTCAGGATTCAAGTCACTGATATTGTCTTCCGAGCTTTCAGGCAGGGAAATAAAAGAACTATCACTTAAAAACCATGACAGGAACATTGATTTGGAAATGATTGTGAACGGAAACCTGGAAGTCATTGTAAGTAAAGATGATTTCACCAACCTGAATGACGGGAAAGACTTTATAATTTCAAATGATGCGGATTATGCGACCTTGGAAGACAAGAAAAGGAAAAAATTCAAATACAAGGTATTTTTCGACTACAACAGACAGAGCCACATTATCAACAAGGACTGCTTATGCCTGATTGAAGAGTTAAATGAGATAAAGGAAATGGGTCTTGACTCATTGATTCTGGATTGCAGATACTCCAATGAGAAATACACTTCCCAGATTTTGTCAATCTATACTGAAGGTCTTAAAAATAAGGATGATGAAGAATTAAGCAAATATAAATACCAGATTATGGATTTCTCTCAATCTTACATTAACAAAGGTAATTATATTGAAGGCAGACTACATGAGGACAAATAATGAGAATCCCTGAATTGCTTGCACCTGTCGGGTCAATGGACCATTTGAAAGTAGCCATCAATGCCGGAGCCAGTTCAGTTTACTTGTCCGGAAAAGACTATGGTGCCCGCAAGTACGCAGATAACTTCACGTTAGATGAAATAGACGCAGCCGTAAACATGGCACATATGCATAATGTTAAAGTTTACGTCACTGTAAACACCCTGATAAAAGAAGATGAACTGGAAGACGTGATGAATTATTTGTCAGAGCTATATGCAATGGGAGTGGATGCGGTTTTGGTTCAGGATTTTGGTTTGGTTGATTTGATAAACACACATTTGCCTGAATTGAAAATTCATGCCTCCACGCAGATGACCGCAGAAAACCAACTTAAATTGAATTACATAGAAAGCAAAGGAATCAAAAGAATTGTTCTTCCCCGTGAAATGAGAAAGGAAGAAATTGAACAACTAAAAACAGATATGGAACTCGAAGTCTTTGCACATGGTGCATTATGCTATTCATATTCCGGACAATGCCTGATGAGCAGTTTTAAAGGCGGTCGAAGCGGAAACAGAGGAACATGTGCTCAGCCTTGTCGCCAAAAATACCGGATTGACGGCATAAAAAAAGAGGACAACTACTTATCACCATGCGATTTGAGCCTGTTTAACCGATTGAAAGAGCTTGCAGAGATGAACATCAGCTGCATCAAAATCGAAGGAAGAATGAGAAACAAGGAATACCTGGCCATAGTAATAAGCAATTACAGGAAAGCACTGAACAAGTTAAAAAGCAAAAAGGAAATGAAAAGCGAAGAGATAAGTCTGGTGTTCAACAGAGGTTTCAGCGAAGGCCAATTCAACCACCAATCCCGACGAAGTATCCGCGCAGGCCATGTGGGATTGAAAATAGGCCAGGTCATTGACGTGCATAAAAATCAAATAGCTATCAAGTTAAACGATTCACTTAAAAACATCCCTGAAAAAGGAGACGGCTTGCTGATTGTTAAAAAGGACAAGGACTACGGATTTGAAATATCTCAAAATCCGACAATAACAACACTGAATCACTTTAAAAAAGGTAAAAATAAACAGATTAAAGATTTGAATAGAAAAGACAGAGTGTTCATTGTTAAAAAAGTATGGCAAAACAAAAAAAGTGATTTTGATCTGAATAAGGGAACAGTTTATCTGACAAAAAGAAATAAACTAACTAAAAAAGTAAAGGAAATAGAAAACAAGGGAAGCAGCTATGTCAAATCCAAGCTGATTCTTACCTTTTCAGTTAAAAATAAGTTTCCTCACCTCAAAGGAAGACTGGCCCTTGCAAACAGAAAGGAAATCATCACCGAAGTTAGGGGAAACACTCCTTTTGAAAAACCTCTGAAAAGAAGTGTTGACGTGGATACAATTAAAAAACAACTCCTGAAAACTGATAATTATCCATATGACATTACACAAATCAACATCAACTATGACGGAACATTATTCATCCCAATAAGTAAAATCAATGAACTGAGAAGAACATTATTTAAAAATCTGGAAACTGAAGTCATTAATTTATACAAACACAAAACCAAAAAGATAAAACTGGAAAAAACAGCAAATAACAACATTCAAGACAATGTCAACATATCATATTATACAAATAATTTAAATGACTTGAAAAACATCAGCGGCGTTACACGAGTTTATTTGGAAATTCCAAATGATAACAATGATTTAGATATGAAATTTGAAGGAAATTACAATCTGAATCATATGATCAACTTCTTAAAAAGAGCTTATGAAATCTCTTATGGCAAGGATTACGAACTGATATGGAAGTGGCCGGACATTGCCCATGACAATTTAATCAAGACATTGAATAAGGTTAGAGGAATATTAAGCAAAATGCACTGTAACATTCCAATCATGAGCAATGCATTCAATGGAGAGTACGGTCCATATTCCATGAACATTACAAATTCCAAGTCAATAAAAAGTCTCAAAAATTACAAGATTCTAACATTATCTCCAGAACTTGGCAAAAAAGATTATGAGGATATCATCACCAATTGTGAGACTCCTGATAAAATTGAATTGCTGGTTCAGGGATCAGTTGAACTGATGAAAAGCAGATACTCACTGCTGAATGAAAATGAACTTAAGAAAGATTATAAAAATTACCTGATTGACAGGAAAGGAAATAAATATCCTATTTTCAAAAGCATCTCCAATGAGGAGATAGTAATATTCAATGATGAAGAGCTTTCATTGATTAGTGAAATAAATTACTTGAAAAGCATCGGCTATCGTAATTTCTCAATAGATGGGCGCTACAAAGATGAAAACCATTGCAATCTAATTAACATCTATAAAGAAGCATTAAATGGAAATATTAATGAAAAAGAACTGGAAAAATACAGTCCTAAAAATACCTTAGGAAACTACTGATATTACTCATCAAATGCTCTCGGCAATATTGAATATATATTAAAAATTATACTATATTTACAAAAGGGTTTGGTAAAAATGCAAGGGGAAAGAATTACATTGCAAAATATTAAAGGAATCGGAGATAAAATCTCTGAAAAAATATTAAACAGTGTTGGAGGAGAGGAAGAGCTCCAAAAAATAGTCGATAATGTTGATGTTGAAAAAATAGCCAACATTGAAGGAATCAGTCAAAGAAAGGCAATTGAAATAATGAGCCAATTGCTAAATATGCCGACATATGAATTCATAAAAAGCGAAAGGGCAATGGAGCTTTACGAAGACATTATCCACAAGATACTATCATATTCCAACACAACCTATTCAAAAAACAGAATATTGTTACTTTCTCCTACAAAAGACATCGATAAAATCAACTCCCAACTTGATTTTGTAATGAATGCAAAGGAACATGTCTCACAGCTTCCGATAATCAAATTAAGAGGACTGATGAAAAACTTAAAAGAAGTGGAAGAAGCCAAACCCGAATATGATCCAAGTAAAGCAATCTTGGTAGAACGTGAAGAGGACAATTCATACCTTTGCGATTTAGGCCTAAACCAGTATTATCCAATCATCACTGCCAGCGATTCACCATTGCTTCAGGAAGAAATGATGAATTACGACCTGGTATTTTACGTTTATTCACAGGGAATTCTCGATTTTGACGGAATGCCAAATTTGGTAATGATAAACATTGAAGAAAATGACTATGAAATTGTTCCGGAAAAAATAATTAACTTTTTCATTCAGAATAAAGATTTGTTCACAAGAGTTCATGAAATTCAAAAAATCAGAAATAAGGAAAGTGTTCTGGGAGACATCATTCCGATTATCGATGAATTAAATATCATTGACAAAAGGGAAGTGGATATTGAGGAACTTGTGCTTTCTCTAAAAGATGAGATGGATGAAGAGTTGGAAAAGTCCATTAAAAATATTGATCTTGAAGGAGATGAAATTCTTAACTTATTAAACAATAACTTCCCCCCAAAGATTAGTAAAATATTTGACGAAATTATAAGTAAACGTAAGGATATCATCCGTGAAAAAACCGGAATAAGTTTTGACCCTTACCTCAGAACATACCCAATCAAAATTGACGAAACAGAAATTCAAAGAGTCACACTGGAACAGTCTTCCAAAAAGGAAAATGACATCTTTGATATCAAAAAAAGTGCTGCAATTCAATTGAACTCCATTAAACAGAGAGCCATTGAAGAAGTTGAAGATGCTATACGATTTGATTATGAATTCAGCCTTGGAAGCTTTGCATACGAATACGGATTATGCAGACCTGAATTTGGTGATGAAATTAAATTAAATGGAGCTCTTCATTTGGAACTGGCACTTAAAAAAGATAAGGATTATGTCCAAACTGTCGATTACCAACTGACACAAGATGAAAACATTGCACTTTTAACCGGAGCAAACAGCGGAGGAAAAACAACACTTCTAGAAACATTAACCCAGATATCAATAATGGCGCAAATGGGACTTCCGGTTAGTGCAGACAGTGCCGAAATAAAATTATTTGACGAAGTATATCACTTCTCCAAAAAACGATCCCTTGATGCAGGAGCATTTGAATCATTCTTAAATGTGTTCATACCAATCGTCACCACAAATAGCGAAAAGTTAGTATTGCTTGATGAACTTGAAGGAATAACAGAACTCGATGCAGCAGTTAAAATCATATCCACATTCATAGATATGATAAAAGAATCTAATTCATATGGAGTTATTGTCACTCACATGGCACGTGAACTAATGAGTTACACAGACATCAGAGTGGATGGTATCGAAGCTAAAGGATTAGATGAAAACTACAATTTAATTGTTGACAGAACACCTAAAATGAACTTCCTTGCAAAAAGTACTCC
>NZ_CAMJCX010000069.1 GCF_946404245.1 uncultured Methanobrevibacter sp.
CCAGGAACAATGTCCAATGTTGTGAACTGATAAGCTCCAACCTTACTTTCAGCATTAGTAATATTATTCAATAATGTAGATTTACCTACAGAAGGGAAACCTACGAGCACAACTGTAGCGTCACCGGATTTTTTTACATGAAACCCCTGGCCTTTTGATCCTCCACTGCTACGCTGCAGAGATTCCTCTTTTAATTTTGATAATTTTGCTTTAAGTTTACCAATATGGTGTGAAGTAGCTTTATTATATGGAGTCTTTTGAATTTCCTCTTCAATATCTTTAATTTTCTCTTCTATACCCATAAAATCGCCACAATAATCATTAATAAAAGTATATATTATAACAAAATTTATGTTGTTAATATCATATAAATACTTTGAAAAAATAGCAGAATTTTAAAAAATTATTGAAAAAATAAAAAAATAGAGATTAGGAAAAACCTAATCTATGTATTTGTTGAGTTGCTGCTGGAACTGCCTGAGCCTCCACCTGCAACTGTGTTGTTAAAGTTTACATTAAACAGCATTACGCCGCTTTCGGAATGAACATTTTCAAATATGTCCTGACCGGCTCCGCCTAATAGGAAGAGTCTGGTAAACATTGAATTGGACAGCTCATTACTAATCAGGATAGGTGTGTACTGATTCTCATTACCCATAAGCAACATGGTAAAGTTAGCGTCCTTGACATTACCAACAGACTCGTTTTTCATGATATAACCGTCTTCAATTACGACTATATGAGAAATGTTCAATGGGTTGTACGGAGTCTCGTTGATCATGATTTGCTCACCGGTTTCAGTGTAGACCGCTTCAGTGTAAGCTGAAGTTGTGTTGTTTCCTGTACCGCGAGTAATCACCGCATTGATTGTCATTCCTTGGTCATCAAGTATTGACAACTTGTTTGTGCTTCCAGGTTTTACTTCAACTTGCTGTGTTGGAACATAGTAGTTGTAGTTTTCGGAAGATTGGTTTTCAAAGTCCCATGCACCGAAGTATGTCCACCATCCTGCCTTACCGAGCATATCTGAAGATGCTACAAATATTACAGGACGCACATCATCTGGGTGAGTGTAATTGACTACGGTTTTA
Organism: uncultured Methanobrevibacter sp.; assembly: GCF_946404245.1. Lineage (GTDB taxonomy): Archaea > Methanobacteriota > Methanobacteria > Methanobacteriales > Methanobacteriaceae > Methanocatella. The sequence continues at coordinate 1,092 of NZ_CAMJCX010000069.1, forward strand.
GCCTGATCAGCAGTCAAGTGATACTTGCTTGTCAAGTCTTTTTGAGCGTCACTGGCTGTTTTCGGGAGGATATCAATAAGAATATCAGTAGCCTTACCGGAATCTCCTGTGTAGTTAATCAATGCCTCCTGTGCCAATGTACCTGTTGAATCTAGCATTCTGAAAATACCTGCAGACAGTTCCAGATTATCTGTTGTCATAGCCTGACCCAGCCAGAATGCGCGGTCACCTGATTGAGAACCCCCATCGAATGTTACCTGTCTGTCGGCAGCAATCTCAAAGAGGTACCCGTAGTCCCACCAGGATGTGATTACAGTGTCTTCAGGAGTGTTTTCATTAATCCATTCCATTGAATTCCACATTGGGTCGCTTGTACCCGGAACAACAGTTGATGAGGTCAGATAAGCACCGCAGACTGTTGGAGTAATCAATGCAATTACAATAGCTATGATTAAAACATATTTTTTAAGCGGAACTTTCTGGGATGCAGTATTCTTGATACCGTAAACTGTGATTAAAGCACATGCGACAATCGCAATGAACAGCAAGATTCCATACAGGACATTGACCTGAGCTAAAGGAACTGCTGCAAGGAATCCGCATAATACTGCAATTGCAATAATCCATTTATCATTATTCAATTTATTCTTGATGTAATCGGTTGCAAATCCTACAAATATACCTGCCATAAGACCGAACGGCAATACGATAGTGGTAATGAACCTTGAACCTCTACTTACCGCAAGAGCTGTGACAACTACCCAAACAACGAATAATGTTGCATAAAGAATGGTCACATGTTTTGAAGATAAAAGTTCATCGGTTGAACCGAAATTAAAACTGCCAATATTTATATTGCCTTTGTAACTGTTGTCGATTTTTTTAGCGGAAGATAACCTTTTGCCTTTAGGAGGTTTTTTGGTAGTGTTTCCAGGGGTTTTGACTTTAGCAGTTCTGAATTTTAATGTTCTTTTAATTAATGCATACAATACTGCTAAACCTGTGAATAGAACTGCAATACCACCAATACCGTTTATTACACCATTAGTATTTGCTAAAAATGCAGAAGTCATTCCGCTACCAAGCAAGCTTGGCATTTGCATCTCTGCAACAGAAACAAGAACGTTAGGGAATCCGCCAACGACCCTGGATGCAGATTGCAGGGAAAGTAATCCAAGCAAGTTTCCGAATATTCCTGTAACACCTTCAATACCTTGGAAAATAGCAAGGCCGACAAATCCTACAACTCCCAAAATGACAATTGACAGGAATTCATTTTGGTGCAGGAACCAAACGAGCTTGTTTGAGTATTCGCCTTGAGTGTCCTCTCCGACATTGAAGAAGTAACTGACTATCAGGTAAACAATTGAGAATATTCCCATAAGACCTATGTAAAAGATATAACCTGTCCAGGACTGTGAAAACAGACCTATTGCAATAATTGACAATATAGCAAATATGACCTTGAATATTATGTTTTTTGCCCTTATTGTCTCTATAAAGAAGAATATAAAGAACAGGGAGAATATGTAGTAAAACATATCTGTATCGAAAAATCCAGGGAATGTATGCGCAAAGTAGTTCGGAGCAAGCGCAATAATAAGGGTAGCTACAATAGCACCGTAATCGTTGGTCAATCTTCTTGCAAAGATAAATGCAGGAATAACTGCCAGTGTGGAAATTACAGCACCTGTCCAGAATGCCACTTCTCTCAAGCTCATGTCACCGCAGAAGGTGTCATGTATAAAGTTCGTAAGGTATACAATACCCAGTTCGTAATTAATCTTATTTCCGGTAGGAGCGTACCTGTGCATATCCCACTCGCTACCATTTATCATTTCGTCTCCTACATAACCGTGATCTGCATAGTCTTCGGTCAACCTTAAGTTATAATATGAATCCATTTCACTGAAATAAGGAAGACCGGATGAATCAGTGTACTCTGCTTTGAGGTCATCGGAAAGATGCAAATCAGCTGCAGGAACTTTTAATGCAAAGACAACAGCTAATAAAATCGCTATGATTATTATTGATTTAGCTATTGTCATAGTAGTTTCTCTATTCATCGAAATCCTCGTTTTAAGTTCATTAGTTAAATTGTTTAAAAACAATTTGTCATAGTAAAAAAATTCTTTAATTTAATATCGATATTAAATAAAAATATTCTTGATATTTTTATTAAGATATATTTATATTTCTTAACATTATTAAGTATTTTGCACATCCTAAAGTATACAAGGATTTAAGTGAAATTAATAAAAATTAACAAAAATAAAACAATATCAACAATAATTGAAAAATCAATAAAAAAATAGTAAAAATAATTTGAAATTGAATAAATTTCAAATTTCATTTAACATTAAAATTATTTAATCTTGGATTCAAGTTCATCAACTGAACATGTGAACTTGCATTTTGGAAATCCGCTGCATCCAATGAATTCACCGAATCTTCCGGAACGCTTAAGAAGGTCCTTTCCACATTGAGGACATTCCCCAACCACTTTAGGGTCATGAACCTTGACCTCAGACTCGTCCTTGCCGCAGTTCGGATCAAGACACATTCTTCTGAGTGTCTTTCCTTTTCCTGTGGAAATCAGAGGAAGTCCGCATTTGTCACATGTTGTTTTAAGAATTCTTGAATTTTTCGGAAGGGAATAAGTTACATTACAGTCAGGATAATTGGTACATCCGACAAAAGAACCGTAACGACCTTTCCTTTTGACAAGACGTCCGCCACAGCTGCACTCGCCTACAATATTGCTTTCCTGATATGATTCATAAAGCTTGGAACCTATGCTTTTGAGGTTGTCGTCAATGTCTTTAAGAATATCCTTAACGTCCTTTTCACCCTCATCGATGATTTGTTCCTTGGTGATTTCGTCATTGTTAATGCTTTCAAGCTTGTTTTCAAAGTCACGTGTGAGCTCCTCACTGGTCAAATCATGACAATATGAGTTCAATGTATCAATCAGGTTTTCTCCAAGCTTGTTGACTTCAATCTTATTTCCTTCTATGTATTTTCTGTCATAGAGCTTGTCAATAATGTCCGCACGGGTAGCCTTGGTACCGAGGTTTCTTTTTTCAAGTTCCTTAATGAGAGAAGCCTGATTGTAACGGGCAGGAGGCTTGGTTTCCTTTTCATCTGAAATGAGTTCCTTGACACTCATCACATCCCCCTCCTTAACGTTAGGGAATATCTCATCATCAATTTTTCTGAACGGATAATGTTCCATCCATCCCTTATATGTGACTCTTCTTCTTGAAAACTTGAATTTTTCACCTTCAATGTCCAGTATAGTCTTCATGGTTTCGAATTTTGCCGCATCGAAGAATACCGCAATGAACCTGTAAACAATGAGGTCATAAATTTTCTGCTCGTCGCTGCTGAGTTTAGTGGTAGGCAAAATTCCGGTCGGGTGAATTGGAGGGTGAGCCGCATCCTCTTTTCTGCCGTTGTTAGGTTTCAGTTTGGCAGGCAACTTATCAATGTGCTTTTTGAATTCTGAATTTCCGGATAGCTGCTTGAATATTGAAGCAAAGCCTAAACTTTCCGGCAATTTTTGGGATGAAGTACGAGGATATGAAGTGTAACCTGCACTGTAAAGGTTTTGAGCTGCAATTTGGGTTCTTTTAGGTGAAAAACCAAATACATTATAAGCTTCAGCCTGAAGACCGCTTAAATTGAACGGTACCGGAGGCTTGGTTGTTGAATTTGAAAATTCTATCTTGTCTACAACGGCATCCTTACCGTTGCACTTGTTGAATATCTCCTCAGCGCGTTCACGATCAAAGATGTTGCCGTCGACATGCTTGATTTCAATGTCTTCAAAGTCCAAAATAGCTTTAATGACCCAATACGGTTCAGGAACAAATTCCCTTATTTCCTTTTCACGATTTACCAAAATGGACAGTGTAGGTGTCTGAACCCTACCTACAGACAATTTTAAAAATCTGTGCTTGGTTTTTCTTACAGAATTGGAAAGCGCAATGGAAATGTTCATTCCGAAGTAATAGTCAAGGACATGACGTGCAATACCGTTGTCAACCTGGTGCATGTCAATGTCAATCCTGTTTTCATAAGCGTCAATGATATCCTTTTTAGTCAATGTGGAGAATTTCATCCTTGATGCCTTTTTGATGGAATCTTCACCGCAGGCATATTTCAATGCGTTGTATCCAATCAATGTTCCTTCCACATCGTAATCGCATGCATGAACATATGAATCGGCGTTTTTTCCGAATTTCTTAATGGCATTGAGGTAATTTTTAGTAAATGCACTGCTTTTGTTCACTTCATGAGATGGGGCCCAATGCAAGTTGAATGAAATGTTATATCTTTTCTTGTCCGGCACCAATGAGTACAAATGGCCAACGCCGGACACAACTGTAATATCCTTGGAATCTCTTTTCAATTCCCAATACTTAACTTTCTTATTATATACTTTCTTTTTTGCACTGGATGAAAGTGCTTTAGCTATCTTCTCTGCTGAACTCGGCTTTTCGCAAATTATTACTTCATGCATTTATATTGCTCCCCCAATTAAAAAAAATAATTAACTGAATTTAATATAAAATAATTACTTATATAAAAATATTTCTATGTACTCAGGGAGTGTGAAAAAAATGTTACAAAAAATAATTAAAAAAAAGATTATTCTCTTTGAGGTTCTAAATCTTCCTGAAAGAACCCATAAAAATCGGCACAGTAATCACAAATAGGATATTTGCCGTTTCTGTAATATGCAAGGTCGGCCTTGGCCATGTCAAATTCCTTACCGCATATAAAACAAGTTTCAATTTTTTCTTCAGCCATGCTATTACCTTAAAAAAATAAAAAAATAGAGGTTAATTGCTTAACCTATATTGTATTTTTGCAAGAGTAAGATCTCTTCAGTGGAAACTTTTCCACCTTGTTTAAATTTAGCAAAGATTTCTTCAGCTCTTTCTCTTTCTTCACGGTTTTTGTTAGCACCGGAACCGCCTTTGTTATCATTTCTTCTTTTCTTAGGTTTGTTGGAACCTAATTTTTTGTTGATAACATGGATGTCGCTTAAGATAGCTTTAAATTCTTCATGTTTAGCTGAAGCGTTTTTACGTGCTTCAATGAATTTTTTGTGAGCTTCGTCAGCTGCAGTTCTGATGTCATCAGTTTTTCTGAAGTAGGTGAGCATTTCTTCGTGAGCTTCTTGAGCTTTTTCGGAAAGTTCAATAACTTTTTCGTGTTCTTCTTCAGATACTTTTTTGAGTTCTTGAGCTTCAGTTTTAACGGATTCATCTTCATGAATTTCCATTAACTGTTTTCTTAAATCATTTGCATTTTTAACAAGCTGATTTTCTTTTTTGATGTCTAAAACGCGAGTTTCAATGATTTTATCAATTTTCTTGATTTCATTTTCTATTTTGATTTTATCGCGTTTACCTGAAGACCATTCAAGAGTTTTAATTTTGTTATTAGCTTCATTACGAGCTTTTTTAGCAGTTTCTACTTCTTTGTTGATTTCATTACGTTGGTTTCTGAATTCAATAGCTTTATTTAAGTTTTCTTTTAATGATGCGTTTAATTCATCACGTATTTTACGTTGTTCTTTAGCTATTTTGTTGAATTCTTCCCTTTCATCAGCAACTTTGGAGATTTCAGCTTCTTTTTCATCTTTTTGTTTTCTTACTCCTTCCATAGTGTCAGCAAGAACAAATTCAGATTTAGGAAGTTCTTTTTTATCCTCTTTTTTGTCTTCAGCAGCTTCTTCACTAGCTTCTTCAGTTTCTTCAGTAGTTTCTTCTGCTTCTTCAACAGCATCTTCAGCAGCTTCTTCTACTTCTTCACTAGCTTCAACAGCTTCTTCAGTTTCTTCGTCGTCAACAGCTTCGTCTTCTTCAGTGGTTAATTGATTAAGAATTTCATCCAAGACTTTGCATAAGTCTTTTCCATCTACTACAACATCAGCTATTTCTTTTACGGAATCTTTAGCATTGAATGCAATACCGCAACCAGCTGATTCAATCATGGAAATGTCGTTAGCACCATCTCCAACAGCAACTACTTCATCTAAAGTAATTCCTGCTTCTTCAACATGGTCTTTTAATACATCTAATTTGGAACCAGATACTAAAGGACCAGTCACTTCACCAGTTAATTTACCATCTTCGACTGTGAAACTATTAGTATAAACTGTTTCAACACCGAGTTTATCTTTAACTTTATCAGCCACTACATCAAAACTACCACTAATGATAGCTACATCTACATCTTTTTCTTTTAAACATTCGATGGTTTTGCAAGCTCCATTCATTAATGGAAGATCATCAGCAACTTTCTCAATATCTTCAATTGAAGTTCCTTCAAGAAGTTGAACTCTGTCTTTAATAGAAGTTTCAAAGTCTATTTCACCTTGCATAGCTTTTTCAGTTATTGCAGCTATGTCATCTTCAACATTTGCTAATTTTCCTATCTCATCTATTGCTTCACCATCAATAA
>NZ_CAMJCX010000070.1 GCF_946404245.1 uncultured Methanobrevibacter sp.
CCTGAAATCGCTTACTTTGAAACCTGTCACGAAGTAAAACTCATCGTTGACTTAATCTACGAAAAAGGTTTCGCTGGAATGTGGCATGATGTAAGTAACACTGCTGAATATGGTGGTTTAACCAGAGGTAAAAAAATCATTACCGATGAAGCTAGAGAAGGTATGAAAGAAACATTAAAACAAATCCAAGATGGTACCTTCAAAAAAGAATGGGCTGATGAAAACATTACCGACGGCGCTAACTTAAAAGAAATGAGAGCTGAACAAAGTCAAAGAGAGATTGAAATTGTCGGTGAAAGATTAAGAAAAGCTTGCGGATTACAAAAAGACGATTAAGTCTTTTTATTTTCTTTTTTTTATTTTAAAAATTTTTTTGTGATGATCATGGTATTTATCGGGATGGACCATGGAACTACTGGAATCTCTTTTTGTTTGATGTCTGATGAAGGCAGGGTTATTGATGTTTTTAAAATAGGAAGAGAGGAAAGTAAGAAAGGTTTAGTTTCAGCAACTGAGGAACTTGCGAAACGTGTTGATTTTGAAGATGTGAAATTGATGGCCATTACTTACGCTATGGGTGACGGCATCAATAAGATTCTTCCGACCGACAAGGTGGAGGACAGGGGAATTTTATCAATCAATGGTGCCGGCAAGGTTACCGGAGGAGGAACATCTGTTTTTTCTGAGTTGGAACAGTTGGACATTGATTCAATAATGATTCCGGGTCTTCATAAGGATTCAACTTCTTTAAACGAATTGTTTAGAGCGGCTTATTCTCACCAGGCAAGTCCCGAAAAGGTTAGCATTTCATACAATGCAGTTAAGGAAACCGGATGGTCCAATTTTATTGTAGCTGATATCTCCTCCAACAGCGTAGATATCCTAATTGAAGATGGAAAGATAAAAGGAGCTATGGATGCTTGTGTTGGTGCAATGGGTATTGTGCATGGGCCAATAGACCTTGAAATGATCAGAAACATTGACGAGAAAGGCGCATCAGCAAACGATTGTTTTTCACATGCCGGAGCTATCAAGATAGCGGGCATTGACGGCAAGGTCGCCAACATGAAAGATCAGCTTTTGGAAAATTACAAAAAAGGTGATGAGAAAGCGAAACTTGCCATAGATACACTGATAATGACCGTAGCTATGGAAATAGCCGGTCTTGATGTGGTATGTGAAAATGAGATTGAGGGAATAGTTTTAACAGGTTCAATTGGAAGTGCAACAGAGCCATTCAATTTTGAAGATGAAATCAACAGGTATTTCAAAAACAAGTATGAGCTGAAAGTCATTTCAAAAGAATCTGGAGCTATAGGCGCAGCTCAAATAGCGATGGATGTTTACAACGGTAAAAAAGAGATTTTAGGAATTGAAGTTGATATTTAATTCCTATTTTTTGTCTTCTTTTAAACTGACAAATACGACATTTCCGCCTTTGATAGTTTCAAGGCCGTTTTCATTTTCAAGGACTAGATTTAAATAATTATCAATAGCAATTATTTTTCCTTCACTGTGATTATTGTCTCTTAAATCAACACTAACGTACTTATTTTTAAACTGTGCAAAAAGTTTGTTTACATTATCTTGTTCACGACTCATTTTTTCAAATCCTTGAATATTCTATTTCTTATATTGATATTTCAACTTTAAATACTTTAATGTTCTAAATATTATTATGGCAATAAATCAATTAGAAAGTAATTTAGAAGCTATTACTCGTACAATAGCTCAATTAAAAAAAGACGGATGTACTGACGAAAAGATTTTAAACGAGCTTAGAGAAGAAAGAGAAAAAATACTTAAAGATTTAAACTTATAAGTATTTTAACTTATCCATTCTTTTAATAAACTCATATCGCTAGTTAAATCTATTTTTAATGGTGTTACTGTAGTTTTTTGGGCTCTACGCAATTCATAACCATCACTGCCTGGCTTGTCCAAATCATATGGGTCGCCGCCAATCCAGTAGTATGGCTTGTTGCGGGGATCCAGGCGCTTTTCGATGACTGGAACATACATCCTTTTTCCAAGTCTGGCGACTTCAAATTCTTCATTTATAGGGTTTGCTGGAACGTTGACATTCAAAAGGTCAATTCCTTCAGGTAATCCTTTTTTTAATATTATTTTAGCTAATTTCTTAAGCATTTTTCCTGCAAAATCAAAATCGATTCCCACTTCGCCTGTGACAAACTTGACATCGTCACTTGTCACTTCCTGTGAAATTGCAATGGTTGGAATTCCAAAGCTGGCAGCCTCAAGAGCGGCTCCAAGGGTTCCGGATGTTGTAAGTTCTGCCTGCCCTAGATTATATCCTGTATTGATTCCTGAAATCATTATGTCCGGCTTTTCATCCATTATTTCAAAAAGTGCAAGGGTCACGGCATCTGTCGGTGTTCCGGTTACTCCATATCCTAAACTTCCATCTCTTAGAGTGTGTTCATTGACCCTTAAAGGTTCATTTAAAGTCAATGCATGACCAATTCCGCTTTGTTGTGTTTCAGGAGCAACTACATAGGTGTCACATAAATCTTCAACCTCTTTTTTTGAAGCAAGTATTCCTGATGCTGTTATTCCGTCATCATTACTTATCAATGCTTTCATATATTAAATAAGGCATTTTATTTTTTAAATAATTTTAGGTTCAGCTTCGATATAAAAAACTTTAATAATAATTTCAATTATAAAATATAATATTAAAATTCTATGAAAAAACACACGCGGGTGGAAACTTGGAAAAACCACAATTGATTAATTTTATAGCAAAAGTAATGGAGGACTCTGGTTTCAAGGTTTATAAGAATTTCAAAACCTCTCAGAAAGTTGTAGACATATATGCTGTATTGCCAACTACAATTGGGGATTTTGGAGTTGTTGTAGCATGTAAAAACTATGATAAAGACTTTGAAATTGGAGTGGATGTTTTAAAAGAAATGGAAGATGTCCAACAAAGTTTAAAGGCTTCTAAAGTAACTATCGTATCTTCTTCATATTTCTCTAATCAGGCACAGAACTATGCGCTTAGAAAAAATATTAAATTGGTCGATAGGGACAATTTGCTTGACTTAGCCAAACGTTATCAGGACAGGACTTCACAGACTACTTTGGATAATACTCCCTATGACGGTGGGGCATCAGCATATATTGAAGAGGAATATGGTGACTATGAATATGATGCCTATGATATGGAGTATTTGATGCAGAGAAGAGAAGCTCATCCGAATGTCTACAAGAGCTCATTGTACAGGCAGGATTATAATCAAAGGTCTTCAGGTGGTGGTTTGTCATCTCTATTGAGTAATTTTAGAAGGCCTTCCGGAGGGTCACTTTCTTCCAGCCAATCAAATTTATATAATTATGATGCTCCTAGAGGGTCAGGTTTCGATCCGATCTTATTTAAATTAATCAACAACCCGATAATTTTAATTATTTTGGTTGTAATTATTTCATATGCCCTTGCATATCTATTTGGAAACCTTTTAGGTATGGATGCAGGTATCAGTGGTTTGATTGAGATGGTTGTAGCTTTACTTCTGTCTTACGGTTTGTCTTTCTATACAGAAAGAAACACAGATTTTGTTATCAAAGGAACATTCATATTCTTTATTTCATTAATCATTTTAATTATATTAATCTTTGTTTAGTTTGATATAATTAAAATTTATCAATATTAAAATAAAGCCTATTAAATATAAGAACCAAATCATAATGTCTGTTGGCCCGGTTTCTATCCAAATTAAAGTGTGTGTTAAAATGATTGAATAGATGCCAACACCAATTCCTTTTTTTAATTTATGTACCATTCCCAGGAAAGCTCCCATAAACAGCATTTGAACTGTAAGGCCTATCAGTCCGAAATCAAGGCATACCGGTCCGAAGAGTGTTGATGTCAGGCATACATTGTCTGAAAGCACGTACTGGCCGATAAATGTTCTCGGACTTCCGGAAGAGAAAATCATGCTTAGGATATGTCCGTGTGTTGTTCCGGATAGTGGCAGAATTCTTTCAAACACTTCAAGGGTGAATGCCGCCCTGTAAAAAACAAGCTCAACAGGATTCAATGTCCAATGTTGGGTAGCTATTGACTGTGATGCAATATATCCTATTGCCATTATTCCAACAACAATTATTGCGATAAATGCAATTCCTACTTTTCTAGATATTTTTTCAAGGTAATATAATGTTATAAATGAGCTTCCAAGGATTCCTAAAACGGAAGTCCTGTATCCGTTCAAACCAAATATCACTGCTCCAAGCAGAACCAGAATCAGATATTTCCTGTCATAGTATTTGGCAAGAAGAACGTTTATCATTATTAGGAAGAGCGGATATGCAACTCTCCAGATATTTGTTGTTGCATTTGATTTCAATACGCTGTTGAAAAGTGGAATGCCTCCGATTAAAACAAGGTTTAAAGCCTGCAATATCAATGCAACAATAACAAGGACAACAAGAAGTTTTTCTGATAGGAAATTTATTTCCTTGGTGTTTTCAACATTGATTTTGTATTTAACGATAAATGCACCTATGGTGAATATTGCACAGGCAAAAACAATTGTTAGAATGACTTCCAAATCCAGCGGATCCTCAAATCTATAGTTGAAGGAACCTATGTATCCCATTAAGAGAAAAGCCAAAATGGCCACGACTACAATGAACGGTTGGAAATAATCCAGTTTTTCAAGCTTCATTTTATCCTCCCAGCTCTAAGGAGGATATAGCAAGGTTTCCTCCGAAGTTAGGCATTGCGGCTACATGTGTGTGAACATAACTTGCAAGGGTATTCCTTTCCATAAATCCATCCTGATTATTGTATGAACCTTTTCCACGCAGGATATTGAATGCCAGAGGATGCTTGATGTTATGTTCATCAACAATGACTTTTGAATAGTGGAATTCGTGACCGTGGAACTTTTCACCCTTTTTGGAAATGATATTGTCCTGGGTTACCTCGGCTATTGTGTATTTCAGTGCCTGCACACGTTTTGTGAGGACTGACTTGTAGGGATAAATGCTTACCATTCTGTCTTCATGGATGGAATTCATAAGATACATTAAACCGCCGCATTCGGCAAAAATTGGCCTGTCTTCCAAGTGGAACTGCTTGATTTCTTTAAGCATGTTCTCATTTTCAGACAGCTGTTTTGAAAAGAGCTCAGGATATCCTCCGCCAATGTACAATCCGTCAACATCAGGCAATCCTTCATCCTTCAGAGGTGAGAAATATTCTACTTTTGCATTGTTTGCCTCTAAAGATTCTATATTTTCCTTATAATAAAAATTAAATACCTCATCAAACGCAACTCCGATTTTTACTGGCTGCTTATTTAATTTATTCCAAATCGGAACAATGTCTGATGTGATTTTTGGAGCAGATTTTGCGATTTCAACCAATCTGTCCAGGTCGATTGAATTTTTGATGACTTCACTCCATATGTCAATGAATTTCAATGAATTTTCCCTCTCAACTGCAGGGACAAGTCCCAAATGTCTCTGTTCAATTGAAATGTTGTCGTCACGTATAATTCCTCCGATGACTTCTGTTTTTGTAATTTCTTCAATTGAACGCTTGGTTTTTTCATAGTGTGCCTTGTTTTTAACTTTATTCAGAATGACTCCTGCAATATTTATTTCAGGATCCAAAGCTTTAAAGCCCAATACCAATGCGGCAGCACTTTTAACCAGACTTCGAGAATTTATGATTAGGATAACAGGAGCCTTAAGTGATTTTGCAACAGATGCGGTACTTCCGATATCATTGATGGAGTCAATTCCTTCGTACAGTCCTCTAACGCCCTCAATAACTGCAATATCTTTGCCTTCCATACCTTTTAAAAAAGCATCCCTTACCTGGCCCTGTTGCATGAAAAAGGAATCCAGATTTCTGGAGGTATTTCCGGTAGCTAATGTATGGTAGGACGGGTCAATGTAGTCCGGTCCAACTTTGAACGGTTGAACATTATACTTTTCACTTAATGCCTTCATTATTCCGGTAGCTATTGTTGTCTTTCCAACGGCACTGCCGGTTCCTGCTAAAATAATTCTCATGATATAATTATTTATTAGCGGTATTTTATTAAATTATCGGGGAAAATTAATAATTTTGCAATATTTTTTTCTGGGCTGATTTTAAGCACATTTTGAAAATATATGAATTAGAAAGGTTTAATCCATTCTATTCTTATTTTTTTATGTATATTTACAAAAACAATAACTGCTATTTTTCTCAAACAATTGATTTAATTTCATAATCAATCAATAATTTTTAAATTTAAATCAACAACTACTATTTTAATAATGTCTATAATCATTTAAAAGTAACTTATTTTTCAGACGATATTTCGATTTAATTTGTCCTTTACTAATTTTTATATAATATTAAAACTAAAACTTAAATCATAATATATGGTGGTATAATGAGAATTTTATTAATCCATTCTGATTATTTAAATTATAATGTAAAAAACAAAACACCTGTAGCCGAAGAAATCGATGAAGCTTTACATGAAGGCTCCTTTGATGATTCTTTAGTAGTATTTACAAGTGTTGAAAAAGAAGATGAAGATAATCCAGAAGGTATCGTTAAGAACTTAGTTAGTGAAGTTATTAAAACTAATGAACAAGTTAAAGCAGAAAATATTGTATTATATCCTTATGCTCACTTATCTTCTTCATTAGGATCTCCAAAAGTGGCTGTTCAAATCCTAAAAGATACTGAAGAAGCACTTTTAGCTAAAGACTTAAATGTAAAAAGAGTACCTTTCGGATGGTATAAAGCGTTTGAAATTTCCTGTAAAGGACACCCATTAAGCGAGCTTTCAAGAACAATCACTGCTGATAAGGAAGAGGTAAAAGTTGAAAGAAAACCTTCCAAATGGCAAATCCTTGAAGGAGACAAAATCACTCAAATTGATGACTTTAACTTTGAAAACCATGCATTCAAACAGCTTGTTGATTATGAACTTGGCCGTGGAGCATCTGATGAAGGCGAACCTCCTCATGTTAAAATCATGAGAGAAAAGGAAATCTGTGACTATGAACCGGCTTCCGATGTAGGAAACCTCAGATGGTATCCAAAAGGAAAATTAATAAGGGATTTGCTTGCAGATTACGTTTATGACTTGACAGTAGAGCGTGGAGCAATGCCTGTCGAAACTCCAATTTTCTATGATCTGGACAATCAGGCAATTTACGAGCACGCCTACAAATTCGGTGAAAGACAATACAGAACAGACACCAAAAAGAATTTGATGCTCAGATTTGCAGCATGTTTCGGTGCATTCAGATTAATGTCCGATTCATACCTGACCTGGAAAAACTTCCCTGCAAAAATTTTCGAACTTACCAGATACAGTTTCCGTTATGAGAAAAAAGGAGAAGTTGTTGGTCTTAAAAGGCTAAGAGCATTCACCATGCCTGACTGCCATTCATTCTGTTGTGACGTGCCATCCTCTTTGGATGAGTTTTCAGCTCAAACAGACATGTGTATGCAAACCGGTGTGGACTTGAACCTTGACTTTGAAGTGATTTTCAGGGCAACCCAGGACTT
>NZ_CAMJCX010000071.1 GCF_946404245.1 uncultured Methanobrevibacter sp.
TAAGGTTTCCTGCCTATGTTTGCAATGTTAATGCAAGCCCTTCCTCCAGTGACCAGCTTGTCATAAGTCTGGGCGAATACCGTTGTGAGAAGCTCCAGGTATTCATCGATTGTCAAATCGTTGTCATATTCCTTTCCTACATTGTACGGAGGAGAGGTGACCATGAGATGAATGCTGTTGTCAGGTATTTCATCCATCCTCTCACTGGACTTGCAGTACAATCTGTTTAAGTTCTCTTCAGGAATTTCCTCTTCCAGATATTTGATGTTTTTCGGTATTTGAAAATCCCTGAATAATTTTGAGCTGTAGAATTTTTTTGATGAATGGGATTCCCTCAATACAGAACCGAATGATGAAGTTTGAGTTTTTCTAACCACTTTACGCCCCCTTTAAAAGATTTAGAAATTTCAATCCTTTATTTTCATAGGTATCTTCGCCATTAGCTATTTCAATAATTTTTCCCAGGGTTTTCGGACTTTCCATTCCTGAAAAGAAATTCAAATCCTGAGAGAATAAATTATTCAAGTGTTCCTTTAGCTCTGAAGTGTTGTCAAATCTGTAAAATCCACGGTTTGGAGTGGTTTTTCTGGAATTGCCATGATTTAAAGGAAATGGATTAAGCGACCAGAAACCCTGAATCAAACCTGCATGTTTCAGGTAATCAGCTTTTCTGCAAAATCCATTTGAAAGAGGTGCGTTTCCGACAACGATGATTGGAATTTTTGTAGATTCAAGATTTGACACCCTTACATCAATGCACTTTCCAATAGCTTTTAGGATTGAATCTGAGCGTGTGAAACTAGGCTTTCCCTGATGGGTCCTGAAATCTCCCACTTCAGTGACGTTGCCAGATTGGGGATGATACTGCCAGTTCCACACCAATGACATTTTTACTTCACATATTAGTTTGACTTCCGATGCTTTTAAAATTTTTTTGTCCGATGTTGCAATTGCGATATCTGCGGGGGATTTCGAGGTGATTCCGACCGAAGGGATTCTTGCCTGCTGAACAACGAAAAGATTCTCATCATCAATCAGTCCCCTAAAGAGGTCACTGGCCCATTTTTCTGTGAAGTTGCCAATCAATGAGTTTCGGGCTTGCATTGTGGATTTTCTGCCCTTATACCTCTTCGGCCAATAGGCAAGATATCTCCCATCATCGGTGCGGTAAAAAAGTTGCTCCGGAGATGCAAAATTTTTAGAATTTATAAAAAATAATTTTTCCTGATATTTATTCCATAGTCTCATAAGAAAATGTATTATAATTAAACATATAAATAGATTTAAAAGTTAAAAATCAATATTGTTCAAAATTCATAATATTTATTTCACCTTGTAAAAATGTATATAGTAGCAAGGTTAAATATAAATGTGATTTTATGTCATTTAATGAAAGCCAAATAGAAAAATTAGAAAAAAGCGGATATAGATTCGTTGGAACTCATGGCCATGCCGCAGTCAAGGTATGCCATTGGACTCGTCAAAGTATTGTGGACAAGGGAGTCTGCTATAAGGAAAAATTCTATGGAATTGAATCCCACAGATGCCTTCAGATGTCTCCTGCAGTTCCAAACTGCCAGCAGGAGTGCGAATTCTGCTGGAGAGATCTTACCTACACCCAGACAAGCTGGGAAGATGAGGAATATGACGACCCTAAAATCATAATAGATGAAGCTATAAAAGCCCAAAATAATTTGCTGTGCGGATTTTATGGAAATGACAAGGCAAACAAAAAGAAATTGGAAGAGCTTAAGAACCCGACAAATGCGGCTATCTCCCTTGCGGGAGAACCGACACTCTATCCTAAAATCGATGAGCTTATCGGTGAGTTCAACAGAAGGGACTTTACAACTTTTGTTGTAAGTAACGGCCAATGCGTTGAAAGACTGCGCAATCTGGAAAACGATCCATATCAACTATATCTTTCCTTGGATGCACCTTCCGAGAAAATATTCAATGATGTGTGCAGACCTAGAATAAATGATGCATGGAGCAATTTAAACGAATCACTTGAAACATTATCCAGTTTTAACTCACGTACATGTATAAGAAATACCTGCGTTCGTGGAAAAAATATGGAACAACCTGAAGAGTATGCGAAACTGATAAAAAAAGCAAATCCTGATTATGTTGAAGTGAAGGCATATATGTGCGTCGGTTCCTCACGTGAACGTCTAACCCTTGACAACATGCCTACATTTGATGAAGTGAAAGAGTTTGCCCAAAAAATAGGTGATAATTGCGGAAAAGAAATAGTTAATGAATCCGAAATCAGCCGAGTCGTATTGCTCGAATAGAACTAGTTTTAAAAATAGTAATTTATACCTATATATGAAAATAAGGAAAAATGAATGACCTATACGGCATTTCACTTTCCAAATTAGTTAAATAGTTCAAAAACTATTTAATTCATATTTTGAATAGGTTTTTGATAATTTTTTGAAAAAGATTTAACTGAAAATCTTAGCAAAAAATGTTTATTTTCCTTCAGCTTTTAATTCTTCGCAGAGTTCAACTGCTTTTTTAGCTGCCTTTTCCATTGATGTTTCATATGGAATTCCAGCTTCTTCCAAAAGCCTTTGACCTTCTTCCTCATTGGTACCGGTTAACCTGATAACAATGTAAACCCTACGTTTGGATTGTTCTAAAGCCTTAATTACACCACGTGCAACATCATCCGCTTTGGTAATACCTCCTAAAACATTCAGGAATACCACTTTGACCGGATCATAGTTCAGTACAATGTTTAAAGCCTGATTGATGATGTGTTCTGAAGCTCCACCACCAATATCGAGGAAAGTTGCCGGTTCTCCGCCGTTAAGCTTAATCATGTCCATAGCAGTCAATGTTAAACCTGCACCATTACCGATAACGGCAATATCACCATCCAATTGAACAAAGTCCACAGCTTTTTTCTTGTAGTGGAGTCTGTCAACCAAATCCTGATGTCTGAACAGTGAATCGTTTTCAACCACCATTTTAGCGTCAGCGGCAATGAGGCCGTCAGGAGTCAATACCAATGGGTTGATTTCTGCGGTATCTGCATCATATTTTTCAAATACCTTGTACAGTTTCCAGATGATGTCTCCCATTGGAGAGATTAATTCGGAATCTACACCCATTTTACGTGCGATTTCACGTGCTTCGTATGGTAAGAATTCAAGTAAAGGGTTTGGATAATACTTAATGATTTTTTCAGGGTTTGATTTAGCCAAGTTTTCAATTTCAACCCCACCTTCCTTACTTGCAAGGATAACTGGCCTTCTGGCACCCCTGTCAACAGACACGGTTACGAAAAATTCGTTTAAAATTTCAGCTTTTTCTTCAATTAAAAGATGTTTTACTTTTTCATCTTTAATTTCCATACCTAAAATTTCATCTGCAACTTTTAAAGCTTCACCAGGGTTGTTAGCGAATTTTACACCACCCGCTTTACCTCTACCACCAGTTAAAACTTGTGCCTTGATTACAACTGGAACTTCCATTTCAGAAGAAATTGTCATTGCCTCTTCCGGAGAGTATGCAACATGCCCTTCTAAAATTGGAATTCCTTCATCATTAAAAATTTGTTTTGCTACATTTTCAAAAAATCTCATTATAACACCTATTCTACTAAAGCATATCCCGCTTCAAAAGCCTTAATATTCTTTTCTTCAGTTCCTTTAGGAACACTGGCTTCAATAGCTTTTATAGCTGCTTCCTTGGAAATTACTTTAGTTATTTTTGTAATAGCTCCAACCATGACGATATTCGCTACGATTTTAAGACCGATTTCATCAGTAGCAGTCTTGGTTGCTGGAGCTTCATAAACCTTAATATTATGTTCGTCAATAAATTCTCTTACATCTTCAACATCAGTTGTTCCAGGATCAAC
The DNA here is from genome assembly GCF_946404245.1 of uncultured Methanobrevibacter sp. GTDB lineage: Archaea > Methanobacteriota > Methanobacteria > Methanobacteriales > Methanobacteriaceae > Methanocatella. The sequence continues at coordinate 3,875 of NZ_CAMJCX010000071.1, forward strand.
AATTAATGTACCGTTGTCTTTTAAATCCACAATATATTTAACTAATGCCTCATTGGACATTGCAATAAAAATATCAGGAGTTAAAACTTTAGGATAATCAATTTCACTGTCACTGATAACAACTTCACATTTAGAAGCTCCACCACGAGCTTCAGGACCGTAAGATTGGGTTTGAACAGCTTCTTTACCGTCAAAAAGACATGCAGACTTACCTAAGATAATTCCTGCAAGAATTACTCCTTGACCTCCAAATCCACCTATTCTAATTTCAGTTCTCATATTATCCACCTATAACTCTGTTTCATATGCAGAATTGATAACAGTTTTTTTACCTGATTTTTCTACACTGATTTTATCAATATTTTCTGTGAACTCGTCTTTGGTAGTGTTTGCAAATTCACCGACTACAATTTTTCCTTCCAATTCTTTTGCAGACATTCTTTCTGCAGCAGATTTGAATACTGTATTTGCTTTCATTACTGCAGCCATTGCAGTAGGAGTTTTAAGTTTGTTTTTACGACCAAAGTAAGTTGGGCACTGAGTTGCAACTTCAATAAATGAAAATCCAGGATTTTCCAATCCTTCCTTAATTGCAAGAACCAAGTTTTCAATTTGAACTGTAGTCCATCTTGCAGAATAAGTTGCACCAGCTGCTGCAACAAGTTCAGCTAATTTGAATGGAGTATCTTGATTACCATATGGAGCAGTTGTTCCGAAACTGCCTTTAGGAGATGTTGGGCTGATTTGACCCCCAGTCATACCATAAATATTATTGTTGATACAGATTACAGTTAAATTAATATTTCTTCTTGCCGCATGAATCAAATGATTACCACCAATGGAAGCCGCATCCCCATCACCGGTGAATACAACAACGTCCAAATCTTTATTTGCTGTTTTCAAACCGGTTGCAAAACTTAATGCTCTTCCGTGAGTAGTGTGCAGGGAATCACAGTCAAGGTAACCTGGGATTCTTGAGGAACATCCAATTCCGGAAACCATTGCAATATTATCAAAGTCCATTCCCGCTTTTTCCATTGCAGCTAAAAATGCGTTAATTATCGCACCGTTTCCACAACCAGGACAGAAAATATGAGGCAATCTGTCTTCCCTCATGTATTGGAGAAATCTATTTTGTTTTGACTCAGACATTTTAATTTCCTCCTATTCTATCAATTTGCTCTAAAATTTCATCAGGAGTTGGTAATAATCCTCCAATTTTACCCATCAAATGAACATTGGCATCTCTTTTACATACACGGTCAACTTCATAATACATTTGACCTAAATTCATTTCAACAACAATGACGTCTTTTGCATTTGCGCAAGCTTCTTTGATTTGTTCATCTGGGAATGGCCATGGAGTATCTATTTTAGCATAACCCACTTTTTTACCATCTGCCCTTGCTTTTGCGACAGCTTCAACTACGGACCTTACAGGACCTCCGTAAGATACAACGACAACATCTGCATCTTCACAGTCTTTGGTTTTTACAGAACAGATTTTATCTTTATTATTCAATACTTTATCACAAATTCTCTGAATGAGTTTATCATGAGTTTCAGGATTGTTTGTGTCAGGATAACCTCTTTCATCGTGAGTAAGACCGGTAACGTGAATATTGAATCCATCACCAAATGCAGGCATTGGAGTTGTTCCGTTTTCAATGTTTTCAAATGGCAAGTAATTGTCAGATTTTTCAGGCCTTTTTCTTGCTACGATTTCAATATCCTCTTCAACGACAATTTTTTCTCTCATGTGACCAATGACTTCATCCGCCATTACAAAAACCGGAACCCTGTATTCTTCAGCGAGATTGAATGCTTTAATTGTGAAATCAAAGAATTCCTGCACGCTTGATGGAGACAATGCAATCGGTTCATAGTCCCCGTGAGATCCCCAGCGAGCTTGCATCATATCGCCTTGAGCAGCCATAGTTGGCTGAGCAGTTGAAGGGGAACCCCTTTGAACGTCTACAATAACAATAGGAGTTTCGCTCATGAATGCATAACCTATATTTTCCTGCATTAATGAAATACCCGGACCGGATGTTGCAGTCATTGATTTAGCGCCTCCCCAGGAACCACCTATAATCGCTCCAGCAGATGCAATCTCGTCTTCCATTTGGACAAATGATCCACCTACTTTCGGTAGTTCACGAGCTAAAGTTTCTGCAATTTCAGTAGATGGAGTAATCGGATAACCTGCAAAGAATCTGCAACCTGCAGCTATTGCTCCTTTAGCACATGCTTCATTTCCTTGAATAAAAAATTCTTCAGCCATTTTAACACCTACTTTTTCCCCTTTGTGAAATTAGGATTAAAGTTAACATCATTGCCCTCTTTCATCCACCAGTTTTCCGGCAAGTCTACAGTAATTGCCTGGTCAGGACATGCTACTTCGCAAGTACCGCATTTGGTACATCTCTCTTCAAACTTAACAAAAGGTAATTGAACTCCTTTTTTATTAATTTCAGGAGATATTGCGTATACATTCTTATAGCACATGAATAAGCAAAGATGACATCCTTTACACAATTCTTCATCAATAATAATCAATTTTAAAATCTCCTAACAATTCTATGATAAATAAATATAGAATGTTATATATTTATGTTAATAAACATTTAAATATCTTATGAAAAATCATTATAAATTAAAAATTTATTAAAAATTAAACTAAAATAATATTATGAAACATTTACAAACACCGATTACCGACGACGAATTGGCCGAACTCAATGTTGGAGACCAAATTTCAATTTCAGGAACTATGTATACTGGCCGTGACGCTGCCTTGCCACAGCTTATCAGACTAATTGAAAAAAATGAAGTTCCTTTCGATTTAAACGGATCTGCAATCATGCACACAGCATTCAGCGATGCGGGAATTGCACCGACAACAAGCAGCAAAGTGGAAATTGAATCAACAATACCGAAATTAAGTGAAGCGGGCGTTAAAGTTCATATTGGAAAAGGCAGATTAAGCGACGAAACCCTCAGGGAATTGGAAAAAAACAATTCCATCTTTGTAATAACACCACCTGTCGCAGCATTACTTACAAGCAAAGTTCTTGAAAAAAAGTGTGTCTTGTTTGAAAATGAAGGCATGGAAGCCATGTTTGAATTAAAAGTAGAAAAAATCCCTGGGATAGTGGCTATCCACAAGGGAAAAAGAATTTAAAACGAAGAATTATTCTTCGTCTTCTTCATCGTCAGATTCTTCTCTTTTTTCGAATTCATCTACGAAATTAACTTTGGTAATTTC
>NZ_CAMJCX010000072.1 GCF_946404245.1 uncultured Methanobrevibacter sp.
TGAAGGTGCAACTGGTATTGTTGCTAAGATTGATGGTGCTGATGTTGCTTGTGATAATTTCGTTATTCAGATTTCAGACTTAAGCGCAGGCACTCATACTTTAACTGTTACTGCTGTTCCTGATGATAATCACACAGAGGTTAGCAAAACTGCTACAATTACTGTGAATAAAGTTGATTCAACATTGACTGTTGATGATGTTGAGTTGGATTATGGTGAAAGTAAGGATGTTACTGTGTCTGCTGAAGGTGTGACTGGTATTGTTGCTAAGATTGATGGTGCTGATGTTGCTTGTGATAATTTCGTTATTCAGATTTCAGACTTAAGCGCAGGCACTCATACTTTAACTGTTACTGCTGTTCCTGATGAAAATCACACAGCTGTTACCAAAACCGCTACAATCACTGTAGGTAAAGTTTCAACCAAAGTGACTGCAGCAGCTGTAACTGCAACATATAAGGTCAACAAATACTTGGTTATTAAATTGACTGACGGTCAGGGAAATCCATTGTCAAACGCTACAGTGACTGTTGATTTAAACGGTGCTAAAAACTACACTACTGATGAAAACGGCCAGGTGAAAGTCAAAGTCAGCAATATGGTTCCAAAATCATACACTGCAAAAATATCCTATGCAGGAAATGACACTTACACCGGATCCAATGCCACTGCCAAAGTTGTAGTCAAGAAGGCAACTCCAAAGATTACCGCAAGTGCAAAAACCTTTAAGACACTCACAAAAACCAAAAAATATGCAATAATCTTAAAGGACAATACTGGTAAAGCAATCAAGAATGCTAAGGTCACCTTGAAAGTCAACGGCAAAACATTCAAGGCCACAACAAACTCCAAAGGTAAGGCAACATTCAAGATCACCAAACTTACCAAAAAAGGAACCTACAAGGCAACAATAACCTACACAGGAAACAAATACTACAACAAAGTAACCAAAAAAGCAAACATTAAGGTTGTTCCTTACTGGAAAACTGTTCAGAAAGGAAGCAAAGACAAGGCTACTGTAAAAGAAATCCAAAGGGCATTGAAAAACCACGGATATTATCTTTCATACAATGGCCATTACCTGATGGTTGACGGAATCTATTGGATTTACACCGAAATGGCTGTAAAACAGTTCCAAAACGCAAAAATCATTAAGGTAACAGGTAAGGTTGATGAAGAGACTGCTATAAAACTTGGATTAATTAAATTTTAGTGGATGCAACAGCATCTACAACCCTTTCTTTTTTTAGATATGGTATAGTCATTATTTGCCGCAAGAGTTAAATATTGTCTGTTAAACTATTCATTCATCTTTTTTTCTATGAAACTTTTAATTTTATATAATATTTCTAATAAAATAGTATCTAAGTATTAAAATACAGTTTTCACTGTAATGTTGTGTGATATTATGAAATTTTTGGAATTTGATGACGCAGGTGACTTTCCGTTTTACAGGCACAACCCGAGGATTTCCAAATCCGGATGGTTTTTATTGTTGTTGAGCGTGCCGATTGCATATATAGTTTATGCATTTGTTGGAACAGAGTCAGAAATAATTGCAAGCATTCTATTTTGTATGGTTATGCTGATTCCATTGCTGTACTTCTCAGGATGGGATTATTCATTGATGTTTAGAAGGCCAACTAAAAATGAAATCATTCTTGCTGTGCTGCTGTTTGCGGGTTATATGATTTACTCACTAACTGTAGGATCAGTCTTGGACATGGTTGGTCTTGGAGGGGTTGTTCCAGAGAGCGCTGAAGCCATGGGCGTCACTATTCAAAGCACCGTGGGACTCATATTTTCAATGATGGGTGAAGAGCTTCTCAAGTTCATTCCGTTGATGTTTTTAATGAGAGTTGTATATAAGTTCTCCAATAATCTCAAGCTGGCAGTTGTGATTTCAGTAACCATTGTACTGATTGTATTTGGATTGCTTCATTATTGGCCTCCGTCAAATACTTTGGTTTCTGTTCTTCTTCTGCAGGGATTAGGATCAATGTTTGAAATGTACGGATACATTAAAACCAAAAATATATTCGTTCCGTATATATCTCACTTTCTTACGGATGCAGTGTCATTTATTTTGATATTGTCTGGAGTATAATGTTTTCCAAACATTATTCTTTTTTTGTAAAATTGGGATTTTTATATAAATATGGTTATCTTTTTGATAAATTGTGATTTGAAAAATTATTTTTAAAAAAAGAGAGATAATTGGTGTTTAACCGACGTATTAAACACCAGTTTCAAGGAAAATTATTTTTTTGGCAGATTTTTTTTAATTTTCCAACGACTTGTATCAAATTAGAGAAATTGTGAAAATCTAATTCAACACATTTCTAATTTTGGAGAGTTTTTTGTGTTTTACTGACTAATAATATGTCTTGTTTAAAGTGAATATTTAGGCACACCTAAATATATGTCACTTGTATTAAAGTTTGTTTTCATAGTATATAAACCTTTCTAAAAATTTAGGCAGTCCTAAATTTTAATATTTCAATGCTCATATTCATACTTTAAATAATATAAAAAGAAAATATAAACATACTGAGCTAATCTAATTTTATTTAAAAAATATTTTTGGTAATTTAAGGATTAACTGTCCTTTCTTAAGGAATTATCAATTGAAATTTATAATTGAGGAATAATAATGGTGAAATTGGTAGTGGGATTGGCGGGCAATCCCAACGTTGGAAAAACAACTGTTTTCAATGAACTGACTGGTATGCATCAGCATGTCGGAAACTGGCCGGGAAAAACAGTTGAACAGGCAAAGGGCCACTTTTCACATGGCGAATATGATTATGACATAATTGACTTGCCGGGAAACTATGCGCTGAGTGCACATACCATGGAAGAGATAGTGTCAAGGGACTTCATTGTTGATGATGACTCAGATGTAATCATCAATGTCGTCGATGCAGCCAATCTGGAACGTAACTTGTATCTTACAGTTCAGATGATGGAACTTGGAGCAAATCTGGTCATGGCACTGAACATGAATGACTTTGCTATAAAAAGAGGCCATATAATCGATATAGACTTGATGAGTGAACTTTTGGGTTTTCCGGTTGTAGAAATCAATGCTAAAACCGGTGAAGGAATCGATGAATTGTTTACAATAGTGGAAAGACAGGCGGCAAATCCTGTAGATACCAGCGTAAAACTGGCTTACGGTGCAGAGCTTAAAGAGCATTTGGAAGATATGCAGGCATTGATTGAAAAGGATGAAAACCTGTTGAATGTACCGTCAGTATGGACTGCAATCAAATTGCTAGAAAAGGACTCAATAGTTATCCAGAAAGTTCAAAAATCACCTCAAAGCTCAGAAATTTTCATAGAAACCGATAAGGTATCAAGACACCTTTATGATATCTACAAGGAAGGTGTGGAAGAGGTAGTTGCAGGTGCAAGATACGCATTTATTGACGGTTTGATGGCGGAAGCCGTTGAACGGCCTGCAGTTGAAAATGAATCAATCAGTGATAAGATAGACAACATTGTAACAAACAGGATCTTGGCGATTCCAATTTTCCTTGTGATGATGTATATAATGTTTGAGGCAACATACGTTTTGGGAGCACCTTTCCAGGAACTGATCGGACAGGGTTTCGGTATGCTTTCAGCTTTTGTTGCAGGCATCATTCCAAATTATTATGTGGCCTCATTCATATGTGATGCAGTAATTGGAGGTGTTGGAGGTGTTATCTCATTCCTTCCGATTATCATTATAATATTTTTATTTTTAAGCATCCTGGAGGATTGCGGATATCTTGCAAGGGCAGCATTTACAATGGACATATTCATGCATAAGCTGGTTGGTCTTCATGGTAAGGCATTTATTCCAATGATTTTAGGATTTGGTTGTGGAGTACCGGCCATTATGGCAACAAGGGTATTGGAAAGTGAAAATGACCGTAAGCTTGCAATGATGCTTGTTCCATTCATGTCATGTACTGCAAGATTGCCTATTTATGCGATTTTCATTGCGGCATTTTTCGAGGAATACAACGGACTGATACTGTTGTCAATCTATGTGCTGGGTATTATAGTGGCACTTATTGTGGCTGCAATCCTAAAAAGAACATTGTTTAAAGGACTGTCAACTCCATTTGTAATGGAACTTCCATCATATAAGATTCCGTCACTTAAAGGTGTATTGCTGCATACCTGGGAAAAGGTTAAGGGTTTCATAAGAAAAGCAGGAACAGTAATTCTAGGATGTTCCATTGTACTGTGGGCTTTAAGCATATTCCCGTTGGGTGTAAAATACGGATCTGCAGACAGTATATTGGGTATGATCGGTAACTTCATAGCTCCGATTTTCGCTCCATTGGGATTCGGCACATGGCAGGCTGCTGTAGCTATCATTGCGGGATTGGCAGCCAAAGAGGTAATCGTGTCCACTTTCGGTACCCTTGGGGGAATGGAAGAGGATGATGAAAGCGGTATCACTCACCTGATACATGATACATTCACTCCATTGTCAGCATATTCATTCATGGCATTCACTTTATTGTACACACCATGTTTCGGTACCATCGGTGCGATTAGGCACGAAACAAACGGTTACAAGTGGGCTTTGGTAATGTGTGCAATTACTATTGTGACTGCATATATAGTTTCATTCTTAATTTACAACATTGGAATATTGGCTGGATTTGGTTAAACTCCAATTTCAGTCTTTAGTTTTTTTATTTTTCCGTTTTTTTCAACCTGGTGTAACCTATCATATTATTGATTTCACTGTTAATTAAATTGAAAGAAATACAATTGCTTATGATTTGGCGATGAAACTATTGCATTAACTGCAAGAGTTCCAAAAATTATTTTACTTTTTAAATCCACATGTACCTCAACTACTTTCCAAAACAAAATTTCAAGCAAAAATGTGTGGTGTTAATGTTATCGGTAGAAAATTTCATGATAATTTTTAATTAGATTAACGGATAGATATTATTATTGAAAATGTAAATTATTGTGGGTGATAAAATGGCTATTGATTTGACTGATATAGGAATTGAAGAAGGACAGAAATACGAAGGAATCTACACTACCATGAGCAAGGACGGCGTAAAAAATGCAGCGCCAATAGGAATTGTATGCAAAGGCAAGGACAAACTCGGATGCAGATTATTTGTCGGCACTCAAACTCTCAAAAACATTATGGAAACACGCAGATATGTTGTAAATATTACTTTTGACCCTATAAATTTTGTAAACTCAACCATTGGGAATTTGGATATTGAGGAGTTTACAGATGATGAAGACATTGCAATATTGAAAAATGCGGAGGCGTATGTCATTTGCGATGTTACAGACATCAGAAAAATGGACCCGATTAAGGACCATGTAACCTCAAATGGCGAAGCATATATCATAAGCAGTGATGTTGTGGAAATCGTCAAGAACAATCCATGTGCAAAGGCTTTAAACCGTGGACTGTTTGCGCTTCTGGAATGTCTTACAAACTATACCAGACTTGATCTTGTAAGCAAGGAGCAGCAGGATTATTTTGTTGGAAGATTCAATGAAAACAACCGTATGATTAATAGGGTTTCTGGACAAGATACAATAAAAGCTATGGAGATTCTTAAAAACAGTATGGTTGAAAAGGGTTTTGATGTTGAATAGAATGTGTCGCTTTAGTTAGTGCAAGGTCAAATTATTAAATTATTTCTAACGAACAGAAATTAATGTGATGATTCGCTCCACTCATCACATGTATCATCCATTTTAATCAATTTTTCATGGAATCTGCAGTAGTATTGAGTGCAAAGGCCAATATCAAATTCCATGTGTATGCAGTTATAGCATTCTTTTTCGCTCATGATATTCTCCAAAAAATTCATATTTTTTTTTAAACCTGCTATATGCATAACATATGTATTTTATCTAAAATAAGTTTTTTCGGTTAAAAATATTGCGGATTAGGGAGGGTAAGTTCATTTTTCTAAAAAAGAGAGATAATTGGTGTTTAATCGACGTATTAAACACCGAATGTTTTGAGGAAAATTATTTTTTGGCAGATTTTTTTTAATTTTCCAACGACTTGTATCAAATTAGAGAAATTGTGAAAATCTAATTCAACACTTTTCTAATTTTGGAGAGTTTTTTTGTGTTTATTTGACTAATTGATGTGATTAAATTTTTAGGTGAACCTAAATATTATCACCATTATAATGTTGTCGCAGGTGGTATATAAAGCTTTCTATTTTTTTAGGCATACCTAAAAATATTATTTGCAGTAAAAATTGAAACCCTGTAAACCAAATGTATAATAATTCAATAAGTAAAATATATGTTATATATTGAAGGTGGATTAAATGAAAGATTTCTTAGATTTGGCATGTGAAAGGTATTCCGTTAGAAAATATTCTGACAAGCCGATAGAAGATGAAAAGCTGGAAAAGATTTTAAAGGCTGCGCAGGTTGCACCTACTGGAAACAATTTCCAGCCACAGCGTGTTTTTGTAATCAAAAGTGAAGAGGGTCTTGAAAAGATAAGGTCATTTACCCCATACTGTTTCAACGCTCCAATAGTATTGTTGATTTGTTATGATAAGGAAGTCTCATGGAAGACCGTTGACGGGCATGATGCCGGCCTTGACGATGCGGTAATAGCTACAACACAGATGATGCTTGAGGCATTTGACCTTGGAATCGGATCCGTTTGGGTAAGAGGATACGACAAACGTGTTCTTGATGAGCTGTTTAATCTTCCTGACAATATGGTCACTGTCGCCCTTCTCCCTATAGGTTATCCGTCCGATAAGGCAAAACCTTCCCCATTGCATTCCCGTAACGTAAGCATGGATGTGATGGTCGATTACTTATAATCAAT
>NZ_CAMJCX010000073.1 GCF_946404245.1 uncultured Methanobrevibacter sp.
CAGTTTTACAAGCTGCATCAATACCTTCAACATCCTGTGTTGGGTCTGTTTCAGCAATACCTAATTCTTGTGATTCCCTTAAGGTTACCTCATAGTCAGTTCCTTCAGAGGTCATTCTTGAGAGGATGTAGTTTGTGGTTCCATTCAAGATACCTACGATGGACTTTATATCACAAGAGGATAATGTTTCTTTTGTAAAATTGATAATTGGCATTGCTCCACCGACACTAGCTTCGTATTTGAATTCAACGCCTGCCTTTTTAGCAGCACCAACAACTTCGCCGAATTTGAGTGCCAAGTGCCCTTTGTTTGATGTTACAACATCTTTTCCTTGGCTGAAAGCTTTGAGTGTTAGTGAAAATGCAGGTTCTGCATCGACAATATTGGTAGGAGTTGCTTCTATAAGACAATCGTAATCAACAGCATCCAATACATCTTCACCATTCTTATCTGAACCGAACTGAGTATAAGCTGATAATTTTCCTTCATTTGTTTTTGTTTCTACAAGCAATTTTTCATCTAAACCATCAGCGGAAATTGCAGATGAAGATGAATCTGCAGCTGCCACAACTTTTACAGCCACACCTGTTTTTTCTTTAATTAAATCCTTTTTAAGGGAGATTGCATTAGCCACACCTTGGCCAACTGCTCCGAATCCCATAATTATGACTCTACATTCATCCATAATAATCCCTATACTTCATTAATCATTAGTAATTGTTTTTCTTCAGCAATTTCTTTAATCTTATCAAAAACAAATTGTTTTTTACCGTAATCGGTTTCAAGAGTAATTAATGCTGTAGATTCCTTTTCACCGTCCAACTTAATGTCAAAACCAGTTATGACAACACCTTTCAATGCGTTGATTCTGTCCATAGTGTCCCTTACGTCCTGATCCACAATGTGACCGTATAAAAGAGTGCTGATCTTTTCCTTTTTGACAACACCATCCATTTCAACAATGGAGAATCCTAAATCATCGAATTTCTGAATAACGTTGAACAGATTTTCACGTTCGCCTTCTATTGTAAGGTGAACCGGAACCATTCCCTGTTCGTTTTTCAATTCCCTTTTATGTATTACAGTTACCAAGTTAGCACCAAGTGAACCGATAGGTTCTAAAACTGAAACTAACTGTCCAGGAACATCCAAAAGTTCTAGAACTAAGTTCATTTTCATTTAAATCACTCTTTAATTTGTCCAATCTGCTTTTTTAACTATGAGATTTCCATCTTTGTTAATATTAGCGTTTCTCAATATTTTTTCCGGATTCTTTTGGTGAGATTCATCATCACGTGTTAAGTTTAAGTTGTCTGTGATGTACCAGGTTTCATCAGAATCTGGAATGTCTTCTAAAATTTTTGAGAATTTTTCTATAATATCTTCTGCATCTTTTTCGATTGTCATTAACATAAACTCCTATAATTATAAATAATATAATTATTTTGTTTTTTAATATTAATAAAGTTAAAGATTATTTGGAAAAAAAGTTATTGAAATTGGAAACCGAGTTTAAACAAAAATTTTAGAAATATTGAACATTGGCATAATCTAGAGAAATATAATAGATGTATAATGAATTTTTCAAAAAAATATTTTAATATTTTTAAATAAATGTTAATACATGAGTGAAATAAAATCAATCAACTATATCAAATTCATTATTGGAACCGTGTTTTTCGGACTTTTAATTCTGGCATCGGGCACAATATCCACAATGTTTAACCTGGAGGGAACTCCAGACATAATTTTAAAAGCCATTATCGCAGCTGCAATATTGCTCTATGCATATAAACGCAATGAGATCAACCGCATTTTCAATATACATTTCTCACCGGTTTATCTGCTTGTGATAATCATCCCTATGATATTGTCCTACATTCTGCAGAACTGTCCGCTGAATTTTGACCCGTATCCTTATTATATTGCCACTACAGTTATCGGCACAGTGGTAACAGCATTATGGGAAGAGCTGTATTTCAGATACGTCGGATGCTCATTATTTGAAGAAGATGGAAAATACAAATGGTATAACATAATATTCCTTGCATTGATGTTTATGGGAATACATCTGATTAACGTTTACTTTAACGGATGGGAACCGACCCAAAATCAGCTGATGTTTACATTCGGTCTTGGAATATTCGTCTTGGCGCTTTACATCCAAACCCAATCACTTCTGGTACCTATCATTGCACATTTCTGTATTAACAGTGTTGCAGATTACTTCAGTTTGTTTGCCACCTCAAACTCTCCGCTTTACATTGGAAGCATGTTCCAGCCATTTTACGTATTCTACGTAGTGGTTCTGATTGCAATAGGTGTTTTCATACTTAAAAGAAGCGGCCGTGTTTTCTAAAAATAAAATTATGGAAAAAGATAGTTATTAACTAACTATCTTCTCTTTTTTGAAAAATTAATCCAGATATTTTGAAATGTCTGTATCCTTTACAATTTTCTTTCTTAAAATCTTGTCAATGCCAGTTCCGTACTGGGCTGCCTTTTTGGGCCTGTAGGCTATTTCATAGTCAAGACCTTCCTCAAAGGCCAGTTTTCTCAATATGCTTTTTCTCATGTCATCATGCATAGAGACTATCTTTTTGTTGTCCGGAATGTTTAAAACCAGCTCAACAAGTTTCTTATCCAAAAACGGCAATCTCAATTCCACTGAATTCAGCATTGAGCATGCATCATCCCTTTCAAGGTTGACATGATACATGTTTGACATGTCTTCTCTTAAATCATAGTTCAATGTTCCATCGATGAAGCTTTGCACATAACGCTTATATCCTCCAAAGAGCTCATCAGCGCCCTGACCTGAAATGGCCACTTTCAATCCGTCCTCATGAACCATTTTAGTTGCAAAGTAAGTTGTAAGGCCGACACCCACTTTCATGAGATTATCATCACCAATGGCTTTAACAACGCTTGGCAGAGCTTCACGCACCAGATCCTCTGTAACCTCACAGATTTCCAAATCGAGATTGAGGAATTTTGATGCATAGATTGCAGCTTCCACATCCTTTGAACCTTCAGCGCCGACGGCATACAATTTAATTTTCAGGGGAACGTTTTCAGATATCTCCTTTAAAAGCAATGCCAGATATGAACTGTCAAGGCCTCCTGAAAATATTACTCCAATCTCGGATAATCCTTCAATCCTTTTGACAACACTCAATCTTAACATCTTGTCTATTTTGGCAACATCCCCTTCAAAGACCTTTTCATAAATCGGCTGTGCTGGAGATACATCTTCCCAATTATAAAGAATGTGTTCCGGCTTTAAGGTGTCAATGTCTGTAAATCCGACTTCTTTAAGGGATTGTCTTGTTGATGCAAACCCTTTTAGCTCATCATTCTGTGCATAAAACAGGGGTTTTACACCCAATGGATCTCTTGCAATTGCAAAGTTTTCTCCATCCCAGACTGCAAATGCATAATCCCCGTCTATAAGTCTGATTGCTGATTGGACTGCATTAAGCAAATCTAATTTTTTATTGTAAAAATCAATCAGATAGATTAAGGCATCAGCATCGGAGGTGATTTCCCTATCCACTCCAACTTTTGTGAGGAAGTTCCTGATAGTGCTGAAGTTGTAAAGCTCACCATTGAAAACCAGAACGAGATTTTCAGTTGAAACCGGCTGAGGCTTTGAGACCCTGTTGTTTGAGTCATAAATGGAAAGCAGATTATGTCCAAAGGCAATCTGATAAGCGTTATCGTCACTGAACTCATCCAAATCAATGTTTTCATGAATCTTATCCAAATATATTCCTGATGAATCAGGTCCTCTGTTTTTAGAGGATTTTAACATTTTTACAATATCTTCCGCTTTAACATTACCTTGTAAACCTACTATTGAACACATGCTATCAAAATCTCCTAAGGATATATCTAAAATTAACTGTAAATAAATCTAGTTATTCATCGGATTGAATCCGAATACTTTACCTGCCAATTTGAACGCCAATGGATTTACAGCCTGACTTACAATGAAGTAAGCTACAACCCATCTGACAGGCCACAGGTAGATGAGCATGTCCACAGGCAGTTGCCCAATAGGAACTCCAAATAGCAACGGCATGATGAAACTCATAATTAAGCTTATGAAAAATGCCAGAGGATTCCACAATCCGGTTTTCATGCCCAATTTGAAGCCAAAGACTTTACCTGCCATTTTAAGTCCCAGCGGATGAACTATCAAGTTAACCAAAAAGTAAGCAACAACCCATCTGACCGGCCACATCAAAAAGCACATCTCTAAAGGCATTCCCATAGGTGTTGCAAAAATCAACGGCATTATGATGCTCATAATTAAACTTATAAAAAAAGCTATAGGATTCCACAATTTCATATTTCAAACTCCTTATACTATATACTATTTCTTACATTATATAGTTAAGGCAAAAAAAGAATATTTGATGGGAAATCAGTCGTTTGCCCATCTTTTCAATTTTGGAAATACCTCTCTCATCATGGCAGAGGCTTGATTTTTATCCATTTCAGGATGAACTTCAACCATCTTTTCAATGCAAAAATTCATCATTTCTTCCATTGACATGTCAGATGTGAATTCACCGTCATTAAAGCAGTACATGCAGTAGTCTTCATTTTTGGTGCCATCTGCGTTGGTTCCAAAAAGTTCATCTGTTAAAGGCATTGCACATGATTGACAGAATTTTTGATTTTCAAAATCATTCATTATATCCCCCACAATATACTTTGACATTGCAGTATTTAAACCAATGCATAGAGCATTTGAAGAGTAATGTCTAAAGTGAAACATCCGTTCTTGTAAAGTAAATGTATGAAATCACTAATCCAATTACAAAAGTGGCTAAAATAATGCTATACGATACACTAATGCTTGTTGCATATTCGGTTATCTCCCCTGATGCGATTAAATATGGGCATGTCCAGGGAACGAATGGAGCCCATTTTTGGCCATATACCATCAAATTGACCAATGACAGGCCTGCACCTCCAATCATCGCAGGAACCATGTTTGTTATCAGCAGTGAAATGAATACAAATGGAGAGAATGTTAAAAATAACAGTACATTTGCATAGAGAAGCTGAGTGAAACTGTCTAAAAACAGATTTACACTGAATCCTTCAAGACCTGCTGCAAAACCAAATATGAGTGTTGAAAGACTTGTCACCACTGTTAGAATAACAATCCAAACCAGAAACATGACATATTTGCTTATCAGAAACTTTCCTCTTGACACAGGGATAGTCAGCATTGTCTTTAGGGTATGCTCATTGTATTCCCTGCCAAACAGATATGATATGATTATTGCAAATATCATGACTGCAAACATCGCCGACATGTACATATTGACATTAGTGAATAATGCTTCAAAAGTTTGCCCTTCATCAAATGAAGTTACAGCAATAAACATGAGCAATGGCGGAAGAATGGCTCCTATTATGCTTAACAAAAATATTTTGGATCTTTTAAGTTTTAAAAATTCCATCTTTATAAAAGTCAACATCTAATCTCCCCTTTAATTATTAGAAACGAATCTTGTGAAAAACTCTTCCAGATTCTCTTCACACAGATTTACCTTTTTCACATCAATTCCTGCTTTGACAAATATTGCATTGAACTTATCTCTCATGTTCAAATGACTATACAAACGAATTATATTTCCATTGACTGTGAAATCAATATTTTCTCTAAGTTCCAGCTCTTTGAAAATATTTACTGCCAAATCAATGTCTGATACTTCAAACTCTACAAATTTATCCAGTC
The DNA here is from genome assembly GCF_946404245.1 of uncultured Methanobrevibacter sp. Classification (GTDB taxonomy): domain Archaea; phylum Methanobacteriota; class Methanobacteria; order Methanobacteriales; family Methanobacteriaceae; genus Methanocatella. Next base: position 5,759 of record NZ_CAMJCX010000073.1, read on the forward strand.
TATTGAATAACTCATCCCTGGACATCTCCTCTATCAGAACGCCATTGTCCATGAAACCTATGACATCGGCAAGATTTTCTATTTCACTCAAGATATGAGATGAAATTAGAATAGTTATTCCAAATTCATGGGACAATCTTTTAAGCAATGCACGAATTTCCTTAATTCCAAATGGATCAAGGCCATTGATGGGTTCATCCAGTATCAATAGCTCAGGACTGTGCATAATTGCTGCTGCAATTCCCAAACGCTGTTTCATGCCTAATGAAAAATCCTTGAATTTTTTTGATTTTGCTTGGCTTAAATTAACCATTTCAAGTACTGAACTGATATTGAGCGGATTATAATCTCCCCTCAGTTTAGCAATGATTTCCAAATTTTCATAAGCCGTTAAATTTTCATAAAATCCCGGAGTTTCAATGATTGAACCTATTTTTGGATAAATTTCATTGGAATGTTTTTTAGGATTTTTTCCAAAGAGAAATATTTCCCCTTCACTTGGATATGTAAGATTTAAAAGCATGCACATTGTTGTGGTCTTTCCAGCACCGTTTTTACCTAAAAGTCCATAGATTTTTCCTCTTTCAACATGCATATTAACTGAATTTACGACTTTATTTTTGAAATATATTTTTGACAAATTGTTTGTTTTGATGACGTAGTCTACCATGTTAAAATCCTCTATAAAAAATTAAAAAAAATAAATGAGAAAAAAGTTTATTTCCCATTAAATGAAGCGTTTTCAGCCATTGATTTCAACAATTCCAGATTATTTCCGGATATTACAATGACACTGTTTTTATCTGAATTGACTAAATAAACTGAGTAATCGCAGTCTTTAATGTTTGAATCTATATCGCTTGAAACATTGACAGACATGTTGTCACCGGATGATCCGCCTGAAACGCTTATTCCTTCAGGACCAACTGATATGTTTTCACCGTCCTCGCTGGAAACGTTTAATCCTTTACCTGACAGTGAAACTGAGTTGCCGTCAGCGGAAA
>NZ_CAMJCX010000074.1 GCF_946404245.1 uncultured Methanobrevibacter sp.
AATGTCCAAAATGCGGAAAAATACTTGATAGGGACATAAACGCCGCAATTAATATTCTAAACCGCTGGTTCAACGGGGATGGCCTGATAAAATACTTAAATTAACCTTATTAAGTGAAAATAATTCAGGAATCCCCATCCTCTATAGGATGGGGTGGTTCAAGCAAAATTTAGGACTATTAAAAAAATTCTAATAACAAATAATATACATTTAAATACTAAAAGGTACAATTAAGATTTGCTATTATGAAGAGGTGATAATATGCGCAAGAGTACAATAGGTATAATTATATTATCTATAATATTAGTTGGAATGGCTATCCCAGCAGGATTTTCAACCAGCGATAGCCAAGTCGTAATAACTTACGGTGAAACTACTTACAACAACGCAAATTATAAGAACATTGTTGATGAATTTTTTGCACAACAAGCAAATGTTGACATGAGCAAAATTTCTTCAAAAATAATTACTGCTAATGATGTAAACAAAATTTCAAGCTCAATAAGTGGAGTAACATATAATTCTGGTCAAATATTTTCATCAGCACTTGTTGACTTGAATGATAACGACAACCTTGAAGTTAGTGTAGATAAATCTAAAATCACTAGAATAACTGGAGATATGTACATTTCAGCCTTAAAATCATCAGGCATTACTGCAGGACATGTTTATGTAACTAGCCCAACTACTGCAACAGGTGAATCCGCACTTGCAGGAATCATGAATTCCTATGAGGAAGCAACAAATGTGGAAATTCCAGAAACAGTGAAAGAAGCTGCAAACAAGGAAATCTACACACAGTCCGAAATTGTTGAAAATTCAAACGTTAGCGCTGAAGAGATATCAGAATTAGTTGATGATGTAAAAGAAACCGTTAAAGAGGAGAATATTACTGATCACCAAACTATCGTGAATGTAATAAACAACTACACTATTGTGAATAACATTAACATTACAAACAGTGATATTGAAAACCTTGCAACAGCAATCGAACAAGTACAAAATGTGCAGGGCGATGTCAACAACTACTCCTCCGAAGTATCAAGCATATTCAACAATACTACTGATACAAACTCAGCTAAAGGATTATTTGATGGACTATTTGGTTAAATAGTCCTCATTATTTTCTTTTTTTAAAACCGACTTATTTTGCAAAAAATTAATTAATCTATTTTTCAAAAAATTATATTAACAAATTAATGAAGAGTTTTTTTTAATGAAATGGAAAATCGGCAATGTTAAAATAGACAATCAGGTCGTTCTTGCACCTATGGCAGGAATATGTGACTCAGCATTCAGAAGAATCGTTAAATCCATGGGTTGCGGACTGATTGAAACAGAAATGGTTTCAGATAAGGCTGTAATGTATCATGACCGCAAAACCAAGAAAATGCTTTACATGACTGAAGAGGAACGTCCTATTTCACAGCAGATTTTTGGAGCCGAAGCTGAATCATTCAAAATAGCTTCAGAATCCGTTTATGAATACATGAAACCTGACATCATTGACATCAATATGGGATGTCCTGTTAGAAAAGTTGCCATCAAAAGCGGAGCCGGAAGTGCACTTTTAAAAGACCCTGAAAAAGCCCGAGAAATAATTGAAACCGTTGTTGATACAGTGCCAATACCAGTTACTGTTAAAATCAGAAGCGGCTGGGACAGAAACAGCATCAATGCACTTGAAATAGCAAAGATTGTTGAGGATGCAGGAGCATCAGCGATTACAGTCCATCCAAGAACAAAAGAGGACAGATATGATGTGCCGGCAGACTGGTCATTGATTAAACAGATTAAGGATGAACTTTCAATACCTGTCATTGGAAATGGTGACATCTGGACATGCTATGATGCCAAAAGGATGCTTGATGAGACAGGCTGCGATGCAATTATGATTGGACGTGCAATCAGAGGAAATCCGTGGCTTGTAAAGCAATGCATCGATTACATAGACAATGGAATTGAACCTGAAAGAGTAAGTGCCCATGAAAAAATAGCCATGGCAAAGAAACATGCAGAATTGCTAGTTGAATTAAAAGGAGAAGAAGTAGCGATTCCCGAAATGAGAAGCCATGCGGCATACTACATGAAAAATCTTCCGGGAAGCTATGAAATCAAGCCTCGCCTTTTCAAAATGAATACAAAAGAAGGATTGTACGACTTGCTAGATGAATATTTAACATCATACGAAAACCATCGGAAATAATTCCCTATTTTTTAAGTTATCATACCTTAAAGCAACAACATATAAATGTTGCAACCATCAACATATTATCAAGTGATAACATGAAACGAAAAATCATCCTATTTACAATAATCCTAATCGTTTTAGGATTGGGAATCAGTGAAGTTACTGCAATCACTGATGCGGAAACACAAGCAAACGATATCTTAAACAAAAACAGCACTGACAGTGACATTCTAGTCGTCTATTTTTCAAGGACAGGTGAAAACTACAATGTAGGCAATGTGGAAGTCGGAAACACCGCAATGGTTGCATCATACATCAAGGAATATCTAAAAGCTGACTCATTTGAGATAGTTCCTATAGATAAGTACCCTGACAATTATGATGAATGCACACAACTTGCATCAAAAGAAAAAGACGACAACGCAAGACCGCAAATTCAAAATAAAATCAATAATTTTGATAGCTACAAGACAGTATTCATAGGTTATCCGATCTGGTGGGGAGACCTTCCGATGATAATGTACACATTCATGGAAGAATATGACTTTGACGGCAAGGACGTATACCTTTTCAATACTCATGAAGGATCAGGCGATGCCGGAACATACACCACAGTGCAATCCAAACTATCAAAAGCAAACGTGAACACTGACGGATTGACACTTGACGGTAAAACCGCAAGAAGCGATGACGGAAAACAGAAAACAATAGAATGGCTAAAAGGATTGGGTTTATAAATGAAAAAGATAGTTGTGGACATCCTGTTGTTCATATTGATGCTGGTGGAATACTCAAGAGTATACCTTCCCAGTGAAATTCATGAGATAATCGGAATCTGCTTAATAATATTAGTTTTAATCCATTTGATTCTGAATAGAAATTATTTCAAAGCGATTCCAAAAGGAAAATACTCTTTTAAAAGAAGTTTTATGTTGGTAGTTAATGTTTTGTTTATAATTGCATTTTCAGCAACCTGCATAACCGGTCTTTTATCCAGCCAGGATATACTGACATTCATGAACATTGGAAACCTAACCACAGTCTATCTTCATAAAATCTTTGCATATGCCAGCATAATAGTATTGGGAATGCATCTTGGAGCAAACCTAACCAAATTATTCAATAAATTTGAAAATAATTTAATATACATCGGAATAATCATATTGGGAGTTTATTCACTGATTGCAGTTGATTTCTGGAACCATCTGACAGGAAATTATGGTTTCAGCATTGTGACCGGAAATATAGCAATCAACACGCTTGAATACCTGTTTATAATTTTAATGTTCAGCGTAATTACCCACTTAATTTTAAATTTTAAAAACAGAAAAAATAATTAATATTCATGGCCTGTTAAGAGTAACCCACCTTCTGTTTAATAGCATTCATCTTAGCGAGCTACCTTGCCTCATACAGGTTGTCATCGGCATCTTTGCTCTTGCATCCTATGGAATGGCCGTTTCACCGTTTCTTTTAATGTCCTCAATTAAATATCATCGTCTACCATTAAAAGCCGTGTCGTTTCTGCTCCAGAGTCATGCCTCTCAGCATACGTCTTTCAACGCCATAGTTCTGTACTGATGGGCGGAGTTTCCTTAGTTTAAAAAAAACCAGCAGCTATCTTCAACTTGCCATGAAAAATATTAATTAAAAGTAGCAGGGCCTAGATTTGAACTAGGGATCTCAGGGTTATGAGCCCTGCGGGATCACCAGACTACCCCACCCTGCTATATAACAAAAATAGTATACAACTAATACTAATTATTGTTTAGATAATATATAAACCTTTCTATAAATAAAGAAAAATCAAAGAAAATAAGTTATTTATTTTCTAATGATTCAATTCTTTTATCCAAATCACCGAGCCTATCCTCAGTAACCTTTTGGAATTCCTCGGATGATTTTTTGAATTCTTTGAAACTTTTATCCAATTCATCTACATTAGCAGTAGTTTCGCTGAATTTGGATTCAAGTTCTTCCAAATCATTTGTAGTAGCTAAAGACCAATCTTTAATTAGCTGATCACTTTTAGCATCAAAGAAAGCATCAAGCTTATTGGAAAATGCATCATTGTTGAGTGAAGACATGTCAATATCGCTTAATTTGATTTTGATTCTTTTACTCATAGATTCAGAATCACTTTTTTTAGAGCCTTCATCTTTGGTCAAGTCATAATCGGTTTTGTCTCCGGATCCGCCTAAAATCTCATTCATATGAGCATCAGCGCTGGTCGGCACATAACTACGTAACTTGTCCATAGTAGCTGGACTATTCAATAAATAATAATAAACTAAAACCACAATTGCAACTATTAAAATAATTACTGCAACTGCTTCCATAGCATCCATATTACCACCTATTTATTCATTTTTTTGAGTTTTTTCTCTTTTGCTTCAATTTCTTTAAGCATTTTTTCTAATTTTCTTTGTTCAGTTTCAGCTTCAAGTCTAGCTAATCTTTCGTTGATTTCAGAATGCAAATAACCTACATTACTTCTTACTTCGGTTGTAGATTGCCTGATAGCTGAAAGACTGTCCTGTTGCTCTTGTGGTAATGGAATTGGATTATCCATTAATCTTTTGGATTCAATATCTTTTTCCACCATGGACATTTTTTTAAGTTCAATTTCTTTTTCAAGCATCAAAATTGAATTTCTAGATTGTGCAACTTTTCTCCATTGGAAAACAATGATAATTAATACAATAGCAACAATAATCAAAATGATTAATAAAAACATTTGATCAGGTATTGTAGGAACATCCATATAATAACCTCCAACTTTATATAAACTTTTATAACAATAAAATATTATATAAAGTTTATCAATTATATAATTAATTATTTAACCAAGAAGGTAAAAATTTATGATGGAATCTTACATACAAGCTGGAAAACTGGCTTCTAAAATTCGTGGAGAAGCTTCAAAGATGATAACCGATGGGGCTTTGGTTTTAGATTTAGTAAATTATGTAGAAAGTGAAATTTTAAAAAATGGTGCTGAAATTGCATTTCCATGTAATGTGTCAATCAATGAAATTGCAGCACATTACACTTCACCTGCCGGAGATGAAACCAGATTCAAAGCAGGAGATATGGTAAAATTAGATTTAGGTGCAATGATTGACGGATATATTGCAGATACCGCAATAACAGTTACTGCAAGCGGAAATATTGATGAAAACTACACTCAGGATGAAATTAACCTGCATGAAGAAATCATTGAGGCATCAGCTGCAGGTCTTGAAGCTGCAATTGCAACCGCAAGAGCGGGCATTGAAGTGTCAAAAATCGGTGCTGCAGTTCACGAAGCAATATCAGAATACGGTCTGAATCCAATATTCAACCTTACAGGACACAGTCTTGAGCAAAATAACCTGCATGCAGGAATTTCCATTCCAAACTATGACAATAATGACGGATACGTTTTAGAGGAAGGCCAGGCAATAGCCATAGAACCTTTTGCAACAAACGGAGAAGGCATTGTCAATGATGCTCCGGGACACTATATTTTCTCATATATGGCAAACAAGCCATTCAGAATGAAAAGCACTCAAAGAGTATTGAAACATATTCAGCACAACCACAGATATGTTCCGTTTTCAGGAAGATGGATTACCGATGAGTTTGGAGAGAGAAAAGGAGCTATTGCTCTTAAACAGTTATCAGAAGCAATGGCAATTTATCCATACGCTCCGCTTCGTGAGAAAAAGGACTGTTTTGTAAGCCAAAAAGAGCATACAGTAATTATTGAAAAAGAAGGTTGTACAGTTACAACAATTTAGAAGAGACACTTTTCTCTTCAATTTACTATTTTTGAATAAATTTTTAAAAAAAAAAAGAAAAAAGAAAGAAGATTAGTATATAGCAGGGATTTTAACTCCCATTTTAGCTCTTCTTTCACGTTCTGCAGTGTTTTTGTCTTTTTTACCTTTAGCTAATTTTTCAAGTAAAGGAAGACCAGGTTTTACATCGTCCATTGGTTTGGTTTCGATTAAACCAGCGTCAACAGCAGCTTTAAATACAGATTCACCAGCATCAGTTCTGGTTAAAACAGTAGACCATCCGTCAGGAGATCCTACAGAACCAGTTGATACATCAGCCCATTCAGCTACGTAATCTTGACAGATGTTACATCCAGCTTGTTCGTAACCGTGGGTTTCTTTAATAGCTAAACCACTGTCTTCACCATCTTTGGTTAACCAGAATTTACCTTTACCGATGTCCATTTTACTAGCTTCTTGTAAACTGTCAAATCCTAATTTTGCAGTAGCAAAAGTGTCAAGAGAAGCCATAGGGAAGTTTTCCATACAGTAGATACCGACGATTAATTTGATTTTTTCAGCGACAAATCTAGTGAATGGATAAGCTTGTGCTTTTCTTAAACCTTGGGTTTGACATGGAGTTGCTACAACACCGA
>NZ_CAMJCX010000075.1 GCF_946404245.1 uncultured Methanobrevibacter sp.
TCACCCAATGGGCCAAAAACTGGCAGAAAAGGGGCTGGAGGAAATCCAATGGGAAGGTTATTGAAAATCTGGAACTGGTTAAGGCAATCTGGAATCTGATGGGTGAAATTGAAAACAGAAACTGTGAGCTGCTCTTTGTCAAGGTCAAGGGCCATTCGGGCAACGTGATGAACAATGCTGCCGACAAGCTTGCCGTCGAGGCCAAAGGGGTTGCCAAAAGGACAGGCGAGACTGTGGGCTATAATGGAATGGATGATGTCCTGCTCGGTACCAAGTAGATATTTGACACATTGCTAAATTTTTAATTTCAAAATTAATAAAATTGAATAATTTTTAAAATTTTAGCATATATTATTGTATATTTTTTATAATCTTTTTCTGAACTTTTGAATTTTTAGAAAATGTCCAGAAAACTGTAACATTTAAATACTACTTCGACTAACTAAAAATAGGAATTTACAGAGGTGATATAAAATGCGTAAAATTACTATAGCTATCCTAGCTTTAATCGTACTCGCCATGATCATTCCTATCGGATTTTCAGGCGAAGCAAATTCCGTCGTAGTAACTTATGGTGAGGCAACTCACGCAAATTCAGCTTACAAATCAACTGTTGATGATTTCTTCAACAGCTATGCACATGTTGACTTAAACAGTGCAGACTCAAGAATCATCTATGCCAGTGAAGTAAATCAGATATCCACAGGCATATCAGGCAAAACTTACAGTTCAAATCAAATATTGTCCTCAGCGCTGCTGGACTTGAATGACAATGACAATCTCGAAGTGAGCGTTGACAAGTCAAAAATCAAGACAGTCACAGGGGACATGTACATTTCAGCACTCAAATCAGCTGGAATCACTAAAGGTCATGTATACGTAACAAGCCCGGTTTCCGCAACAGGAGAATCAGCTCTTGCAGGAATCATGAATTCATACGAAGCGGCTACAAATGTTAAAATTCCGGAAAATGTAAAAGAGGCCGCAGCTGACGAGATCAGCACACAGGCAGAAATTGTCGACAACTCAGGAGTAGATCCAAATTCACTTTCAAAACTGGTGGATGACGTAAAACAGGAAGTTTCAAAAGACAATATTACAGACCACAACACAATTGTGAACATCATTAACAATTATGTTCAAAACAATAACATTAACATAACAAATACCGATATTGAAAACCTTGCAGATTCCATTGAGCAGGTGCAAAACGTTCAAGGGGATGTAAACTACTATAAAGGTCAGGTAAGTGACTTTATGGGAAATGCAACAAGCAACGGCTTTTCAATTGACGGCATCCTAGACTGGATTAAATCCTTCATTAATGGGATTTAATCTCATTTTTTCTTTTTTTTCAAATAACAATCTAATAACACAACCTTTTTATTATTATAATAATAAAATAATAACAAGGTGTTATTATGGTTAGTTTAAAGTTCTGCCCGAATTGCGGCAATGAAATTACAGATGATGACGTGGAATTCTGTACGGAATGCGGATGCAATCTAGTTAATCCAACCAATGAGTCCAATGTCAAATCCAAGGGATTTTTTAATGACATGGCTGAAAAGACAAGCTTTCCGATAATTGTATTTTCATTCATCATATTCGGAGTGTTCCTGTTCGTCGGATCCATATTCTGGTCATCATTCATGTCAAGCGGTTCAATAGATTTGATAACCTATCTGCTGCTGGTTGTGACCTTTTCAGTATTCTTCGGAGGAATATTCATCGGATATAAGGGATGCGAAGACAAGACATTTGTCATTCCGAACTTTTCAATGTATCTTGGAAGCATTTTTGCAGTAGTCTTGTGCATACTAGGATTTATTTTCACATTCTTCATGGGAATATTCTCCGCATTGAGTTCACTGTTTTCCGGTTCATCAAGTACCGCATACTCAAGCCATTCATATTCAAGTTCCCTTCAAACTCAGACTCCGTCATATGCTCCGTCAATTGATTTAAGCGGCGTTTTAAAAATACTGTTGTTTATATTGCTGATTCCTGTTGCAGCTTACCTTGGAGTTTATCTCGGATTCATTTTGAAAGAAAATATTTAATTTTTCTTCTTTTTTTTAATTATAATATGTAACATTAACATCCCATTTTTGTCATAAAACACCAAATCTAAACCGCTTAATATATATACTAATTAAAAACATACATTAAATCATTAATAGATTAATTTTAATTAAATAAAGGTTTGATAATATGGTTAGATTTTCACAGACTCTTGATGATAGGCAAGCGAGGAACAGAGAAAAACCTTACGAACAAATCAATGAGAATCCTAATTATTATGCTCGTGATGAAAGGCAGCCTCGCCCTGTTGATGTCAGGGATGCCAGATTGTATTCTCAACCTCCAAGACCAGTGCGTCAGGAACCGACCTATCAAAGACAGGATAATTTCTACAGACAGCCTCAAAGGGAGGAAATTGATGAAATTATCTATGAAAGGCCTGTAATTGAAAAGGAATCCGTAAAACCTGACCTCTCAAAACCTGAATTGAAGTTTCCTGCAGACCAGAACATCCAGTTTGGTGTGGAATACGCTCCAAACTCAAGGCCTCCGGTCATAGGCAAGAACTACACAATCAGATCAAATTCAATCATCTACAACGATGTGGTAATAGGAGACAACTTCAGGACAGGACACAATGTTGTCATTCGTGAAAACACCAATATCGGTGATGATGTCCTGATTGGAACCAATACAGTCATTGAAGGTGACGTAATCATCGGAAACGACGTCAGCATTCAGTCCAACGTATATATTCCAACCAATTCAGTAATTGAAGACAACGTATTTATCGGACCTTGTGCTTGTTTTACAAATGATAAGTATCCTGTAAGGATTAATTATGAATTGCAAGGGCCTAAAGTGAGACGTGGGGCTTCCATTGGAGGTAACACAACATTCCTGTCAAATGTTGAAGTTGGGGAAGGTTCTATTGTTGCCGCCGGAGCTATTGTCATACATTCCGTTCCGCCGTTCTATCTGGCTATCGGAACACCGGCTCGTATCAAACCGCTTCCGGACCACTTGAAAGTTCCAAACAGGTTCTGATTTTAAAGGAGATTATTAATATGGCTCAGTACAAATGTAAAATATGTGGATATGTCCTGGATGAAGATGACTATGAGGAAGGCTTGAACATTCCTGCCGGAACCAAATTCGAGGATTTGCCTGCTTCATTCAAGTGTCCAAAATGTCGCATGCCGAAGGCAATGTTTGAAAAAATTTAAATAGTTTTATATATTACTAATAATTAAGATAATATTAATTTATTATACAGTTTAAAAGGAGATTGTTAAATATGGCAAAATTTAAATGTAAACTTTGCGGATACGTAACCGAAGAATTTGAAGAATTACCAGAAGACTTTAAATGTCCTATGTGTGGTGCAACCGCAGACATGTTTGAAAAAGTAGAATAGGTGTCTTCAATGGCTTTCGTTTGTAAAGTATGTGGATTTGTCTTAGAAGAAGACGAATTACCAGAAGATTACGTATGCCCAGTCTGTGGCGTACCTGCAGCAAACTTCGAAGAACAATGAGTTCTTCACTTTTATTTTTTTTCTAAAAACTGTTTATTTTTAAAATTAGCTTCTATTTTTCCAGAGTATTTTTCGAATATTTTAAGAATGTCTCTGCCCTCTTTTGATACGATATCGTAGCTGACCTTATCTGAATAGTCCTTGTCTATGACTTCAAGGCTGTTGTTTCTCACTTCAGTATCGGCCATTTTGATTTCAGAGTATTCGAATGTTATTGTGTAGACTTCATACTCCTCGATTTCAAGAATTTCAGCCTCGCCGATGGCTTCCATGACTGATTTGGAGTATGCCCTTACAAGTCCTCCCGCACCGAGCTTTATTCCTCCGAAATATCTAGTGACGACTGCAGTCACATTGTGAAGCTCGTTTTTTCTAAGTACATTAATCATTGGCTTTCCTGCAGTTCCGCCAGGCTCGCCGTCATCGTCAAAGCCTTCTCCGTCGCTTGTGATGTATGCTGTGCAGTTGTGGGTTGCGTCGGAATATTGCTGGTTCAGCTTTTGGATTAGCTCCTTTGATTCCTTCTTTGTTCTGGTTGGAACGAGAGAGCAAATGAACTGTGATTTCTTCACATTTATTTCGCTTTGGACTGCTTTTTTTATGGTTTTCATTGTATCAATAATTTTATATATTTAATCGAATATATTATTGTTAGTAAATTTTTGAGGGTGTTAAAATTGTCAAGTCGATCTGCTACTGTTTTAGTAATATTTATTGTGGCATGCATTGCATTCTGCTTAGCAACTGTATTTGCATCCATGACAGGACCAATATCAATTTTACCTAATGAAAGTGAATCCGGAGGCATTTTAGATAACCTTTCAGTGATAGAAAATGCTGATACCGGTGACCATCAGTCATATGGATATGACAATTCAAATGATTATTCATCAAATTATGAAAGTTCACAATCCAGTGAACCTCAGGTAGAGACTACTACGGATGATTCGTCACAGAGTAGTTCCAGTTCGCATAGTTCCAGTTCTACAGAACAACATACAGATGATTCAGGTTCCCAGCAACAGGAATCTTCCAGTAGTGATGAATCTCATGTAGAAACTTACCAAGGATAATATTTATCCTTTTTACTTTTTTTTTAAAAATCCAATAATTTTTCAATATCAAACAGTACTGAGTTAATAGCCAGGCTGAAGAGTCTGTTTCCGTAATCTTCATCTACATAAACGCCGTTTTCTTCAACGTCCCTTGCACCTTCTTCGATGTTTGGATCATCTTCGCGTGCCTGGGTGAATCCATGCAGGCCAACCTCTTCATATTCGTTGACGTTTGCCTGGTTTATCACTTCGTCCTCGTTGACAATGCCCAAAACCTTGGCCATTGACAGCTCACCGCTGCCTCCGTGAGGGCCTTCTGATGAGATTACCTTATTGTTGAATGTAATTGACAGTCCTGTCTTGTCCTCAATGTCCCATAGCTCGGCCACAAGCGGTATGTTTCCTCCGTGGGCATTGACTATGACGACCTTTTCAATATCCAGGAATTTTTTTGCAGAATTAAGTGTGCTGATAACGTTTTCCTTCAGCACATCAAGGGAAACATGAACTCCATGGTCTATTGTGTCCAGTTCATATGCGGGAAAGATAATTCCTAAAAACTTGGCTCCGCTGATAAGTGATGCCTGAAATGCAATGTGCGCACCTATCTTTGCATCGGTATCGATTGGAAGGGCGGGACCGTGGTTTTCCAGATGTGATCCGAGCGCTATCAATCCGACCTTGTGAACTTGTGGGTTTCTTATATTTCCTGCTCTGTATCTTAGCTCTGCCATTTAAACACCTCTATACTTCAAAGTTCCAGATGTCGTCACCGACATAGTGTTTTGTCTCAACTGCTTTTCCGGAATCATTTTCAACCATTTCGTCACCTGTAATCAGACTAACTCCGATTGCCAGCGGTTTTCCGTGGGTTTCATCTATGATTAAAACGATGTCTCCAGGTTCTACTCCTTCTGAGGCCGCAACGATTCCAGGACTCATTATGTCAGCACCGTTGCTTACGAATCTGATTGCTCCCATGTCCACGGTGACTGTTTTTGCATCAATTTCATTTGCAAGGGCAGCCTTCAGGGTCGGGAACGGTTTTTCATCGATAATTATGATGTATGGTTCTCCGTCAACAAGAATGAATGAATTAGGTTCCGCTTCAAGTATCTCTACATTTTTCTTTCCCTGAAGCAGTTCTCCATATTCGCCCAATTGTGATTTTATCTCTTTAATTTTCTTCTTTTTTAAGAAATTTCTTTTTTTAACTTTTATTGCCATGTTTACCCCACAGTATATTAATGAATAATATTTTGTATTCCGATTAAATAAAACTATTCATTGGCTCTCAGGAATACGTCTTCATAATCTATTTCATCATTCATGCCTGCCTTGCTCAGGGGTTTGTCCTGCCACGCATATTTTGTTATTGTGCTTGCATTGCTGTTCGTCAGGCGTTCAATGCAGGAATTAATCACCGTAAGTTCCTCTGGGCTGAATTTCTGGGTTGGGATGATTGTCGGGTAGTATTTGTGTATTGTTCTGTTGTAGTATGGTTCCTTTCGCATGAACAGCTGCTTTTTGGCTATCAGGTCTTCGGTGATCTTTCTGAAATGCTTTGGTTTTATCCCTCTTTTTGATTTTATATAGGTTTCTTTTGTTAAAAATCTTTTATAACGTTCGTAATAGTTGAAATCAATGAAATACATCACTGTACAAAGTACGGTCTTGCCCAAATTGGGTTTGTTTGAGCATCTGAATAATATGTACAGGATTAGGTTGATATATTTCTCTTCATTGAATCTCATGGTGTGTGCCTGGTGATGGTTAGTAATAGTAGATTTATTTTCAAACAATATAAGTCAAATCAGAGAGCATTTGAGGACTAATTTAAATAGTTGTTAAACTAATTATTTAACAATGGCTTTTATTTTTCATTATTTT
>NZ_CAMJCX010000076.1 GCF_946404245.1 uncultured Methanobrevibacter sp.
GTAAATTATTTTTTTTGAGGATTAGTTTTTTATGAAAGCGGCGGTTATTGGATTAGGAGTAGAAGGTAAAAAAGCAGTAAATTCCCTTTTAAAACATGGTTGGGAAGTTTATGCTACCGATTTGAATATTAATGTTGATTTGGATGGTCTTGATTTGCCAATGTTATCCATGAATATGATGGATGGCGAGCAGACTGTTTCCATTGTTGGAGAGAATATCACTGTGGATTTGGGTTTTACAAATCCTTATGCTATTGAACAGTGTGATGCAATTGCTATGAGTCCCAGCATGTTCGGAGGAACATTTGCTGAGAGGCTATTGGAAGAAGGAGAGCTTTTAAGTGATGTTTTAAATAAACATAAGGATATTTTCACTATTGGAATTACAGGAACAAACGGCAAGACCACTACTGTTCATATGATTAAAAGCATACTTGAAAATGTCGGTAAAAAGGTTTTAGTCGGTGGAAATGGCGGCGGAGGATTTTCAGGTTACTATGATTTAATCCTTGAAGCCAATGACGGTGACTATGACATATTGCTTGTTGAAGTATGTGATATGACTCTTGATTTCTGCAGGTATACATTTGATTTTGACATGATCGGACTTACCAATATTGGAAATGACCATATGAATGTCCATAAAACCATTGCAAATTATAAAAATTCACTTGTAAGGTTTTTTGAAGACAGATTAATTTTTACAGCTTATAATCAGGATTTCAATAGTGACTTTAAAGAAGCAGCATGTAAAACAATTCCATATTTTGAATATCAGGATGAGCTTCAGCTGTTCGGTAAATTTAATTTGCTCAATGCAGGTCTTGCAACTGCAATCACCCGTGAGTTGAAAATATCAAAAGAAGTTATTAGGGATACTTTGAGTAACTTCAAGGCTGTAGAAGGACGTTTGGACGTTTATAAGATTAATGACGCTCACGTATATGTTGGAAAGACTGATAATTCCGATGCTTTAGCATCAATATTGTCTGAAAGAGATTTTTATGCAGTGTTTATAGGCACTCCAAGGCATAATGAAACTCACAGGTTGGACATTTTGGATGTCGCAGTTAAATACAATCCTGAAGTCATAGTGCTGTTCCCAGGTCTTGACGATACACTGGACATTGCAATTTACAGGCTTAATTCCTTGGGTTACATGGGCAATATCATTACAGTCAACTCCCTGGACCAGATTATTGAGCTTGTTGCCGAGTATTCCCATGAAGATGCAATTCTGATTGGTGGTAATGGTCAGGATACAATTATTGATATTCAAGAAAGGATTAAATTAATTTCAGAGAAATTATCAAAATAACAATAATGTTTTTATAATATTAGTAATATAGTATCAATTGTTATAACTGTTAGGTGTATAGAATGAAAAGTTGGAGAAGAACATCACTAGTAATATTTTTGGCATTGTTATTTGCCTGCATTCTTTTATTCGCTTTTTCATTTGTAAGCAGTACTCCTTATACCGGTCAAACTGTAGCAGATACTTACAACATCTCAGTAGGTCAATCCATGTTTGATGGAGATTCCATTTTAGGACATAATAGGACTATACAAGTTCCATTATTGGGTAATTTTGGATTCTTGTCACATCAACTTTTAGCTTTTGATCTTCAGGGAATTTTAATGTCCCTTTCCACAGGGGTGGTTCCATTTGATTTCACTACAGTATCTGGTGAGGGTATTGATTCCTATGGGAATGCTGAAGGAATAGATGGACCAGGTTATTTAACATTTGAGGGGGATAAATTATCAGTAAAAGGCCCAGACACATATGTATGGGGTTACAGTGCACCTTATAAACTTTTATGTAAAACTGAATCTGGAGTGGATGTAATTGAAGGAGATACAGTTATACAATCCGTTCCGGTAGATCAAATTAAAAACTTGAATTATTCTAATGACTATTATAATAATGACACTATTGTAAGCTGGTATAATTATGATGCGGACGTAGGTTCCACATTCACTTTGGAAAAAGGTATGGTCGGATTTT
This sequence comes from uncultured Methanobrevibacter sp., assembly GCF_946404245.1. Taxonomy (GTDB): domain Archaea; phylum Methanobacteriota; class Methanobacteria; order Methanobacteriales; family Methanobacteriaceae; genus Methanocatella. The sequence continues at coordinate 2,012 of NZ_CAMJCX010000076.1, forward strand.
CAGATGGCAGGTCTGATATTGGTTCAGATGAAGTTCCATATGTTTTCGGCCAGGATGTAGTTGACTATGCGGCTGAATATCCTACTGGCAGTCCGATTTTACTGTATATGGGTAATTATACTGAAGAAAATGGTGAAGTTTATGGTACTTCCTTAGGTTCTCACCCTGAGTATGGAGATTCAATTAGGGAAGTCAATGCAAGACAGTTTGTTGAGGCATGGAACGGAACTATTATACCTCCAAACTCAACCAGTAGTGGTAAAGACTATGTATACTTTGAATCTGCAAGCGATGCAGCTGCACCTGGTGGAAGTGCTGCACACGGTGTATGTCCATCAGCTAGAGCTTTAAGGGCAGCAGTACTTGCAGAAGGATTCCCATTGCCTGTTGGTATGGATGGAACTGAAAATGCAGTATTGTTTGGTTATAACCCTGCAAGCGGTATTACTGTATCAAACAATCACGACTATCCAGTTAAAATCAACATGTGGACTGAAGGTTCAGGAACTGGTATGGGAATTTACGCACAAATTACAAGATATATTCCGAAGTGAATATAATCTTTTTTTCTTTTTTTATGTCAATTTCAACTGTTATTACTGCAGCCGGTAAGAATTCCAGGATGCGTAAAGATCAACTGGCGAGAAACCTTGAACTTAAAAATAAACTTATTTTGCCTTTTGGAGATAAGACCGTTATTGAGACAACCATTGACAATGCATTATCCTTGAATGTAGATGAATGTATTGTAGTACTTGGCCATTATTCCAGTGAAATAAAAGAAGCTATTTTTGATAATTATAAAGATAAAGTAAAGTTCATTGAAAACAATCCTGTTGATGTAGGTTTATCAGTATCATTATACAATGGTTTGTCAAATATCACTTCTGATTTTGCGCTATGCATAACTGCCGACCAGCCAACAGTATTGCCTGAAACTTTTGAAAAAATGATTGAAACCAGTCAGGAAAGTGATGACCCGTTTCATACAATTTCAATTTTAAGAAGAAGAAAGTCCGGTCTTTTGGATACTGCGGAAGGTTTGGGAATGCCTTTTGTAGCGCCTCGTGAAAATCTCATGAGATACCTTGAAAATGAGGATGATAATTTAAATCCGATTTTAAGAAAAATTTTTGCTGATGGTTATACTTTTTATGGAATAAAAGAAAAAAATGAAAAAGAATTATTAAATATCAATCATTACGATGATTATTTAAATCTTCTAGATTGATTCAAGACCTGAAATTACTTCTTCAATCATTTCAGAACTAATTCCGACGGTCATTTCATTGTCTTTAATGTCAGCCGCTTTTCTTGAACCGTCACAGCCTAATGTGAAGTTAACTCCTTTTGAAAGGTATGGATTTGCAAATGCATCTCCGCATAATGACTGAATACCTGCAAATGAAGGTTCAATTTTTTCACCGGTCTTGTAAACAATACTTTGAGCAAGTTTCATTCCGCCAACAGGTTCTGTAATAATTTCAATAACGTCCGCTTCAAAGTCAGCTTCATCTAAAGGAGCATAAACAATTCCCCAGTGGATGTCTTCAATAATTGAAAGTTTTCCAGTGAGTTTTTTAGCGGTTTCCAAATCTTGGAATCTTCCAAGTGAGAAGTATTTTTCTCCGTTCGCTAATTTTTCAGGCATATCCCTAAGTCCGATAGCTCCTGCTCCGCCTAAACACATTTGCTGGTCAATAGTTGAGTAAAATTTATCTCCCAAAGATGCTTTTCTAACCATTTCGCAGTGTCTGATTTTTTCATCGATTAAATCATAGCCTTCAATAAGGTCGTCTTCGGTTTTAATCAATTTCATTGCGACAGGTTTTGCTTCAAGCTTGATTTTACTTTCAATGATTTCACAATATTTTTGATTTTTTTCCAAATTAGCATTAGCCATACAATCACCTAAGTAATTATATGTTTTAAGGAATTTTAAAGTCTTTTGTTATGTCACTGTTATTTTTACAGAAGGTTCTAAAATCACATGCGGAACAGGTTCTTTTATCGGCTTCCGCTTTCCATGCATCCTGTATTTTACATCCCTTCATCTCTTTGACAAGTGAACTTTCAATGTCACTGACGACCCTGTCGAATTTATCCAATGCCTTTCCACGTTCCTCATCGTTGATTTTAATGAATCTGATTGAACGGGCTTTTTTAAACTCCTCGCTTAAATTCGGCATCTTATCGTCTTCCTGCCATTCCAGAATTAATTCGATATCGTCTGAAAATTCATCATCTTTAGGGATGTCGGTCATATCATTTAAAATTTCTTCCTTGATTAGGACCAGGTCCTCTTTTGATGGAACCAGTTCGTTTAAATAAAGGATTATTCCTGCGCAATTGGCTTTTGAATCTTCCTGTTTTGACCTTAACCATGAATATGTCAATATCTGCTGTTTGTGGTTTTCCCATTTGTCCTCGCTATGAGGATCTGAAACTTTAAGGGGAGGTCTTTTCATCCCTTTGTAGTCTATGATTATCTCATAGTCTTCATCATCGCTTTCTTCCATATTTTTTCTTATGAAATTGACAATCTTGTTGTCAAAATCGTAGAGATTGCTCTGATTGTGAGCACTGTTGATTTTTGTTGATGTTAAAACGTCGACAACACCGTTTATCCCATAATAGTTTGACCTTGAGGTATTCTTATCGAAATTCGGCATCGGACGAATGCCTTTAATTAAAAGTTCGGAAGAGTCAATCAGAGGAAACAGGTCTTTTCCCCAAATGTTTATTGCCATTTCAGCCCTTGCGCTAGCCAATTTTTTATGGTCGTGCTCATTCAAATCATCAAGAGTCAGGTTTCTTCCGGGCTGGTTAATGCTGAAAAACAAATCTTCATCATAAGGATACAGGCCTCTTACCTGCAGCCTTAAGTCAATCTGGTCTTCGATAGGCCTGATGTCTTCTTTCCAGTCCCATGGAAATTGTTTTTTCTGATATTTCCAGTCAAGGTATGCCTCTTCCATTACTCCATGGATGAATTCGCCAAACCATCTTTGCACGGGTTTTGACGGAGGCAATGTTCCCTTGTTCTGGTATCTGTACTGCAGACCGCAGGTAATGTAAGACAATAAATCTCCGGTTAAGCTGTATTCCGGAATCATGTATGATTTTGATCTTGTAGGTAATTTCATTCAAACGCCCCTATACTAAATAAATCTCTTTAAATCCTATGTAATTTTCATCTCTACTCCATCCAAGAGCAATATTCGGAATGTTAATGTGCTGGTCTTTCTTGTTATATCCTTCAATTGCAGGATTAAGGCCAACCAATAGCAATACGCTTTCGGCTCTTGAAAATGCCACAAAGTAAAGCCTGGTTAAATCATCAAATAATCTGTCCTTTTCACTTCTTTCACTTTCACCGAGTACTGAGTGTCTTCTGATTGTGTCCTCTATTGTTTTTTGTTCCTTGAGGGATTTTGGGAATCTTAGAATTTGTGTTTTAATGTCATTTGTTTTGAACCTTGACCCCACATCAACAATCACCAGCGGAAATTCAAGGCCTTTGGATTGGTGAATGGATAAGACATTCACTCTGTCGTCAGGAAGGGTTTCCAGAAGGGATTCATCAATTTTCACACCTCCTGTTGAAAGTGGAACAAAAATATTCCATATGGCTTCCAATACGGAATCCCTTTCATCTTTTGGAGTGTTAAAGGATATTGTTGAGTGATATTCATTGAAGAATCCTGTTTGTGTAATGGATTTGGTAATGGCTTCCAGGTATACGATTCCTTCCACATCATCCTGAAGCGGCTCTATCCATGTTGTCAGCTTGTATGCAAGTTCCATTAAACTGGCTTGTCTGGGCCATCTGATTTCACGGCCGTCATCGTCAACTTCAGGGTATGGTCTTCTTATTTGCCAGCGTGTCACAAAGGAATTCAGGTCCATTGGCTTGTGGGGCTCAGGATTTAATTTAATGTAATCTTTTGCCTGAACTCTCCAGCGGTTCATATTGTGTTTTGCCAATTTGGGAATGCTCTTGTCTAGTTTTTGTATGCTTCCTTCAGGGTCTATGCATTCAAGTATCAGTCCGCAGAATATTGCAACAAGTTCAACATCCTGAAGTTCGATACCTCTCGGGTTAAACATCTCAATCGGCTTTCTGCCACGTTTCAGATTCTTCCTTAAGTGATGTAAAAATGATTTTGAACCTTTGCTTCTCTCCTTAGGGGAATAGGATAATATTGCCATGTCTGAGGCAGAACCGTATTCGCTGTCCAATTTTAATTTTAT
>NZ_CAMJCX010000077.1 GCF_946404245.1 uncultured Methanobrevibacter sp.
GGTGTAAAGGTATCATCAACCTGCAAGCTGACCCACATGGATGAAAAGACAATCAGATCAATCCTAAATGAGTACGGATATATTAATGCGGATGTTCTTTTCAGGGACGATGTGACAATGGATCAATTTATTGACGTTCTTGACAGAAATAAATCATACGTTCCGATGCTGGTTCTTTTAAATAAGGTGGATCTTGTAGATGAGGCATACCTTGAAGAGCTTAAGAAATACATTCCTGATTTCATTCCGATTTCCGCTGACAAGAATACCAATATCGATGAGCTGAAAGACATTATCTTTGACAATCTCGATTTGGTTCGTGTTTATCTAAAGCCGCAAGGCAGAAAAGCGGACATGGAAGATCCGCTGGTTATCAAGAAAGGCTCTACAGTAATAGATGCTTGTGGAAAACTCCACAGGGAATTCGTGAAAAACTTCCGTCATGCAAAAATCTGGGGAACCTCAGTTAAGTTTCCGGGCCAAAAGGTCGGTCCCGACCACGTACTTGAAGATGAAGATGTTTTAAGAGTTATCTTGAAAAAATAATTCTTACTTTTTTTGATTTTTATGAGCGAAGCTATTTTTATAACAGGCACTCCGTGCACTGGAAAAACCACAGTCAGCGAAAGGTTATCCTCTAAACTGGGCTGCAGCCTGATTAAGATTAACGATTTGGCAATTGAAAACGATTTCGTTTTGGGAATTGATGATGAGAAAGGATATAAGGTCATTGATATTCCTGCCCTGAATGAAAAGGTTGCTGAAATCATTGGGGAAAGCGATGAGCTTCTTATTTTTGAAGGGCATCTGACGCATTTGTGTGACGGTGCCGATAAGGTGATTGTTTTAAGGGTAAGGCCTGAGATTCTGCGCTCAAGACTTGAAGGACGTGACTATTCTGAAGCTAAAATCCGTGAAAACCTTGAAGCTGAAGCTATGGGGGTCTGCACTACCGAAGCATATGACATCTATGGTGAAGAAATCTCCGAAATCGATGTAAGCGACTTGACAGTTGATGAGATTGTAGATGAGCTTTCAGACATAATCTCCGGTGAGAAAACCTATCCTGTCGGTGAAGTTGATTTCATGGACTGGCTGATTTCAAATTCATAATTATTTTTTCACAACAATTTTTTATTATGAAAGCAATTTTGCTAAATAATAACAATTTTTCTTATTTAGGTCAATAATTGATTTATATTTCTCTTTTTTTATATTGCACACTTGTGCTTTTATGTATTCCAAAAATATTTATATATGTTGGAGTTCAATATTAAAATAATTGTTCTAGCTAGTTCAAGCACTAAAAAAGTTGCAACATTAAATCTTTTAAGTGCTTTAAATTGTAATCATGTGATACTATGGTGCGAATTACATTAGATATTGATGAAAAGCTACTTGAAGATTTGAAAAAACAAGCTTTAAATTATAAATCTAGTTATTCAGATTTGTGTTGTAAATTCATTAAGCAAGGACTTGATAATATGTCAACAGTAACTATTAGTGATGAAGTGATGGAAAAAGTTAATATAAAATGTAGACGTTCTAATAAAACTCCATTTGAAGTCATTAATGAAGTTTTATGGGATGCATTGGGCAAAATGGAAGAAATTCCGGATGATATCGATGGAGACAAAATCTGGAATTTGCTTGAACATGACAAACCTGAAGGTGATGATATTTTAGATAGGATCACTGATATGTTTGATTAAAAATTTAAAACGCCACGGAGGATAAAATGATTTTTTTAGACTCTTCATATATTAAAGGTTTGATTCTAAAAAATGATGATTATAACCATCTTTCCAAAAAAATCAAACCCTATCTTAAACATGAAGCAAAAGTAATTAATACGACTGTATTGGTTGAAGTATTAAATGCAATTAAGGTTAATAACTATAATCAAGATTTAAATGAACTTATTTCATATTTAGTGAATTTAGATATTTTTGATTTTTTAATCATGGATGACTATGAAAAATCATTAGAATGGTTTAGTTATTTTGACCGCAATATTAATTTTGCTGATTGCACTATAATTAACACAATGATTAATCACAAAATTAATAGAATTGTTTCTTTTGATTCGGATTTTGATAAAATCAGGGGTTTTGAAAGGATTGGTTAATAATCCTTTCTTTTTTAGATTTTTGTGAAAAACTATTTTTGTTTGAGTCGTGGCATTATGGTTAAAATATGTTTGGATATTGATGATGATGTACTTGCAGAGTTAAAAAAACAAGCTTCTAAAAATGAATTAAATCTTGATGATTTGATTAAAAAATATTTCCGAAAAGGATTTGAAAAAGAAAAATTGGATGATACTATGTTAAATGTAACTTTAAATGATGTTGTTGTGGAAAAAGTTAATATAATGTCAAAATTAACTGATAGAACTCCTGAAGAGGTGGTCAATGATACTCTTTGGGATAATCTTAAAAAAATAGAAGATGTTCCTGATGAAATTAATCATGAAAAAATTTGGAACATGTTGGAGCATGACAATCCCGAAGGTGATGACATTTTAGATAATCTCATCCGTCTGGGTAAGGACGGTTGGGATTAATTGTTAAATAAAACACCACATGGGATTTGATGATTTTTTAGATTCTTCATATATTATGGATTAATATTGCGTCATTTATCTGTTTGATAAGATTAGGGGTATCGAAAGGGTTTATGGGCTTTATTAGTCCATTTATTTTTTCCTCCAAACTTTATTTTTTTTAAATTATCTGTAAAATCCACAACCTTTATAAATAGTAATAAACATATTTATTCTTAATATTCATATTAACCTAAGGTTAGTTTTTAACTATGGTTTTTGTTTTAATTTGCGCAAATCATTTTAATTCAATTTTGAATATTATATCCTATTTTCATCATTTATGAGGAGGATATTTTGAGTAGAGGAAAACGACCAAAGTGGATGATTGAAATAGCGATTGAAAGAATGAACATTCTTTTTGAGCGTGCCGAGATGGAATTCATCACCCATCCGGAAAGGTCCGATCGCTATGTTGAGTTAGCATTGAAGTTGTCCACCAAATACAATACCAAGGTACCTGAGAAATGGTCCAGAAGGTATTGCAAGAAGTGCAAGCGTTTCCTTTATCCTGGCCATAATTGCACCGTCCGGCTAGTTAACTCAGAAGTTAACATTTTTTGTGGTGAATGTGGTCATGTAATGAAAATTCCTTATCACAAGGAAAAAAAGTTAAAAAGGAGAGCTAAATATGAGTCAAAGCAAAAAAGAAATGATGAATAGAGCTCTTGGTGCGATGACAATCAACATTGGTAAAAGCGGTGTCAACGATAATGTTATCGAAGAAATTAAACGCCAGCTCAAGGCTAATGAGATTGTTAAACTTAAATTTGCAAAAAATATCGCTAGAAATAAAGATGATTACATAGATGAAATTGTCTCTAAGACTAAAGCACAGCTTATAGACGTTAGAGGCCATGTTGCTGTAATCTATAAGAAAAAGCCTTAAACATTTTAAATTTAGAGTTACAGGCCCTATTTTTTAGGTCTTAAATTTACAGTGGATTAAGAGGACAATTATTTAATAAAATATTGGAGAATTAATATGACTACTGTATTTGATGTACCTGCAGATTTATTAATTGAAAAAGTCGCAGAAGAATTTAAAAACAATGAAAAAATCAATTCCCCTGCATGGTCCAATTTTGTTAAAACTGGTGTTCACAAAGAAAGAAAACCGGAAAATGCTGATTGGTGGTATGTAAGAACTGCTTCTATCATCAGAAGAGTTTACATGGACGGTCCTGTAGGAGTTATGAGTTTAAGAACTTTCTACGGTGGTAAAAAAGACCGTGGTGTACGTCCTGAAAAATTCATGAAAGGTAGCGGATCCATTATCAGAACCGCACTTCATCAGTTAGAAGACGCAGGATATGTGGAAAAAGTTGAAGGTGGAAGAGTTGTTTCCCCAGCAGGAAGATCATTCTTAGATAAAATTTCTGCTGAAATCATTAAAGATATTCCTGAACTTGAAAAATACTAATTATAATTCGGAGAGTTTGATATGAGCGATTTAGATGAAATTCGTCAAAAAAGAATGGCTGAATTACAAGCTCAACAAGCTGCTATGCAAAATCAGGCACAGCAACAAGCTGTTGCTCAAGCTCAACAGCAAGAAGCACAGGCACAATTTGAAGCTCAGAAAAAACAGATTCTAGCTCAGATTATGACTTCTGAAGCTCGTAATAGGCTAGGAAACCTTAAATTAACCAAACCTGAACTTGTAAATAACATTGAACTTCAATTGATTCAATCCGCTCAGGCTGGAAGTTTAAGGGGTAAAGTCACTGATGAGCAATTGAAAGTCCTTTTAAGGCAAATTGCCGGTCAGAAAAGAGAAATTAAAATTACAAGGAAATAATGTCAATGAAAGCAGCCGTATTATATAGTGGTGGTAAAGATTCATCTTTCATGGCAGTCATGCTCAAAAGATTGGGTCTGGACGTTGAATTGTGCACAGCGAACTTCGGTGTTTATGATTCATACATTCCTGCCAGCAAATCAGCGGCATCACTCGGATTCGACCACAGGGTCTTGGACATGGATTTCGATATCCTCGACAAGACATGTGACATGATTCTGGAGGATGGATTTCCCAACGACGGGATAAAGTTCATCCATGAGAGTGTTGTTGAAAGGGTTGCGGAAAAATATGACATTATTGCTGATGGGACAAGACGTGATGACAGGACTCCCAAACTAACAGTCAATCAGATAAGAAGTCTTGAAGATAGGAAAGATGTTCAATATATAAATCTGGACAGTTTTGGTCACAAATCTGTCAAGCTAATAACCTCTGGACTGTTTGAAATTTCACATGAAAAGTCAAACAAGGACAACAGCTCAGATTATGAAGTGGAAATCAGGACTTTGATTGACGAGAAAGGAGGAAATTCACTGGACATATTCCCGGAACATTATCAAACTCGTGTTATTGGATATAAAAAATAATTATTATTACAGGTGAGAAAATGAGTAGAAATAAACCATTAGCTAAAAAATTAAGAATGGCAAAAGCAAATAAACAAAATAGGAGAATTCCAATCTGGGCTTATGCTAAAACTAATCGTAAACTTAGATACAGACCAAAACCTAGACATTGGAGAAGAAACAGTCTTAAATTATAAGAGGGGTTATTATGGAAAGAGTTTACACAATTCCACTTAGAAATGTAAAAAATGTCAAAAGGACCATCAGAGCTCCTAGAGCTATCAGAGAAGTACAAAACTTCTTAACTAAACACATGAAAGCTGAAGAAGTTAAACTTGATGAGTCTATCAATCATGCAATTTGGGAAAGAGGTATTCAAAAAATACCTTCTAAAATTACTGTAAAAGCAGTTAAAGATGATGATGGTGTTGTAAAAGCTACTTTAGCAGAATAGGCTATAGTACCTTCGCCATAATATTTGATTAATGTGAGGTAACAATATGTTGAAAAGAGTTGATATTGTAGGAAATCCTAACATAGGAGTATTTATTCTTGCAACTGACGATATAGCTATTGTTCCTTATAATCTCATTGACGAAAAGGCTGAAATTATTAAGGAAACATTAGAGGTCGACGTTGTCAAGTCTTCTGTTGCAGGAAGTAATCTTATAGGATCTTTAGCTGTGGCTAATTCAAATGGTATCGTTGTTTCCCCACATGTTTTGGATAGAGAAGTTAAACAATTTGAAGAGTTAGGATTGAATGTTGCGGCAATTCCTTCCCAGTACACTGCTGTTGGAAATATCGTTGCTGCAAATGATGAAGGTGCTATCATTAGTCCTTTCTTATCCGAAGATGCAAAAAACATAATTGAAAACGCTTTGGATGTCGATGCTGAGGCTCATGCCATAAGCGGAAGCGACATCATAGGCTCTCTTGTTAAAGTGACCAACAAGGGATTTCTGATTTCAAGCAATGCAACTTCAAGTGAAATTAACTTAGCTCGTAAAGTATTTGGTGTTGAAGGAGATATTGGTACTGTCGGTAAAGGTATTCCTTTGGTCGGCGCTTGTTCCATTGCAAATTCCAATGGCGCAATTGTAGCTAAAGGTAGTACTGGTCCTGAAATGGCTAGAGTTGAAGAAGCATTAGGCTTTTTGGATGATAATTTTTAATTAATATATCATGAGGGATTTTATATGATAACAAAAATTTACAGAGTTAAAGGTACTTTTGTAATGGG
>NZ_CAMJCX010000078.1 GCF_946404245.1 uncultured Methanobrevibacter sp.
AACGCAACTGGAAATGTCCAAAATGCGGAAAAATACTTGATAGGGACATAAACGCAGCAATTAATATTCTAAACCGCTGGTTCAACGGGGATGGCCTGATAAAATACTTAAATTAACCTTATTAAGTGAAAATAATTCAGGAATCCCCATCCTCTATAGGATGGGTGGTTCAAATACTGTATAATAAGATTTTTAAATGATAATAATCATAATAATATCATTGGAGATGTTAATTATGACTGACTTAAAAGGTACAAAAACTGAAGCAAACTTACAAGCAGCTTTTGCTGGTGAGTCCCAAGCACATACTAAATACCAATACTTTGCTGCAAAAGCAAAAGAAGAAGGATACGTCCAAATCCACGATATTTTCATGGAAACTTCTAAAAACGAAAGAGAACACGCTAAAATCTGGTTCAAACTTTTACACGATGAAGAAATTCCAGACACAGTAGCTAACCTCAACGCAGCCGCTGACGGTGAAAACGAAGAATGGACTGCAATGTACAAAGAATTCGCTGAAACCGCTAAAGAAGAAGGCTTCCCAATGATTGCTTTCTTATTTGAAAAAGTAGGTGCAATTGAAAAAGAACACGAAGAAAGATACAGAACTTTACTCGCAAACGTTGAAGCTGACAAAGTATTCAACAAAGACGAAGAAATCGAATGGAAATGTGAAAACTGTGGATTTGTTTTCTCAGGACCTAACGCACCTGAAAAATGTCCTGTATGCGGACTTCCAAAAGCACATTTCGAAGAAAGAGCTACTAACTTCAAATAAGCTCTCTTTTTTTATTTTTTTAAAGTTACTAACTCATTACCAAATATTTATATAACATAATTTTAAATTTTAATCTACGGAGATGATATTATGGCAGACTTAAAAGGAACCAAAACTGAAGAAAACTTAAAAGCAGCACTCGCTGGTGAATCTCAGGCACGTGTAAAATACGAATTTTACGCATCTCAAGCTAAAAAAGACGGTTACGTTGAAATCAAAGAAATTTTCCAAGAATCATCCGATAATGAAAAAGAACATGCAAAAATCTGGTTCAAATTGTTAAACGGCGGAAAAGTACCTGACACTTTAACCAACCTTGCTGACGCAGCAGCTGGTGAAAACCACGAATGGACTGAAATGTACAAAGAATTCGCTGAAACCGCTAAAGAAGAAGGTTTCGATGACATTGCAGCTTTATTTGAAGCAGCAGGTGCTACCGAAAAAGCACACGAAGACAGATACAACGCATTGTCCGACAAAATCAAAGCTGACAAAGTATTCAAAAAAGATGAAGAAATCGCATGGAAATGTAACAACTGTGGATACATCCATTATGGAAAAGAAGCTCCTGAAGTATGTCCATTATGTGACCACCCACAAGCACACTTTAGAAAACAAGATACTAGCTACATCTAGATCTTTTTTCTTATTTTTCTTTTTTTTTTAAACCAGACACTCACCAAATTTTTTAATCAAATCGGCTTTTCACAATATATTTAAGTGATAAAAAATAATATTGTTACAAAGTTGATAACATGATAGAAAATAACATTTGTCTTTTAACTGATAGTTACAAGGTAACTCATCACTATTTCTATCCAAAAGGCACTGAAAAAATATATTCATACCTTGAAAGTAGGGTAGGAGCGGAGTTCAACAAGACTATCTTTTATGGACTGCAATATATATTAAAAAAGTATTTGGAAGGTCAAGTAGTAACTGAAGAGAAAATCAATGAGGCAGACAACCTTATCGCTGCCCACATTGGTGAAGGCATCTTTAACAGGGAAGGCTGGGAGTATATTTTAGATGAACACGAGGGATACTTGCCAATCGAGATTAAGGCCGTTCCTGAAGGAACTCCCGTTGATGTCAGCAATGTTTTAATGACCGTTGAAAATACAGATAAGAAATCATACTGGCTGCCGAATTATCTTGAATCATTGCTTTTGCAGGTCTGGTATCCTTCAACTGTCGCAACACTTTCAGCTGAAGTAAGAAAGCTTGCAAACTTCTATTTGGAAGTCACAGGTTCCCTTAAGGATAACCTTGATTTCATGCTGCACGATTTCGGATATCGTGGGGCAACATCAACAGAATCATCAATGCTGTGCGGTTCAGCTCATCTGCTCAGCTTTTCAGGAACCGATACAATTCCTGCATTAACAATACCTGAAAACTATTACAACGATTCAAATCTATACGGATTTTCAGTTCAGGCCACAGAACACAGCGTAATGACTTCACTCGGCCCTGAAGGCGAAATTGACCAGATTCTGAATGTCATTGACAAGGCAAAGGAAGGAATTCTCTCAATCGTTATCGATTCATATAACTACAGAAACTTCCTCACAGAAGCCGGAAGATCAGGCGGCGAACTGAATGAGGCTATTTTAAACTTCTTGGACTGCGAGACAAATAAAATAGTCTTCAGGCCGGACAGCGGAGAGCCTGTATCCACAACAATCGATTGTCTTAATCTTCTCTCCGATGGTTTCGGAAGCCACTTGACAGATAAGGGATATAAGGTATTTGATTTAAACATTGGTCTTTTATGGGGAGACGGTTTAAATTACCAGAAGATAAGGGACATTTTGTTTGCAATGAAATCCAGCGGCTGGGCAGCTCAAAACATTATCTTCGGTATGGGCGGAGGGCTTCACTCTTCCGTTACACGTGATACCCAAAGAAATGCTTTCAAGTGTTCAGCTCAGTTAAGGGACGGACAATGGCATGACATATTCAAAAACCCATTGGACTCCAGTAAAAAATCAAAAACCGGAAGATTCAAATTGATTAAGGACGGCAAATCCTTCAAGACAGTTTCAATTGATGATGAAGGTGAAGACTGTCTTCAAACAGTATTTAAGGACGGTAAGCTAATCGTTGATGATACATTTGGCGATATCAAATCAAGAGCATTAAATTATTCAAATTTTTTATAAAGTGATTCGATGTGTACTGCAAGCAATTATATAACCGATAAACATTATTTTGGCCGTAACTTTGATTATGAAATCTCGTACAATGAAAGAGTTACAATTACGCCAAGAAACTATGAATTCAAATTCAGAAAAATAGATGACATCAAAACACATTATGCAATAATAGGAATTGCGGCAGGTATTGATGGTTATCCATTGTATTATGATGCATGCAATGAAAAAGGATTGGCAATGGCAGGATTGAACTTTGCAGGAAATGCAGTCTACAGAGAATTTGAAGAGGGTATGGTGAATATAACTCCTTTTGAATTAATCCCATACACACTCGGATGTGCAGATTCTGTCAGTGAAGCTAAAGAGTTATTGGCTGAAATCAATTTGGTAAACATCAACTTTGCTGAAGAGCTACCTTTATCCCCTCTTCACTGGATGATTTCAGATAATAACGGTGATGCGATTGTCGTTGAACCGATGGCAGATGGTCTTAGGGTATATGACAATCCGGTAGGTGTTTTAACAAACAATCCTCCATTTGATAAGCAATTGTTTTACTTAAACAATTACAGGCATCTGTCAAATAAGAATCCTGAAAATACCTTTGGAGGAGATATTGATTTGGATGAATATTCAAGGGGAATGGGTGCTATAGGGCTTCCTGGCGATCTCTCTTCATCTTCAAGATTTGCAAAGGTTGCATTTACCCGTGCAAATTCGTACTCCGATGCAGATGAAGCCAGCAGTGTAGGTCAGTTTTTCCATATCCTGAAATCAGTTGAACAGCAAAATGGCTGTACATTCATAGATGATCCCGATTTGTATGAATATACTATCTACACTTCCTGTTACAATACTCAGGATGGAATTCTGTATTACAACACTTATATGAATTCCCAAATTTCAGCAGTGGACTTGAATAAGGAGGATTTGGATTCAACCGATTTGATTAATTATCCGTTGATTAATGAAGAGCAATTCAATTTCATTAATTAATTATTTTTTATTTTTTTCAAAAGTTACTTTTTTTTTTTTAAATGTATTTCCATCGAGTATTTATAGTAATAAAAACCATAATTAATAATAATATCATATTTTACTAATTTTTTTGTTTAAATTGGTAATTATGGGGGTTAATATTTTGTCAAAACTAAAAATTCTTGCTATAATGTTAGTATTGATATCTGTACTGGTTATCATTCCAACAGGTTTTGCTGCGGATAATCAAACAGATATGGATGGCATTGTTAATGACACTGACAGCGTAAGCAATGATTTTTATTTCAATTCAAGTATTGAAAACAGTACCGGTAACGGTTCAAAATATAATCCTTATAAAGATTTATCCGGCTATGAATTCCAGGATAACACAATTTTACACTTTGCAAACGGTGAGTATAACCTGGATAGGTATTCCTATGTCAATAATGTTACTTTCATAGGTGAAAACACTCAAAACACAATTATCAAGTCTCATGGCATGATGTTGGGCGTCGGATCTACAGTAACCCTATGCAACATTACCTTTGTAAACTTCGGAGTTCAGAATTATGGAAATCTGACAGTCAAGAATTCCGTGTTTAGAGACTCATCCAGTAATTTCATATATTCATCTGGAAGAAATACTTATATTAATATTGAAAACTCATCATTCATTGGAGGCCATTCAACCAGTGGAGGAGCCTTTTACATTTATAATGGGGTTTTGGAAATTAATAATTCCTCATTTTCAAGCAATTATCCTATATCTTCTTATGTGAATGGTAAATATTCGGGTGGAGTAATTTATGGTAATAATGCTTTGATTAACATTAACAGTTCTTCATTTTCAAGTAATTATGCTACATCTTCAGGTGGTGTAATTTATGGAGGAAACTCTAGAATTAACCTTAATAACTGTTCATTTTCAAGTAATTATGCTACATCTTCAGGTGGTGTAATTTATGGAGGAAATACTCAGATAAACATTAATAATTCTTCATTTTCAAACAATCATGCTGCAACTGGAGGGGTAATATATGGTAGTGATAATCTTTTAACCATTAACAATTCTTCATTTTCAAGCAATTACGCTACATCTTCCGGAGGAGTAATTTATGGTGGAAGTGCTCATATAAACATCGACAACTCTTCATTTTCAAATAACTATGCTGAAATATCCGGCGGTGCACTGCAGGTCAGCGGCGGAGTCTTAAACATTACAGATTCTACTTTATCAGATAATTATGCTGATTTAATGGGAGGAGCAATATCATGTGAAAATGATGCAAATGCCACAATTAAAAACTCCAAGTTTTTAAACGATAATGCATTAGGGGATATTGGAGGGGCAATATACATTGCAGATTCTCAGAATTCCCTTATTTTCAATGTTGATTTTGAAGATTGTACTGCCCATTTCGGAGGAGCCGTTTCATCCCTAAACTCCAACTTGAATTTAACAAAGGTTAATGCAAGAAACAACAAGGCAAAATATGATGGCGGAGCGGTTTATTTCATGTATGGCGTGTTCACTGTCGACAGCTCCAATTTATACAATAACAGTGCAAGAAATGGTGGAGCATTATTCATTGACGGAGCGGATATATTTAACATACACTCCAATGTATTTTCCAAAAACAGCGCCGATAAAACTGCAGGTGCGGTTTACTCCCTATTCAGTGACACATTTTACGATTCAATTTTTGAAGAGATATTGAACAATACCTTCATTGACAATGTTGCCTTATCCTATAATGACGTTTACGAAAGCAATATGCTTAATCTGACAATCGGTGATAATAATTATGTTTTAATCAGGTATGATCCGTCATATAATGGAACATTGCCTTCCAAGTATGATTTGAGGGAAGTCGGTGGAGTAACAGGTGTCAGAAGTCAGGATAATGGTGGAAACTGCTGGTCATTTTCATCACTTGCGGCACTTGAATCCGCAGTCTTGAAGGCAACAGGCATTGCATATGACTTTTCCGAAGAGAACATGAAAAATCTAATGG
>NZ_CAMJCX010000079.1 GCF_946404245.1 uncultured Methanobrevibacter sp.
ATGGCTGACAGTCAAATGGCTTCCATCGTTGCTGCTGAAGCTGCTGTTGATGCTATTCACGCAGTTCCTGGCGTAATCACTCCTTTCTCAGGAGGTATGGTTGCTTCCGGTTCCAAAACTGGTTCCAAATACTCTTTCATGAGTGCATCCACCAACGAAAAAGAATGTGTTACCTTAAAAGATCAAGTAGACACTGAATTACCAGAAAATGTCTTCGGAAACATGGAAATCGTTATTGACGGTGTAGACGAAGAATCAGTTAAAGCTGCTATGAAAGCTGGTATTGAAGCTGCTTGTCAAGTACCTGGTGTAATCGAAATCGGTGCTGGTAACTACGGTGGAAACTTAGGACCTTACCAAATCCACTTACAAGATTTATTCTAGAGAATTTTTATTCTCTTTACTTTTTTTATTTTAGCAATATTTTGTGCTTTCGCTTTTTTTTAAACTCATATATTTTCATTTATAATAACTTTAAATAATTCAACGCTATTTTAAATCAATAAACAAAAATTAATAAATTAAAATTATTGGTGAAGATTTGAAAATTCATTTGTAAAGATTTATTAGTCGGTGCCCACAAAGTATTTTTATATCCTGCTACTATTCGTATATTTGATTTCTGTTAAAGTGTTATAAAAATTAATGATTATAAATTTAATTTGACTTTGCTTAAATCATGGGGGTTTAGGGGTTGATTTAATGAAAAAATCGTATAAAAGAATTTCCTTATTCTTGCTTATATTGGTAACAATAACGTTGGGTCTTAGCTTCGTTTCAGCTTCAGAAAACATGACTTCCGACGTTGTATTGGATGATGTTTCATCTCAGGGAACAGTAGATGAAATTGATGGTGATTACGGGGATTCATTACAACAGGAAACTTCAAAGATTGATACAATAATTGAAGTGGATAATGTGACTTCAGATTATAAAGAAAAAATTAATCTTGAAGTTCGGCTAAAAGATTCAAATAATGTTTCCTTGAACAATAAAAATGTTAATGTGCTTTTCAATGGTAAAATTAATAATCTGACCACTGACGACAACGGTAAGCTCAAACTGGTTTACAATAATCTGAAGCCAAATACATATAAGCTGACCATAAAGTTTGACGGTGATGAAAATTTCACTTCCAGTGAATCTAATTCTTATGTAAAAATTAAAAAAGCTCCATTGGCTATAAAAATGAGCAATTTTAAAACTAATTTTAAGTCAGGTTCATATTTTAAGGCAACTGTTTATAATAAAAATACTGGCAATAGTGTAGCTGGAATTAGAGTTTTATTTAAAGTTTATTCAACTAAAACTAAAAAATATGGCTATTACTATGCAACTACTGACAGCAAAGGTGTAGCTACCTTGAATAAAAACTTTAAAGTCGGAACTTATAAGATTTCCACCTATATTAGGGATCCTAAAAATAAAGCTTACATTTCTTATAAGGATTCTAAAAACAAAGTAACCCTAAATGTGAAATCTGCTCCGGGAGAAGATTGCTGTTCTTTTTTCCTGCAGGTAAGTAACACTGAGTCAGTTGCCGGTTTTAGAAGGGACAATACTGCAATGACCACTATCACAGTTAAAGAGTATAAATTGGGCGGCATACCTGTGATGAAACACACTAATGCCAATAAGTTTGTTCACTTGATTGTATTCGCTAACGGTTGGATAGTTGGTAACGGCGGACTTGATTCACATGATTTCATTAATTCTATGGAGAAACTTGCAGTTGACATGGTTAAATCTAATAAAATTAAAAAGGCTTCATTGAATAAAATTTACAGATATAAAAGAAGCATAAACTTTGGGCATTTTTCAATCAAGGCGCCTGATGGAAGATATGCGGTTGTGTGGAAAAATAAAATTATAACCGGTAAATTAAAACCTGGAGAATTCAGTTGCTCTCCTAACTTCAAAGAGTATTATAGGCACAGTACCTATAAAAAATACGGCACTGATCCGTCTAAAGCTGCGATAAAGGTGGGAGCTACCGACAAATATGGAGTTAACAGAAGGCAGATTGTTGTGCTTCATTGGAAACAATCTACAAGCAACTCTTTTAAAGTCACTTCCTCAATCAAGGCCTATGCGTCAAATGACAATGGAAGATATGTGGGCGTGTCCTCAGGTTGGCGTGTGGATAATGTTAAATTCAAAGGTAAACATTTCGCTAGTACTAAACTTCCAAAATGTCCTAATAGGGTTTATTTAGGTTCACATAATTTTGGAAATATCGATAATCTTGTTAAAATTCCAACAAAGATTTCTGCACCAGAGGTATCAAATCAGTTTAACCAAACTAACTACTTTAAAGTGACTGTAAAAAATAAAAACACAAATAAAGTGGTTACCAACCTGAAAATTAAAATTAAACTTTCCAATGGGACTAATAGTTTTGCATACACCGTCAAGACTGACAGCAAAGGTGTAGCTAAGTTTGATACTAAAAATCTATCTATTGGTTCATATAGTGTTTCTTTAGCTCCGACCAATGCTAAATATAAGGTGTCCGGAAGCAGTAAGATAACTATAAGTGAGTAATGCGCTCACTCATTTTATTTTTTTATTATTTTTTTTTAAACAGGCTATGCTTATTTTTATAATATTGTTTTATAATGTATATTCCACATATATGATTTTATATTAAATTTGCAATAATTTTTAAAAATTAATAATCATATATTTAATCAATAGATTCAAGGGTAAAAAACATGTTTAAAAATAGGTTAGTATTAATATCTCTGTTGCTTTTGTTTTTTATTGGTGTTGGGGTTGTTTCAGCATCTGAAAACGTCACTGAGGATATTGGTGAAATGAATTTTGAAAATCAGGTTTCAATTGATAGTGTGGATTCAGACGATTTTCAGAAAGAAAATTATATAAATGAATCTCAAAAATCCACTAATATCGTATCAAATAATGTAGTTTCTTATTATAAGGATAAAACTCAAGTTGTTGCCTATTTAACTGATGGCAACAATCAGCCGGTTCAAAATAAAACTTTAAAGGTGCAAGTTGCAGATAAAATTTACGATACATTGACAGACAATTTGGGTAAAGCGACATTTGCAATTGGTGGTCTCAAGCCGAACACATATCACGCTAAAATTTATTTTGATGGTGATGATGATTATGCTCCGTCACAGGCAACTTCCACAATCAAAATTAAAAAAGCTCCTTTGACCATTAAAATGAGCAATTATAACACTTATGTTGATTCAGATTTGTTTTTTAAGGTTAAGGTCTACAATACTGTCACTAAAAAAGCAGTATCTGGCATTAAAGTAAAATTCAAGGTATACAATTCAAAGACCAAAAAGTATTCCTATTACTACAGAACAACAGACAGCAAAGGAATCGCTAGCCTCAATAAGAATTTTAAAGTCGGATCTTATAAGGTTTCAGCCAAAATCAGCGATTCTAAAAATAAAAAGTATATCTCTTACAAAGACTCCAGAACCAAAGCTACAATGAAAGTCAAGCCTACTGCTGAATGGGGATGCTGTTCATTTTATTTGCAGGTTAGTGGAACTGAAAGCGTTGCAGGATTTAGAAGAGATGCAACTAATGCTCTTACAATATACATTAAAAATGTTAAATTTGCAGGAAGAACTGCAATTAAACAATATAAATTGGGATATGGCTATTTCTTCCATTCAATTACCACTTCTGACGGTTGGATGATGGGAACCGGAGGTATGGATAATGTAGGAATCAATAAGGCTATTCAGAGTCTTGCAGGAAAGATGGTAAAATCCAACAAGATTAAAACTTCTTACCTGAAAAAGATTCGAAGTTATGAAAGAAGTTTGGGAATAGGGCACTTTTCAATCAAGGCGCCTGACGGAAGATATGCGGTTGTTTGGTTAAACGGTTATTGGACAGGCAAACTTAAGCCTGGCGAGTATATAAGCGTTCCAAATTACAAGTCATGTTATCGTCATGGCACTTACGCCAAGTTCGGTTCAGATCCTGTTAAGGCAGCAGTAAAGGTTGGTGCTACAGATACATTTGGTGTAAATAGGCGTGATATAACAGTTTTCCATTGGAAATCAACAACTAACAAAAATTTCAAAACAACATCATTGGTTAAAGCATATGCTGCAAATGATAACGGAAAATTTGTCGGAAGGTCAACAGGTTATCTGAAGGACAATATTCAGTATAAAAATAAGTATGTCAGCAAGAATAAACTTCCAAGTGCTCCTAATTATAAATTTTTGGGAACTCACAAGTTTGGAAATATTGATAAGCTAATTAAAAAACCTACCGTTATAAATGCACCTAAGGTAACTAACGCTTTTAATCAAACTAAATACTTCAAGCTAACAGTTAAAGATAAATCCACTAAAAAGGTGATTGGTGGTATAAAAATTAAAATTAAGCTTAGTGCATCCAATTTCACAAAATATTTTGTTGTTAAGACGGATTCTAAAGGAATTGCAAAATTAAGCACTAAAGACTTATCAATTGGAACATATGCAGTTTCAATTTTCCCTGCAAATAATAAATATTTGATTTCTGCAAAAAGTACAGTCGTTATCAGATGATTGTACTTATTTCAAATTTTTTTTAGTTAATTTAGCTATTTCTTTTTTGGTTAAATTTATTCCTACGATTTCTATATTTTCTCCTAACTCATCCACAAGACGTTGAAATGTTGCACGGTCAGGGCCGCTGATAATGTGTGAATGGGTGTTGTTTACCATTGAATATAAGTTTTCAATGGCCGCTTTCTGGTCAGGATTGTCTTCAAGATATTTTGTAAATTCCCTGCCGTCTTCAAGGTCCATTGTATTGATTTTACGGGTTAGGGGTGTTTCAATTCCTGGAATGTGGTATTGTATGTTTTCAAGGTTGCATCCGTATTTGCTGATTATCTTGAATTCATCATATATCTCATCAATTGTATGTTTCACGGTTATTTTTAAGATGTGAGGTTTTGTTGATTCGATATAAAGGTCTTTTCCTCCAATCAACTCTGGTGAAACAATCTTGTCCGCTCCTGCCTTTCTAAGTCTTGAATAATTTTCTTCTTTGCTTGCTCGGGATACAATCCATGCATCCGGATTGCTTTCACGTATTGTTAAAACTATAAATAAGTTAGTGACGTCATCTCCGGTACTTATTATCACGCTTCTGCATTTGTTTCCTGCTAATTTTGCAATCATGTCGTCTTCGGTGGCATCCTTGGCAATTGTAACGACAGAACTTGTGTCTTCAATGTCTTCAAGGACTTCCTCATTTTTTTCAAATAGTATTACATTTTGATTTCTTCGGGTTAGCTCTTCAAAAACCACTTTTCCAACTCTGCCGTAACCGCAAAGAATATAATAATCGTCCATATTTTCAATAGTTCTCATTTTCATAGCTCCTCTTGAATATTCCCCCATCTTTTCTTGAAAATTACTTAAAATAACGTTAAATACATATGCAAGTAATGCAACTCCTCCGAGTGCAAGTGTTGTTGCAAATATCTTTTGAATCCCGGTTCGGGGGGTATAATCTCCATATCCTACTGTTGCCATTGTAATTACGGCATAATAAATAGAATCAATCAAATTCAAATCCATTATAAAATAAGAGCCTATTATTCCATAGGCAAACAGAATCATTATTAGTATTACTCCTGTTGTTACATATTTTGTAGGTAATGTTTTTAGAAGTTTTATTGTTATTTTTCTCATGTGATTTTTCCTTTGTTAAGATAATTATATTTATATTGAATAGTTATATTTTAACTTAAAGGTGATTTTTTGGATCCAATTGATATG
>NZ_CAMJCX010000080.1 GCF_946404245.1 uncultured Methanobrevibacter sp.
CCTAACTTTTTTGATTTCATCTTTAATTGTCATAATCATCACAAAATTTATTATGTGATAATTTTTGTTAGTGGTGTTTAAATAATGTTTGGGTAGATGGGAGAAACTACATCGGACCTTCCCGGTAAAGGTCGTGCATGTCTGGGGATGACTTTCCGTAAGGGGTGCAGCAGGTATCCCAGATGAAAAATTTCATGTGCAGCTTGAGTTTTAAAATCAATGCCTCAAGTTTAGACTCAATTAACTTTATATCGTCAGTAAATCCATTGTTAAAGTCTTTTTGAAGTGCTTTGACAACAACCAGAAGCTGAGGTGTAAAAAGGGGATCGTCATCAAGCTCCAGATGAACTGATGCATATGGAACATGCTCATCCAAAAGGGGCTTGGTTTTCTTTAAAAGAAGAATTAACCCCCTATGTTCAGCGCAAATGCCGTGAATTTCGTCATAATTCTGAAACGGAAAATCCTTTTGGATACTTTTAAATTCCTTTTCAAAAAATTCATCATCACCATTTAAATGATTTACATATTCAATTTCATTTTTAAAATCCTGATTTTGCATGAAAAATACCTCCAATAGTTGGGATGATTTAAGATAGCAATTAATGATTATCACGAATTGAACCTTCAAATATAAAAAACTCAGCGATTAAATCAAATTCCAGAAGAAATTGGCGAATGGAAGAATTGATTTTTCTGATATTTCCTTTAAACTCGTTTCTAAACTTATCCTTAGGGGCATTGACCATAAGCAAAAGTTGAGGTACAAAAAGAGGATCATCATCCAAAATCAAATGAAATTTGGCATATGGAACATAATCATCCAATAACGGCCTGATTTTATTTAAAGCGACAATGATGCCTGGCTTATTTTTTAAAAAATCGTGAATCTCATTTGAATCAATCATCGGATAATTATTTTTTATTTTTTCAAATTCCATTTCAAAAAATTCATCGTCATTATTTAGATTTTCAATATATCTCAGTTCATTTTCAAAATTGAACCCCATAAAATCACCCCAAATTGCTTTGAGTCTGAAAAATTGTTCTCACATGAGAATATTTACCTCAAATCGAAGTAAACAGGCTTGAAATTTCAATCTAATAGATAATATTAAGTTGATGGTTAAAAAAGGTTTTGTATTTTTCAAAAACAAAATTATAAGAAAAAATAAATATTATTTTCTAAATAATGCGGAAATTCCTGCAATCAGTAAGAATATTGCGCTTAAAACGTTGATGTATGCAGATCCGACAATGACAAACATGGTTGCGATGATGAATCCTACACCTGCAACCTCCTCATTGGTTCTGACATAGTAGCTGGAAATGATTCCTAAAATGGACGCTATAATGGCAACCATGCCTAAAAAGGGAGTGTGTACTTGCCCGAAGCTTTCTATGAATATTAAAAAAGAACCTGAAAATATTCCTATGATGGAACCTATGATTCCCATCACCATTTCAAAAGTTCTTGACACAGTTCTAGTTCGTTTCATGTTTAATAATATGTATAATAATATTATTTATAGATTTATAAATCTACAATGGCCCTAAGCTTTACGGTGTCGGATATTTCAACCGCCATCTTGTGGAAGGTTATTGCCTTGATTTCGGTTTTTCTCTCATGCTTGTCCCAGTCGATTTCCTCACCTTTGACTGTTGCTTTAAGGTGGAGGTTTTCATCAATTTCTATGTGAAACTCACTGAAAAGCATGAAATCCACCTCATGGTGGAAGAGAAGCTCTTCAAGATAATCGTAAAGCAGTGCTACTTCGTCCTCTGACGTGATTTCAAATGATATTTCATTTTTGGCTTCCACATCGGAAGTGTCAGTTATTATATTAAACATTGCCACACTGGCATTTTCAAACGCTTCATTCAAGTCATTTCCATAAGCGTTAAAACCTATATCGGCAGTTGCTTCAAAATATTCATATTTTTTCATGATTTTTCCTCGAAAATAATACTCTTCAAATGCTCTCTCACTCTTTCTTTATATATGGACTTTCAACAATTAAAATATAGTGATTAATATGTTGAGAAATAATGACACCACATTACAAGCTGATTTAAGAAAAAAAAGTTCAATAGTAGATGAAATTAATTATTACAGTATTGACATTCAATCTTGCATGGTAGTGCTTGTCGTAATAGCAGCATTACTTTTATCTGTTATTTCTGTTGTCGCAGCTCAAAATCCGTTTATTATATAAAGGATTTAATTGAATTTACAATACCAAACCCTTAGTTGCACATTAGATAAGCTTACCATGCAATATCTAATGTTTACAGAAACTAATTTCCCGCAGGATAAACCTAGAGGTTATAATCATCAGGATTGAATCGCAAGATTACCTGGCGAGAGTTTCCTCTAGAACCCTTTCCTGTAAATTTTGTATCAACCAGCCTTACGAATTCAAGCTTATCAAGGGTTCTGTTAAATGATGCGTAACTGGAACCTGTCTTTTCCTTATATGCATCGCCCAATGCCTTTGCAGTGCAGATTTCATCACTGTCAACAATCATTTTCAATACTTCTTTTTCCGTATCGTTCAATGACTTTATTGTTTCGGAAACATTGACTGATACCAGTGACTCTATTGCATCGTCAAAGTGTTCCTGTGTAATTTCACGGCTTGCTGATGCCTCTGCGATATTTCCGCATGATTTTAAAAGGTTTATTCCAACTCTCAAATCACCGTTTTCCAGTGTGTACATTGCAATCTGCTCAAGGATGTCATCCGGAAGAACGCCCGGGAAGAATCCTGCGTTTGCACGGTCCCTTAGGATGGCCTCAATTTCTGAGTAGGTATACAATGGGAATGTGATTTCCTGAGGAATGAAGACGGTGTTTACGTTCTTGTCGAAAGCATATTTGAATTCCAGGTCTGAAAGGATTGCAAAAATAGATGTTTTTACACCAGGATATTCCTCATATGCTCTTAATATGTCGTAAACTACTTTGTTAGCATGATTTGTCTGGAAAAGATAATTTATATCGTCAAATGCTATAACCAGGGATTTGTTGTTGTCTTGAAGATTTTTCATGATTTGAGTGTAGATTCTTGAGAAAGGAACTCCGGTTTCAGGAGGCAAGTGTCCGAATATCTTTTTGAATATCTGTGAAAATATTCCGAAGCGTGTTGTATGGATTTGACAGTTTATATAAACGCATACAACTTTTTCTGTGGTCTTTTCAACAAGTTCGAATACTTTTCTGATAGCTGTTGTCTTGCCTGTTGCTGGGGATCCCAATACAATTGCATTTGATGGTTGTCCTCCACGGATAGCAGGCCTTATTGCCATAGCCATCGCTTCCATTTGTGTATCTCTGAAATTGTAGTTTGGAGGCATGTAATCAGGATCAAACGCATTGATATTCTGAAATAGGCTTTCATCAAACATTAAAATATCTTCAATTCCCATGTTATCTAATTATATCTAAAATATTATAAAAGATTATTCTTTTAAGTTAATTATTTCCACGTTCTCGTTTTCACTTATCCAGTTGGTGAATTTTTCAGCATAGATAAGTTTTTTCTTTTTGAACTCATCCGCTTGGCCTAAAGCGTCTGGAAGGTTTGGTCTTGAGTATCTGGTTACGATATCTCCGAAATCCATTCCTGCAAGGGTGATTTCTGATGCTCCAAGCGCAACAGCCAGAAATATTGCCCTGTCCCCGTCGGTGAATCCTCCGAAGTTATAGAGATTTCCTACAGGCTGTGCCTGGGTGGTTCCCAATACATTGTTGAAAAATGAGCTTAGGGAAGCTATCCTGTCGATATTGTCACCGTGTGCGTGGATTGCAATGTTTGCTCCGCGCAGGTTTGCAAGCAAGATATCATCAATATTTCCGTCAAGATCAGTTGCCACAATATCCGGAACAAGTTTTTCCTCAATCATTGCGGTTGTTGCGCCGTCTGCTGCAACAAGCACATAATCCTTCAGGTCATAATCAGCCTTAAGCATCTGAACGTGCTCCTTTAGGGAAGGTCCTGCACCGAAGACAATGAACTTGTCTGAAAAGCCCACGATTTTTGACAAATCGTCCAGTGTAAGGCATCCTTCTGTTGAGAGTATTTCATCCAATAGCTTTGCTGATTCTTCATCTTTTTGTCTTGAAAATCCAAAATCGTCAAGAATTTCTGTATAATATTTTTCCCAGAGACCAAATTCCATATTTAAACCTCACTACATTAATTTTAGCATCTAATTAATTAAATAATTTATGATTATATTAGAATATAAAAATTGATTTAATGCCGTAAAATTGCAATTAAAGAGAAATATTGCTTTTTTAGCTTAAAAAGCTTATATATGATTGAGATACAATACTTAATCACATCGGTGTAATTTGAAAAATGATTTCATGAAATCTCAAATCAAAAGAGATTGGAAAATGAAAAAGAAAAACATATACCATATCAACGACAGGACAATGAAATACC
The DNA here is from genome assembly GCF_946404245.1 of uncultured Methanobrevibacter sp. GTDB lineage: Archaea > Methanobacteriota > Methanobacteria > Methanobacteriales > Methanobacteriaceae > Methanocatella. The sequence continues at coordinate 4,452 of NZ_CAMJCX010000080.1, forward strand.
AGACATTGATCCTATCAAGACACCAGCACAGCTACCTTGGATTGCCCGGCACATTTGAAGCCAGGTATCCTCAGGAAATTGTTTTTCCCAACATGTCAGCGGGAAGGGTCGATGAATTCTACACAACAGCTGAAGGACTGCTGATTAATCTTGAGGAGGAAAGCGGCGAAATTACTGAAAAAGTACTGGAAAAAATCAGCAATTATCTGATTTTTGGCGATTTCATGTATTCCAAAAAGTTATATTCCGCTGTAATCTGCCATAAAGATCCAAAAAAAGAATTTGAATACTTTGAAAGGTCACCATCAATAATCATCAAAGTACACTTCATCCACATTCCCCAGGAGGAACTCTGGAGGAAATATGAAAACCTTATTAGGAAAATTGAACAAAAAGAACAATTAACTATTGAAGAAAGCCTGGACATTGCCTTTGTTGCAAAATTCATTTCAAAGGAATATGAGCAATTCATTACAGAGTCATTGGCAAAATCATTCAAATATGCAAAAATCAGTGATGAAATCCCAAAAAGAGACATAGGCGTTCTGTTGGGAGCCATGATACTGAAACACTTTGATGATGATGAAAAGATAAATGAACTAATGGAGGACATTGACATGAAACAGATAAACGATGAAATTAGGATTATTGCACGAGAAGAATATGCAGACAAACTTGAAAAGATTGAAAAAGAAAATATTCAACTGAAAAACAAACAAAAAGAAATAGAAAATAAAAATAAACAAATGGAAACCAAACAAAAAGAAATAGAAAATAAAAATAAACAAATGGAAACCAAACAAAAAGAAATAGAAATCAAAATAAAAAAATTAAGTGAAATGAAAGATTTAAATTCTCAAAAAGCTAGAAAAATACTTAATTCATTAATAGTGCATTAAATTTTAATCAAAAACCTCATTGTTTACTAAAACACTTTGAAAATAATGAAAAAATAATGAACTAGTTGATAATATGAGTACAAGCAGAGAAATAATACGGATGATTGTATTAGAAGAGCATGCGGATGAATTTGAAGAAATAAAAAAAGAAACAGAAAAACTAAAAAAAGAAATCGAAGAAAAAAAAGCAAAACTTAAACTTTTAAAACAATGTGACTTGCCTCCAGAAGCAGAACAAATAATTGACCGCCTATTAGAAATTTAAATCATCATTTGTTTACCACATTGACCTCATGGCCTGTAAAATGAGCATAGATGTTGT
>NZ_CAMJCX010000081.1 GCF_946404245.1 uncultured Methanobrevibacter sp.
ATGACATGATTCACAAAACAGACAATCCTAAATTACCAATTGCAGGATTCTGTACTTTATGTGGTCAATGTCTTGAAGCATGTCCAGAAGACGCATTATGTTATAAATAGGTGTGATAACACACCTTTATTTTTTCTTTTTTTAAAAAATTAGTTATATTTTATTCATTACTACTTTTCCATTGACTATTGTCATTACTGGCATTCCAATGTAATTCCAACCATCAAACGGAGAGTATTCTGCTTTTGTTTTAAATTCTTCAATATTGAATTTTCCTTCCCGTTTCAAATCAATTACTGTAAAATCAGCATCTTTTCCAATGGCGATTTCACCTTTGTTTTTCAAGCCATAAACTTTGGATGCATTTTCACTGAATATTTTTGGGATGATTTTCAAATCAATGTTTCCTTTATTTACTTCAGTTAAAAGCAGTGGAACAACAGTTTCTAAATTTGGAATTCCCGGTGATGATTTCCACACTCCTTTTGTTTTATCGTCTAATGTATGTGGGGCATGATCAGTTCCGATTATTGAAGTTTCATCCAAATCAGTTATGGTGATGCTGTCATTTTTCTCCCTAAGTGGAGGATTTGTTTTTATGAATGTTCCATATGTATTATATGCAGAATTGTCAAGTAGTAAATGGTGTGGTGTAAATTCCCAGCTTACTGGTTGTGTTTTACTTGCATCTTTTGCAAGACTCAATGATTTGGAAGAACTCAGGTGGCAGATATGCAGTCTTAAGTTATTTTTGCCTGCAAGTTCTATTGCTTGTTTCACGGATTCGTCTTCTGACCTTGCAGGACGGGCATAACTGTAATCAATAGGTTCATTTTCTTCTTTTTCTTTTAATTTATTGGTTTCATTTTCCACGATTGATTTTTTCTCACAATGCACTGCTACAAGTCCGTTATAGTCGGTAGTTTGTTTTAATTTTCCTAAATTGCAGAATATCTCTTCTAGGGATTCATCACTCTCCAGATCCATAAACACTTTAAATGATATTGGATTTAGTGTAATCATTTTTTCCATTTCTTCAAGGGAATTGTGCCCTGCCTGGAGTTCAAAATTAACAACGGATTTTTCCTGAGCAATTTTTATTTTTTCTTCAAGCGCTTTGTAGGTATTGGTTTTTGGCAATGTGTTGGGCATATCAATGACTGTTGTAAAACCTCCATTTGCAGCAGCCAGACTGCCTGTTTTGAAATCTTCTTTTTGGGTTAGTCCTGGATCTCTAAAATGTATGTGAGGGTCTATAAAACCTGGCATTATATAATTGTGGTTAATGTCAATTGTTTCATCACCATCAATTGGATTTTTTGAAATGTCGCATATTTTTCCATTTTCAACTTTTATGTTATATTCGCCGATTTTATCCACAAGTTTACAATTTTTTATTACTAAATCCATGATTATCCCCTTTGATTTTTAGTTAGTTAATAGTTTGTCAGTTTTTAAACATAAATTTTTTTTAATTTAAGAACCATATTTATTCTTATGTCTCAAGTTTCAAACATTCTTAAGCGTGATATGGAATTATTTTTCAATGACCTGCATGAAAATCCTAAAATTTCTGGCAGTGATTCTGATGTGAATTTAGTCGCAGATTTTACTGAGTATAATCCTTTACATAATGGTCATTTTCATTGCATGAAAACTGCAAAACATATGTTTCCTTCATCATTATTTGTAGCTATTGTACCGGGATTGTTTGAGCGAAGTGGTAGAGGTATACCATATATATTGCCAAGGCAAATTAGGGCAGAAATTGCCATTTCTGTTGGAGCAGATATTGTAGTTGAAGGACCTCCAATGGGAATTATGGGTTCAGGTCAGTATTCTCTGTGCCTATGTAAAATGTTTAAGGCATTGAATACCGATTATATTCCTCGCGGATATAAGCCTGTTGAGGGTATGGACGAAATCTTGAAAAGAATAAATATGGGCCATCATGTAGCTCCTAAACCATACAAGATAGTTGACAAAACCACTGATGAAATAATTCTAAAAGGAAAGCTTGAAGAGGATAATTATGTAATTACTTCATTTTCAAATTCATTGAGTAAAATAGGCTTTGACTTTAAGGATAAATTTATTTTCGTTGAGCGCATAGGCGGTGTGAGCGGTACCTTAATCCGTGAAAGCATCATGAACAATAATTTTGATGATGTAATGGAAATGATGCCTTCAAAAACTATTGATGTACTAAAACGGGAAATAGAAGACGATGCAATAATTTATGGAATTCGTGATGTTGAGACAATTTTAAGCACTGCTAACGAATATAATTTTGATGAGTTGTCTGCACTTAATTTGTTCAATGATAAATTGGCCAATAATATAATAGAAAATAGGCCGTTCAATAGTCTTGAGGAATTAGAAAAAGCTATTCTTCAAGGATTTTCTTCTCATTTTCGCCAAAGGGTATTGAGTATTTTAGAAAATCCGATTCCTAAAAAGTTGATTTCACAGTATATTGACAATTATCCCTCTGTAATTAGAATTTTAGGATATAAAAATGATGAATGTTTGGAAAAATTTAAAAAAAAGATAAATAATGAAAATATTTCATTATTTAATGACTCAATAGAGCATTGATTACATTTTGTGGGTTTTTGAGTGCAAATACAGCATCCATGAATGTTGGATAGCTTGCATTCAATATGAATAAGAATACTATGTAGTATAATACAATTAAAATCACAATAATTAATATGATTGTTAATATAATGTCTACAACGCCCAAAGGTTCTTTTTCATCTTTGTAATTGATGTTATGGATTCCGTTTTCTTGCTGTTTAGGATCCATTTTAATATTTTGCTCTCTTGCAATTTCAGCTCTGATTCTAGCTTCCATTTCTTCAGGAGTTTCAATTCTAGGTTCAGGCTTTTTAGGTGGCTCTTGAGTTGGTCTAGGAGCGTATTGTTTTTTAGTTAATGAACCGTATTGAGCTTCATCTTTAGCTAATTGTTCTCCTAATGGTATTTCATTTTCATCAAAGTATAAATCATCTAAATATTTTTCATATTTATCTTCAAGATCTTGTCTTGCACTTGTTTTTGGTGGTTGGTAATCGTGATCTGGATAAATATATTCTGGTTCTTCAGCAACAGGTTGTTGTTGAATTTCTTCTTGAGAGTAATAATCATTTTGCGCTGGTTCTGGTTGTTCTTGATATATGTTTTCTTCTTCACTTAAATAAGAAGATTCTAATCCGCCGGAATATTCAATTGTGTCTTTGATATTATATGGTGAGTCATCACTGATTACTTTGTATTCTTGAGACTCTTCCGCAGCATAAGGTATTTCATATTCCTCTTGTGGTTGGTAAATATTTTCTTCTTGTGGTTGATATATGTTTTCTTCTTGAGCATATACCTGTTCTCTTTGAGGTTCAGGTTGTGCATGTGAATTGTCTAAACTGAGCCCGACAATTTTTTCTAAACAATCTTTACAATAAATTTTTCCAGCTATTTCTAATCCGCATTCTTTACAAATGGATTTTCCACATATTGCACATACATCTGTACCTTCTCTTTCAGGATGATAATGACATTGCATAAGTTACACTCTCTTGAATAAATTTTATTAAATGTATATATTTATTATTTTTATTTATATAAAACTTTTTATAAATCATTGGTTTTGTTGATAATTTTTTCACAAACAATTTCGGAAGCAATTAAATCGTCAACAGTGGCCAAAAAACTTCCTAAACTATCACTATTTATTTCATAATTAATAGTGTTTTTGTTTATTTTGCTTTTCACATAATTGCCATTGTCTACTTCTAATGAATTGTATATTAGTGATGCGTTATCCTCTGTTTTGTAATTTAGTGTTAATATTCCATTTATTTTCATTTTTTCACATTTTTTTGTTAATAATTTATTTATTCTATTTGTTTTTTAAATTAATATTATTTATGATATTATAGAAAATATGGTAACCTTTATTAATGACTTAGTTAATATATTTAAGTATTCTATATATTACGATATATGATTTTTATATAGCTATTATTTGAACTTAATATTATATAGCTATTTTTTAATTAAACATGTTCATTCATGTTATTTTTATTTCGGAGGAATAATCATGGTTCGTGCTTATACAAGAAGAGATTACATTAGAAAAACCCCAAATTCAAGAATTGTACAATATGACATGGGTAATTTAAGAGATGAATTCCCTGTTTCTGTAAGTTTAGCTGTAAAAAAACCAGCTCATATTAGACACAACTCTTTAGAAGCTGCAAGGATCGCTTCTAACAGGTTAATGCAAAGGGCAGCAGGTAGAATGGGATACCACTTAAAATTAAGAGTATACCCTCACCAAATCGTAAGGGAAAACCCAATGGCAACCGGTGCAGGTGCGGATAGGGTTCAAAGTGGTATGAGAAACGCATTCGGTAAACCAATCAGTGTTGAAGCTATTGTTAAAAAAGATCAAAGAGTCATCACTATTGATTGCCAAGAAAAAAACTTTGAACAAGCTAAAGTTGCATTAAAAAGAGCAGGTATGAAATTACCAGTTCCATGCAAAATTGTTGTTGACAAAGGCGCAGAATTAATTAAATAATTTTAATTAATTTTTTTTACTCTTTTTTTTAATTTATTTATTTCAACTATTTTTTCTAATTTTTATAATTAAATATTTAAACATTAAAATTTATAGTATTATACATATTATTGGTGATGTTTTTTATCCAAACTATTGTCAATTGAATATGTGTTTATACCAAGAGGTTTTATTTTATGTATGTTGTAAAATTTGAGGATTTAAGTAAATCCGATATTGGAATTGCGGGAGGAAAAGGTGCTAATTTGGGAGAATTAACCCAGGCAGGCATCCCAGTACCACCAGGTTTTGTAGTAACTGCACAAGCATATGAAAAGTTCATGGATGAAGCAGGAATTAATGACAGTGTCATGCAAATTCTTGATGAAATTGATATCAATGATACTAAAGCTCTTCAAGCAGCAGCTGAAAAAATAAAAAAGATTATTATTGAAGCTCCTATTCCAGAAGATTTAGTTTTATTCATTCGTGAGTTTTACAATGAACTTTGTCAAAGAGTTGGCGAAGATGATACTGATGTTGCAATTAGGTCATCCGCAACCGCAGAAGATTTGCCTGAAGCTTCATTTGCAGGTCAACAAGATACTTTCTTGCATGTTTCAGGTGATGATGAAGTAATTGAATATATCAGAAAATGTTGGGCATCTTTATTTGAAGCAAGAGCTATTTTCTACAGGGAAGAAAATAACTTTGAACATTCAAAAGTTTACATTGCTGTTGTTGTTCAAAAAATGGCTATTGCTGATAAAGCAGGTGTAATGTTTACTGTAAA
>NZ_CAMJCX010000082.1 GCF_946404245.1 uncultured Methanobrevibacter sp.
CCATTTCGAATTCTTCTTTTTCTTCAACCATTTAATTTTCCTCCATGTATTTTCTGACTGGTTCAAAGAATTCAATTAAGAAGTCTTTAATTCCATTTTTCAAATCCATTGGGTGCAGGTTTCCTTCACTGAAATCTTTAATCAATTCATCATGTGTAAGTTCAATGTCCCCTCCGAATTTTTCAGGTCTTTTGATAAGTAGAGTATCTTGATTTGGGAAAACGAAGGTTTCTGCAATTTCAATCATAGGGTTTCCTTCAACTTCTCCTTGAGGGCAGTAGCTCTTGTTGATTTTTTTGCTGATTTCTTCAACTGAGTCATCTACTGCAATGTAGTTTCCTTTACTTGAAGACATTTTGGCATCGCCGTCAAGACCGTGCAATAATGGGGTGTGAATACAAACGGGTACGTTTTCACCTATTTTTTCGAGGTTTTCACGTGCCAACATTTGGATTTTTCTCTGTTCCATTCCTCCAAGTGCAATGTCAACTTTTAATGCTGCCATGTCCACGGTTTGCATGATTGGATAGATTACGCTAGCTACTTTCGGATTGTCATCTGCACGACTTACCTGGTCCATACTTCTCCTTGCCCTTTTTAATGTAGTCATTGTAGCTAATTGATAAACTTTATCAGTATAATCTGGCTCTAATTGGAAAGATGATCCGTAAACATATTCTGTTGTTTCATCAAGTCCTAATGCCTGGAAACATTTTTTATTGTATTCGGCAGTTTCGGCTATTTCTTCAACAGTTCCTTTTCCATTTAAAAATGCATGGTAGTCTGCTAAAAGAATTTTGATTTTAAAACCTAATTTTTGCAATTGTTTTAATTTTTGTACAGTTACTGCATGTCCTAAATGGATTTTACCGGAAGGTTCATAACCTGTATAAGCTATAGGTTGTTCTTTAGCGAGAACTTCTTTTAATTCTTCTGTGTCTATAACTTCCAATGTTCCTTCTTCGATTAACTGAATTTTTTCTTCAATATTCATTTTATCACTTAAATTAATAAATAAACGTAACCATCATTTCTGATAAGTTTTACTTCTTCACCAACATTCAAATCTGCAAATTCCTCTTTCATGTCCAAATCAACTGCAGAATAATCGATTGGATCCAAAATTTGTATGATTTGTGGAGATTTTGAAATTACTGTTGTGGTTTCAATTTCTTCTGCTTTTTTTACTAGCTCAATATCCTCCATATTTTTCATAGGGATATTGTGCTTCTTGTGTGTTGAAATATCAATTCCAACAAGGCTGTTTTTGCTAATGCTTTTTACTTGCATTATCTTATCTTCATATTTTATAAAATCATTAATTTCAAATTCAGGAATTCTGACTGAAATCCAAATTCTGTAAAGTCCTTTTCCGGTGGATTTGTCTTCGCTGATTAATCTTGGAGACTCTTTTATGATTCCTCCAAATTCCTCTTTCAAGCTTTCGGCTACTTTTTTACCGGATTTAAAAGAGCCTATATAATAATCATGTCCCTCTTTAAGTTTAGCTATTTGGGGGCAATATGCCAATTTGTCTGATTTTGATTGTTTAATCAATGTTCTTTCAACTATTTCATCAGCTTTTGCATATTCTTCGGATTTTATTTCACGGTTATCTGCCCTAAACTGGATCACGGTTTCATAGTATCCGGATTGTATTTTGCTGCAAGTTGGACAAACTGTCTTTCTGATCTTGACCTGTGTGTCATGGGTTTCATCAATTTGGACTCCATGAACTTCGCCGGTAACTTCAACAAAACAGTTAGCTATTGAACCTTTGATTTGGTCAATTTCAAGATTAATGATTTCATTTGAAACTTCATCTGCGATTTTTATATTTCTCTCGAGTGCTCTATAAATGATTTCTTCTTCTGGAATGAACTTTTCGCTCCATTTTCCTTCTTCGAGCTTACTGTTGCAGTGGCTGCATATCTGAACTTCAATATTTTTTGGAATCTCAATCATTTGAAACTCTTTTAAAAAACAGTCAATGCAGACATTGCCTACCATTTCCTTATCTGTACTTCCGCACTCTGGACAAAACATAATCATCAATAAAAATAAAATAAAAAAAGTAGAATTATAAAGATTTTAAAGGTGCTGTAGCACCGCATGCAGCACATTTAAGTAAGAATATTCTACCTTCTCTTATGATTCTGGTATCTGGTCTGTTACATTCGTGGCAAATTACGTATTTGTCCACATAATCTTCAATTCTTTCGTTGATTAGGTAGTGAGTAAATTTACCTTGTAAAATTGCTCTTTGACCTTCAATGTTTCCTGCAGTACCTAATTCTCTCATTAAGAATTTTAATAAATGTTGTGGGTCTCTATTTAAACCTTCTGCAACATCTTTAAAGTTTTTAATAAAGGTTCTATTACCTTGGATATCTGAATAAGCTTTAGGGATTTTGAATCTTTTGTGTTCAAATACTTCAGGAGGTAATTGGTCTATTGCTCTTTCTAATAAATCTTCATATTTATCCATGTTATCTCTCCTATAAAAATCAGTATAAGTATAATATATTAAATTTAGTTTTAATCCTTTATTAATGTATTGTTAATGTAGGATTTTTAAGAAATTTTTTAAAAAAATAAAATTATGGAAAATATTAAGCGCGCTTAATATATCCAGTAGTTGGGAAGTAAATCAGTCCTTTTTGATTTAAGTTTCTAACGAATGATTCGACTTTCTCTTCACTCATATCATATTTTTCTGCCATGTTGGAGACTAATACGTTCATTGGAGCTTGATCGCCGAATTCTTCTTCTAATAATCCAATTTCTTCCATTACTTTCTGCATTTTTTCTCTTTCGGAGGTAGGTGTTCTTCCTTCCATGACTTCTATGTCTATTTCTCCGGTTTCAGGATCAACTCCCACTTCTTTAAGACATGCCATTTGCAGTCTTACAGCCTTTTCAGCGTCTTCCTTATCAACGGTATCTTTAAGCTTGATTTTAGCACTTGCTTCGGATAGACGAATGATAGCTTCTAATTGTCTTGCTGTAATTGGAACAGGTCCCTGTTCTTCAGAGTTACTGTTCCTTGTACTTACATAGAACTCCCTTAAAACCTGGTTAGCTTCATCGGTTAATTTTGGATTGCATGTTCTACGTGCATATGCAATATATTTTCTAAGTAAATCTGGTTCAATTTCATAATCAACAGTATTGGATTGGTGTATTTTTAAAATGTGGTCTGCTAATTTTGAATCTCCTTCTATGCTAGGCTTATCTTCAATTACGAAAATCAAATCGAAACGGGAAATAATTGGTGCAGGTAAGTCAATTTGCTCTGCAAGCACTTTGAATCTGTCAAACCTTCCGAATTTAGGGTTTGCCGCTGCAAGAACAGAACATCTTGAATTTAAGGTTGCCATAATTCCTGCTTTTGCAATACTTACGGTTTGTTGTTCCAATGCTTCGTGAAGTGCAGACCTGTCTTCAGACCTCATTTTGTCCAGCTCGTCGACACATACGTTACCTTGGTCTCCAAGTACCAATGCACCTGCCTCTAAGGACCATCCTCCAAGTTCATCCCTAACTGCAGCCGCAGTCAGACCTGCACCACTTGTACCTTTACCACTTGTATAGATACTTCTTGGGGCGAGTCTTGAAACATATTTCAAAATCTGGGATTTACCAATACCAGGGTCCCCTACAATCAGGATGTGAATGTCTCCTCTGAGTTTTGTCTCATCTTCCAGCTGTTTTGCAGCTCCTCCAAACAGTTGGAGCGCAATAGCTTCTTTTACATCACGGTATCCTCTGATTGATGGTGCAGTTGATTTGATAATTTTATCATAAATGTGTGGATCTTTTGATAATTCAATGATTTTCTCTTCATCCTCTTCAGAGAGTTGCAATTCTTCAAATTCCTGTTCTAAAGGTTCAATGTGATTTACATAAATGTAATTTTTGAATTTGCCGCTTCTTTCTTCTCTGAATGTTCTTAGGGTTCCTGTGATTCTTACCTTATCTCCAGGGTTCAATTCATCCACTAAGTCATCTTCAAGTATCATTAACATTTGTTTTGGTTCAGTTCCTCCGGATAAGTTTTCCAAAGGCTCTTGCATTCTTGCAGTTTGAGTGTCAATGTATTTTGATTCCTCTTGAAGCAATCTAAATGATCTTCCACCGCATTCGCTACATAATGAAGGTTCTATGATTCTGTTCCCGGAACTTTGCTCAACCTCATGCAATCTCATACATCCTCTACATTCAAAAACACCGGTTTCAATACGTGGTCTTATCTCGTCAGTTTTTCTAACAATACCGTCTGCTGCAACAAATGTTCCAATGTATTTACTTAACAGGTCTTTTAGCGGTATTACATTGGAAAGATTTTCAAAACGAATATTTATGTCCGCATCCTTTACAAGTGGGTCGATATTTTTTATAGCTGTTTGGGCAGCTTCAATAACTTCCTCAGGCTTGTCAATTAGCAAATCCGCTAAGTCTGGATCAAACATTTCCAATGCATTATAATCTACATTGAGTGATCGTTCGTCAGGGTATTTTTCGAGTATTTCAAAAACATCGTCCTTATATGATGTTGCGAAAAACTCTTCGAATTTTATTATTGATGTTTGAGATTTTGCAGTAGAATTCATTATTTTTTATTAAGATTTCACACTATAAAAAAATATTGTATGAGAGCATTTGGTGAGTAAAAAATTTATATACTAAAATTTATAAAATTATTAGTTACATAAAACTTTTTGTTAATTTGAGGTTAATATGAGAAAATCAAGATTAGGCTTATTCAAATCCACTTCTATGCTAATTTCTGTGGTTGGAATCATCATGATAATATCCACAATCATAGTTGTGGCATATGTTGGATACAGTATTGTTTCATCAGGGATTACAAATGAAATATCCTCTGGTACTCAATATGACGAGCTTGCAGAGCTGAAAGCTTCATATGATAATCTGTCAGTCCAGTTTGATGGTGTTAAAGCGACTTATTACTCTGGCAGTTCTGATGATATTCAAACATATAATGATGCTAAGATTGAGCTGTCACGGGCAAATTCGGCTATTGAAAATGTGCAGAGTGCATTGGATGCAGGTAAACCGTCCAATGAAGTAGATAGTAGGATTGTTTTTGCCAAAGAAAAATTAGAAGCAGCTTATAATGCATACAATAATCTTTAATTTTTCTTTTTTCTATTTTTTGATAATATTTATCTTAATAATGCAAGAATACCACAACTTCTGTAAAGTTGTGGATGAATTGTAAGTTGGGTATGCTATTTTTTTATTAACTTTTAAATAGTTTTTTTTCTTATAATGATTATTATGGGTAGTATTTTTGAATAGGAATCAGCATT
>NZ_CAMJCX010000083.1 GCF_946404245.1 uncultured Methanobrevibacter sp.
CTTTAACTATTGTTACTAAAGCGAACGCTACTAACACAACAGTCAACAGGGACGTCAACGTATCTTCCGATACTTATGACCCAGATATGAGCAATAACAAGGACAACAGTTCCGTTGTTATTCCACCTGAAGCAGACCTTCAAGTTAACATTACCAATAACTTTGAAGAAAACGGCACTTCAGCTCACAATGGTGAAGAAGTTGTCTGGACTATAACAGTTACAAATAACGGACCTGATGATGCAATTAATACAATCTTGAAAGATATCTTGCCTGACGGATTAATTTACGTATCTGATGATTCTAACGGTACTTATGATAATGAAAGTGCTGTATGGACCATTGGCGACTTGCCTGTTGGAGAAACTGTTACTTTAACAATCAGAACTTTAGTAAACGCTTCAAACGTTACAATCACTAAAGATGTATCCGTTAAATCTGACACTTACGATCCTAATTTAAGTAATAATTATGACAACAGCTCTGTGGATGTCATCCCTGAAGCTGACCTGGAAATTATTAAAGTGGTTTCCAATGACGCTCCTCACAAGGGTGACAAAATCACCTGGACCATTATTGTCAAAAACAATGGTGGAGATACAGCCGTCAATACGGTTGTAACCGATAAACTGCCTTCCGGCTTGGTTTATGTTTCAGATGATTCCAAAGGCGCTTATGATCATAATACCGGAATTTGGACTGTAGGTGATTTGGCTAACGGAGAATCTGCAACCTTGAACATTGTAACTGTTGTGGATACTACAAACGCAACCATTGTTAATTTAGCAAACACTTCATCCGATACCTACGACCCTAATGAAACAAACAACGAATGCAACAAGTCAACCACCGTTCCGCCGGAAGTTGATTTGGAAATAACCGTTGTGCCAAATGTCGATAAGGTAACTGTCGGAGATAAGGTTGAATTCAAAGTTACTGTAGTAAATCATGGACCAGATACTGCAGTAAACACCCGTGCACATATCACAATACCTGATGAATTAAAACTCTTAGGCTTTAAACCATCTAAAGGTACATATGATCCGGATACTGGAATTTGGACCATTGGAGACTTGGCTCCTGGTGAAGAAGTGACACTCATACTCAATACTCAAGCATTGAAATCAGGAAAATTCACTGTTGAAGCATCTGTTGAATGCGACACCTATGAAAGTGACCTTTCCAATAACTTTGATGCATGTGAAATCGATGTGATTGCACCTGAAACACCGGCTGACACTCCTCAAAATGGCGTTCCGGCTCATCCTGCAATGCACGCTACAGGTAACCCGATTGCAATGGCATTGTTAGCATTGCTTTCAATTGTGGGTATTTCACTAAAAAGGAAAAGTTAAACACTTTTAAATGGGAAAATTTTATTTTCCCATATTTTTTCATTTTTTGCTCAAAATTTAACTTCAATATAATTAAAGTTAGGTATGAAAATTCAATACTTTTTCTATTAAACTGTTATTTTAATCGCACTGATTTTCAATAATATTGATTTATCAAAACTGTTTTTCAAAAACAAATTGTGCAATCTACATCACTTAATACAAGTTTCTTATTTTTTCCATATTCAAACAATATAAAAGACATTAGTGAGAAATATATCAATGATTGAATTAGATGTGTGATTAAATGAAAAGTGATAGTATTAAAAAAGGAATTCAAAGAGCTCCACACAGGTCTCTTTTAAGGGCTTGCGGTTTGGATGACGATGACTTTAAAAAGCCGTTCATCGGAATCGCAAACAGTTTTACAGACATTGTACCTGGACATATCCATTTGAAAGAACTGGTTGAATTCGTCAAGGAGGGAATCATTGCCGCAGGAGGTATCCCCTTCGAATTCGATACAATGGCTGTCTGTGACGGAATAAGTATGAACCACGAAGGTATGAAATATTCCCTTCCTTCACGTGAAATCATCGCTGCAACAGTTGAGTCAATGACAAAAGGACATGCATTTGACGGTCTTGTACTGATTCCAAGCTGTGACAAGGTTGTTCCGGGAATGATTATGGGTGCAGCACGCGTAAACGTTCCGTCCATCGTCGTTACAGGAGGACCTATGCAGTCCGGTGAATACAACGGAAAACCCGCTGACCTGATTACCGTATTTGAAGCAGTCGGTGCAAACTCAGCCGGAAGAATGACCGAAGAGGAAGTCTATGAGCTTGAAAGATGCGCATGTCCGGGTGCGGGAAGCTGTTCAGGACTCTTTACAGCAAACACCATGGCATGTATAACAGAAACATTCGGTTTATCCCTTCCTACCTGTGCAACCACCCATGCAAGGACTGAAGAAAACAACCAGATTGCATTTGAATCCGGAAAACAGATCATTGAACTTGTTGAAAAGGACATCAAGCCTTCAGACATCATGACTCAGGAAGCATTCAACAATGCAATAGCTGTCGACATGGCATTGGGCGGTTCATCAAACACAGCGCTTCACATCCCTGCAATCGCAAGTGAAGTTGAAGGCGTTGACGTGGATTTGGAACTTTTCGATGAGATATCAAGAAAAGTGCCTCACATTGCACTCATCTCCCCTGCAGGTGAGGATTCAATGATGGATCTCCACTTGGCTGGAGGAATTCAGGCTGTTTTAAAAACACTGGGCGACAAGATTGACACCGACCAGCTTACAGTAACCGGTAAAACCATTGCGGAAAATCTTGAAGACGTGGAAAACAGGAACACCGACGTCATCCACACCCTTGACAATCCCGTTCATGAGGACGGTGGTATTGCAATTCTTAAGGGAAACCTTGCACCTAACGGCAGTGTAGTCAAAAAGGGTGCGGTTGCAGATAATCTGATGCATCTTAAAGGACCTGCAAAGGTATATGACTCAGAAGAGGAAGTCACAAAAGCGATATTTGACCATGAAATCGAAGAAGGAGACATTGTTGTAATCAGATATGAAGGTCCGAAAGGAGGTCCTGGAATGCGTGAGATGCTCAACCCTACCTCAGCCCTTGCGGGAATGAACATCAAGGACGTCGGACTTATAACCGACGGAAGATTCTCCGGAGGAACCCGTGGACCATGCATAGGTCACGTTTCACCTGAAGCAATGGAAGACGGTCCGATTGCAGCGATTCAAAACGGTGACATCATTGAGATTGACATCAACAGGAGACTGATCAACGTTGAGCTGACAGATGAGGAAATCGAAGAAAGGCTGAAAGAGGTCGAACACCCTGACAGTGATGTTTCAGGCTGGCTTGCATTGTATCAGAAACTCGTACACTCAGCAGACACAGGTGCTATTTTAAGGTAGTGTTAAAATGGAAATGCTCAAATACAGTGAAATCGATCTGGCCGAAACCATCAAAAGGTCAGAAGAGGATGTAAACAAGGTGCTGGACATCGTTTCCGACATTTTAAACAATGTTAAGGACAACGGCGATGCGGCTATTGGAGAATATACTGAGAAGTTCGACGGCGTTACAATAGAAAATCTGAAAGTATCCAAAGATGAAATCAAAGAGGCTTATGAGACCCTTGACGATGAATTGCTCGCCGCACTTAAAAGCGCTGCAGATAATATTGAAAGATTCCATAAAAAACAGATTCCATCAGAATGGGAAATGGAAGTCAATCCCGGAATCGTTGCTGGTCAAATCGTAAGGCCAATTAACTCAGCTGGCTGTTACATACCTGGAGGACGTGCCGCTTACCCTTCATCAATTCTCATGACAGTAATCCCTGCAAAGATTGCAGGAGTTGAAAAGGTGGTCTGCGTAACTCCGCCACAAAAGGACGGCAAGATTCTGGATGCAATTCTTGTTGCTGCGGATATTGCAGGTGCCGATGAGATTTACAAGGTCGGCGGTGCACAGGCAATTGCGGGCCTTGCATACGGTACAGAATCTATACCTCGGGTAGAAAAAATTGTGGGTCCGGGCAATATATTCGTTACCGCTGCAAAGAAACTTGTGTATGGTCAAGTAGATATCGAGTTTCCGGCAGGCCCTTCTGAAGTTCTAATATTGGCTGACTCTACAGCAAACCCTGAATTTTTGGCAACTGATATCCTGGCACAGGCTGAACATGATCCGAACGCATCATGCTTTTTGGTGACTGACGATGAGAAGTTAGCTAGTGATACCGATGAGTTTGTGGCCAAATTGACTGCAGAGGCACCAAGGCGTGAAATCATTGAGGAGTCATTGTCAAAAAGTGGAAAAATCATTATCACTGACACATTCGAGGAAGCTATTCATGTTACAAATGAATATGCTCCCGAACATTTAATCATATCCACAAAGGATGATGATGAAACCTTATCACACATCAAAAACGCAGGTTCAATATTTTTAGGTGCTTACTCACCTGTCGCTGCAGGAGATTACGGTTCAGGAACAAACCACGTGCTTCCTACAGGCGGCGGGGCAAAAATGTATTCCGGACTTTCAACAGAGGCGTTCATCAAAAAGCCTACAGTTCAAAGAATAACAAAAGAAGGCCTAATGGAGCTCTCAAAGACTTCAGTTCCTATTGCGGAATATGAAGGATTTTTTGCACATGCAAACTCATTCAAGACAAGATTGAGGGATTAGATGGATTTCGAAAGGGTGGATATGGACCAGATGACAGAAGAGGAGCTTCAGGAATCATTCCGCCAAAGCCAGCTTCTCTTCAAGCTAAATCACACAATGCCGATGACTCCCGAATATGATGAAGTATTAAAGGAACTAATGGGGGACAACCTTGGTGAAAACTCAAGGATAATGGCGCCGCTTTCAGGAGCGGCTTTGGATAAGCTAGTAGTTGGTGACAACGTATTTATCAACTCCAACTGCCTTGCAATGGCCCGTGGTGGAATAACAATTGAGGATGACGTGATGCTTGCAGCAAACGTTCAGCTACTCTCAAACAATCACGACGAGTACAACAGAAACGTGCTTCTCTGCAAACCGATCCACATCAAGAAAGGAGCATGGATAGGTGCAGGTGTTTCAATTCTTCCGGGCGTAACCATAGGAGAATATGCAATTGTGGGTGCTGGAGCAATAGTCACAAAGGATGTAGGCGACTATGAGGTTGCTGTTGGCGTTCCTGCGAAGGTAGTTAAAACTTTGGATAAGGAAAAATTTTAATTTCCTTACAATTTTCTTTTTTTAAAACAATTTTCTAAACTGACTTTATTTTTACAAATTCACTTTCTAACTACTTTAAATATTAT
>NZ_CAMJCX010000084.1 GCF_946404245.1 uncultured Methanobrevibacter sp.
GGTAGAAAAATATAGACCACAAAAATTAGAAGACATTGTAGGACAAAAACAAATCATTACCAGACTTGAAAAATATGTAGGCGAAGGAAGTATGCCTAACTTAATGTTTACAGGTCCCGCAGGAGTTGGAAAGACCACTACTGCACTTGCACTGGCAAAATCAATTTTAGGAGAATACTGGAGAAACAATTTCTTGGAATTAAATGCATCCGATGCAAGAGGAATTGACACAGTAAGAGACCGCATTAAAAGTTTCTGCAGATTAAAACCTGTCGGCGCTCCATTCAGAATAATCTTTCTGGATGAAGTAGACAACATGACAAAAGATGCTCAGCACGCACTCAGACGTGAAATGGAAATGTATACAAAAACCGCTTCATTTATACTTTCATGTAACTATTCATCAAAAATTATCGACCCGATTCAATCAAGATGCGCAATATTCAGATTCGCTCCAATAAAAGGAGAGGACATTGCTGAAAGATTGAAATTCATTTGTAATGCTGAAGGATTTGAATATGATGAAAAAGGTATTGAAACAATAGTCTATTTCGCTGAAGGGGATATGAGAAAATCCGTTAATGTGCTTCAGGCCGCAACTACAGAAGGAGAAGTTGTCAGTGAAGATTCAGTCTATGAAGTGGTTTCAAAAGCAAAACCTCAGGAAATCTCAAACATGATTAATAAAGCATTGATGGGTGACTTTTTAGGAGCCAGAACTCTTTTAAGGGAAACAATGGTGCTTCAGGGAACCAGCGGAGAAGATATGGTGACCCAAATATACCAGGAAGTTTCCAAAAGAGTCGTTGACGGCAAAATGGAACCTGACTTTTATATTGATTTGATTAACTCAATTGCTGATTGTGATTTTAGAATAAGAGAAGGGGCAAATCCAAGAATCCAACTTGAAGCATTGCTCACCAAATTCATTTAAGGTATAGAAATGTTATGGACTGACAAATACCGACCACAAACCTTGGATGAAGTGGTAGGTAACAACAAAGAGAAAAAAATAATAATGGATTGGGTTGGAAATTGGAAAAACGGAAATCCGCAGCAACCCTTACTTTTAGTTGGACCTCCCGGAATCGGAAAAACAACACTTGCACTCGTTATTGCAAAGGAGTTTTCAGAACATATCGAGCTTAACGCAAGTGATAAACGTTCCCAAGATGTCATTAAAAGCACAATAGGAGAGTCCTCTGCTTCAAGATCCCTTTTTGGAGATGATTACAAGCTAATCATCATGGATGAGGTAGACGGAATTCACGGAACAAACGACCGTGGAGGAGTTAGAGCAATTGGAGAAATCATCAAAAATTCCAAACACCCAATGATTTTAATGGCCAATGACTTCTACTCAAAAAGATTGCAGTCAATCAAACCTAAATGTACTGTAATAAAAATGCCTAAGGTAAGAAGTCCGACCATAAGAAAAGCCCTAAAGGAAATTGCTCAAAAAGAAGAGATTAAAGCAAACCCTAAAGCGCTTGATTTGATTGCAAAAAAATCAAACGGGGACTTACGTTCAGCAATCAATACCCTTCAGGCACTGGCAGACAAGGACGAAGTTCTTGAGCCAAAGGCTGTTGAAGATTTAAGAACAAAAGATGACAGGTCAGACATTTTCAATGCAATTACAGGCGTTTTAAAAAGTAAAAATCCTGTGCATGTAAGAGAAGCTTTAAGGGTTGATGAAGATCCGACTCTCGTAATGGAATACATTGCAGAAAACATTCCAAGAGAATACACCAATAAAAATGAGATTAAAAAAGCTTATGAAAACATAGCTCAGGCGGACCTGTACTTCGGAAGAGCCAGAAGCAGCAGAAATTACGGTTACTGGAGATATGCAAGTGACTTTATGGGAATAGGTGTAAGCTCATCCAAAAAAGAAACCTATAAAAAGTTCTCAAAGATACAAACTCCAACAATTTTCACACTGATGGGACGTAACAGAGGTAAAAGAAACCTTAGAGATGCAATTGCCGGAAAAATGTCTGAAAGGATGCACATATCCAATGCAGTAGCCATTTCAATGTTTCCATACCTTGAAATCATGTTTCAAAATGATGAACTTGCATGGGAAATTTCCGACTTTTTAGAACTTGAAGAAAATGAAATCAAAAGGTTCAGGAAAAAGAAAATCCCTAAAAAAGTCATAACCAAAATGGAAAAGCAAAAGGCTCAAATGAGAGTTGAAGAGCGTGACAGAAGATTTGAAGAACTTCAAAATCAAATGATGGCCGCACCTCAGGAAATAGAATTGGAAACAGAAGAAGTAATCGAGGAAAAACCTCTAATAGAACCTGAAGAGATTGCCGAAGAAACTGTTGAAGAACCAGTTCCTGAAGAAATTGAGGAAAAATCTGAAGAGATTACTGAGGAATCAACTCCAGAAGAGAAAAAAGAAGAAAAACCTAAAAAGAAAACTGATAAGCAGGTATCACTTTTCAGTTTTTAATTTTTATTTTTTAATTTCATATCAATGAAATCGGAAGCACTTACAACGTTTTCCTTGAATTGTGGAGCCACATCATTCAAAAATTCGGAAAATGAATTTGCCAAATCATCATTATTCTCACATTCCATTAAATCCTGACCATCCGCTTCCAAAAATGAATTGATCCAATCAAGAGAAACATTAGCCAACGGATAAATTTCATCATCATTGTTGATTAAGTTTAAACCTTCACCTGCAAAAATGCCCTCAAAGATTGTATTTACCTTATCATCCAAAATTAATGGATTGACTTTCAAATCGTAATCCCCATCATAAACCAGTTTAACACCATATTTACGAGTATAAGGCTCCAGGAGGAGTTCGCAAATGAAGTTATCTTCAGGCATCAAAATTGTTGAGTTGGGTTTGATTTCCAAAGTCAAGACCTTAGCGGATCTTGAGCATATTTTTTGAAAAAGACTGCTTCTTACGACTTCTATTTCAGGATATTGTTTGTTGAATGTTGCTTCACGAGTTCTGGAAAACTTTGAAAATCTCAAATTGTTAATGTATATTTTTTCAGGAGTGTATGAAATAAATCGGGTATCAACACCAATTATTTTCAGAAATTTCAATACATCCTTTTTGGAATCTGAAAATTTTTCCTCTTCAGAGCTTAAACCTGTAACATCAAAAATCAAATCCATATTATCTTCCTAAATATTCATTGAGCGCATTTTCCATAACATCAACAGGAGCATCACGGCCAGTCCATATCTTAAAGCTTTCGACACCCTGATATAAGAGCATCTTAATTCCATAAACCGGTTTTGCACCTGCTTTAATGGCTTCTTTTAGTAAAACAGTTTCATTCGGATTGTAAACTGCATCAAATACTACCAAATCTTCATGCATATCCTCTGCAGCAGCAATAGGTTCATCGTCAACATGAGGATGCATGCCTAAAGGGGTTGTATCGACCAGTATCTGAGAATCATTCAGATAGCTGGAAATATTTGAAATGGAATCTGCCTTAACCTCACTTATCAAGTCTGAATCAGAAATATCTGAGGCCAAACTGCGAGCCTTATCAACATTCCTATTCAAAATTGTTATTGAGTTTGCACCGAATTTTGCAAGGTAAAATGAAATTGCCCTTGAAGCCCCTCCAGCTCCTGCAACAACAACATCCTTATTTTTTACTGTTGAAACTTCCTCAATAGCTCTTATTGCTCCAATTCCATCAGTGTTGTAACCCTTCAAGTTTTTAAAGTCTATTGTATTTACTGCACCGATTAATTCAGCTATTTCATCAAGTTCATCCAGATACTGCATCACTTCAATTTTGTGAGGTATTGTGACATTGAATCCCTTGATGTTTAATGCGCGAGCTCCTTCAATTGCTGTTTTCAAATTGCTCGGATTGACATCAAAAGCTACATAAGCATAATCCATCCCCAATGCTTCAAAAGCCGAATTATGCATTGGCGGTGAGAAACTATGCTCAACCGGATGACCAATTAAACCCACAATATTTGTACTGCCTTTAATATTCATATAATAATAATTGATTTCTATTATACTAAAAACTTTTTAGTTTCCTCATCAAATTTGTTGTAATCAGACTCGAATAGCTTATCCTGAATCGGCCTGAATTTTTCATATTCCAATTTAACGAATTCATCAACATCTTTTCTGGAAATTTTACCTTTTCCCTTCAAAACTGCATACTCATAGAATTCCAAAAACTTGTCTAAACGCTCTGCCCAATCTTTCATGCTCATAGGAATCTGTCGCTCTGCCCTATCTTCAGCATAATCCAAATACATGCTTACAACACGATTTAAAGTTTTTAATTCCTTTTCTGTCAAATAATTTTTTGCCACTTTAGCATCCCTTAACAATATTTTGCCGCCAGGTGCTCTTGACCAGGTTGTTAAACCCATATGCTCTTTTTTACTGTCTGCCCTTTCACGAATAATTTCAGGAGCCGTAAGACCAACAACAGCATAATGCAATTTGTTTTGAACCTTTGCATAGAATTCCTTTGTAATTTGGGCATTTTTGTTGTAATCGTATGCAGTGGCAAACAGGTCAGTTACCTTTTCATATACTTTTCTTTCCGAAGATCTAATTTCACGAATTACGTCGACAAGTTCTTCAAAGTACTCCTCAGAGAATCTGCCACCATTGATTAACAGTTCTTTGTTGATGACAAAACCCTTTCTCATATATTGCTTTAAAATTTCTCTAGAGCATTTACGAAAGTTTGTTGCCTCTTTTGAATTGATTCTATATCCAATTGAGATGATTGCGTCAAGATTATACCATATTTGAGGCCTACCTCATTTTTTAGAGTTTTGTAAGAATTTCTTACTAAACTCTAAATCATCGCTAAATAATTTTTTAGAACTTATACTTACTTCTTTTTCTTCAAGCTCACCTTCTTTTACTATATTTTCGAAATGCATAGAAATATTCGGACCAGTTGTTCCAAAAATCTCAGCTACAACTTTTCTACTTGCCCACAAAGTCTCATCGCCAATTATGAACTTTCCTTCAACGGCACCTTCTTCACTTTGATACAACAAAGTATCTACCAATTTATATTTTACCATCTTAATCCTCCTAAGAGTTTAATCAATTAGATAATGTACCCATAGGCAATTAAAACTATTTTAACTGCACAAATGTGAAAAAACACAGGAGCACATTT
>NZ_CAMJCX010000085.1 GCF_946404245.1 uncultured Methanobrevibacter sp.
CTTTCTAAAGCATTGAATGCTGCTGCAGTAGGAGCGGTTAAAACACATTGTCCGATTCTGTCCATAATTTGTCCGCCTAAAGATTTTTTAGACATGTGGCAGATCATGATTGCGTAACCAGGTCTTCCATCTGGAGATTCAGTTGGAGGGACATATTGGTCAATACCTGCTTCTGCAGGACATCCGATAACTGAAGTAGCAAATCCGGTAGCTTCAGTAGCTGCAATTTTAGCTAAATGTTTAGTAGCTGCAGTAATAATAATTCTAGATACTTTAATTCCGAAACCTTCAGCAAAGGTATCTTGTATTTCTACGCCATTAATTTCCATTTTTTCACCATTAAGTTCGTTAAAAATTAGATTAAAAAATAATTTAAAATTATAAATCAAACTAATTTTCTATAACATTTAAAAGTATATTTTATTATTAAAATAAAGTTTTCTATTTAAGACTAACCACTGATGAAAACTAATTTAAAAAAAGAAGGATAGAAAATAATTGAAGATTACTCTTCAACATCTTCATTAATTGATTCTTCAATCTCTTCGCTTGTTGAGCCGAATGAAATTTTATCCAAAACAGAAGAACCGTAATATGGTAAAATTACCATTCCCAAAATGGTAGTCATCCAAAATGAAATTAATCTTTCAATTACTGTTGCAGCTGCACTTATGGAAGCAGTAATTCCTGCAGCCGAATAGAAAACAATCATTATTCCATCCACTGCACCAAGACCACCCGGAAGCAAAGGAATCATACCTGCAAGACAAGCCAAAATGAAAACTTCACCTATAACAACAGGACTGACAACCGCACCAAAAGCTAAAAACACGAAATAAACCCTAATGATTTCAAAAATCCATATCACAAAAGACAACGGCAATGCATAGAATAAAACTTTTTTGTCTGAAATTACCATTTTCATAGTGTCTTGAAAACCGTTGATGACACCATGAATTTTTTCTTCCAATTCCTCTGAGTTTTTCTTGTAGAATCTTCTGACAAGTCCAATAATCCATCCGTCGACTCTTTTTCCAAATCCGGGATTAATGCACATGTAGATTAATAAAACTAAAATTGCAACAATAACGATTACTGCTGCAATCATCAGAACAATCAGCCACAAATCAAAATTAAAGTAGAAAGTCATTCCGATAATGGTTAAAATTGCCAATATAACAAATGGAAATGTATCCAGTGCACGATCGGCCACAACAGTTGCAAAAGTCTCTTCCATAGGATAATTTTCTTCACGAGATAAAATATAAGCTCTTACAGGCTCTCCACCACCACGTCCGGATGGAGTGATGTTATTCACTGCCAAACCTACCAAAATCATAGGGAGCAGTTTTTTTATGCCAACATTAATGTCAACGAGATTGTTGAGTATTTTCCAACGTAATGAGTATAAAAAATATGTGAATACCTGCATAGCAACAGCTAACGCTATAAATTCCAATTTAGCTATTTTCAATGCATCTATAACTTGATCTATCCCAACAAGCCAAAGCATCACAACAAGAATAAGAACACTTATCCCTAAGAAAAATATTGATTTTTTATCCATAGTGATATTATTTTAATCATTGATACTTATAAATTTATATAGATATTTATTCAAATTATTACAATAATGAGATATATAACAAAATCAGATTTGGTAATCGTTGCATTAAATTCCGGAAATTTAATGATAGGAATAGGAGTAATGTGTTTAATACCCCTAATTTTTGATTTAATCTATTTTGAATTTGATGTGATAAGTTTTGTCATACCTGCAGCGATTTCAATATTATTAGGACTATTTTTTAGAGTATATCTCAAAGACTATGAACGTAAAAAGATTAAGCTTAAGCATGGAATGATGCTGTCCTCATTTGCATGGTTATGGGCAAGTATAATCGGAGGAATCGTATTTATGCTTGCAACAAACATACCGATAATTGATGCTGTTTTTGAAAGTATGTCTGCTCTAACCGGTACTGGAATAACCATGTTTGCAGATGTTGAAATCTTGCCTCACAGCATACTATTTTTTAGAGCTTTAGAACAATGGATTGGAGGATTAGGAGTTGTTGTTATGGTCATTAGTGTCCTGACAAAACCCGGTTCAGTATCCTCAAAACTATACCAATCCGAAGCCCGTGAAGAGAGAATTAAACCCAGTGTGAAAAATACCCTTGAAAAAACCCTGCAAATCTATGCAATCTATACAGTAGCCGGAATTATTCTGTATCTCCTTGCAGGAATGCCTGTTTTTGATGCAATTTGCAATACATTCAGTATTGTATCAACCGGAGGAATGAGCATTAAGAATGCCAACATGGGTTATTATCATGACGATTTAATCTACTTCATTTCAATCGTTTTAATGATTTTGGGAGCTACAAGCTTTTTGGTCCACTATAAGGTTATTAAAACCAGAGGAAGGTCCTTGCTTGGAGACTTGCAGTTCAAAATCATCATCACAGTTATTGCGCTTGTAACATTAATGCTATACTTTGTTTCAAACATCGTACCTATCGAGTTATTATTTACAGTTGTCTCCGCAATTACAACAACCGGAGCAAGTGTCGCCGCACCTCACGTAATGGGAATGTGGCCACCGTTCGTAATAATTTGCCTGATGTGTCTGATGTTGACCGGAGGTTCAAACGGATCCACAGTAGGTGCAATAAAACTTGTAAGAATGATTACATTTTTTAAAGGAATTTACAGACACGTTCGTGAAATTCTATCACCAGAAGGCAGAGTGGTTCCTATAAAATTACAGGGCAGGAAAATTCCTGAAAAGGCAGTATCCCAAGCAGGAAACTACATAACACTTTACATGATGTTTATAATGTTTACCTGGGCATTGTTCTGTTTATTCGGTTATGACCCATTCAGAAGCCTGTTTGCGGCAATGTCCCTTCAGGGTAATAACGGTTTGGAGCTCGGAATCATAAACCACACACTGAACCCTATACTCAAAGTGGTAAGTATGTTTGACATGTGGACAGGAAGATTGGAAATATATCCCGTTTTGATTACTTTAAGAGCATTTTTTGAAATATTTAAAAGATAGATTTATAAGCCCCGAGCATAATATAATGATTATCAATGCTGTGAAGGTGATTTAATGTATGTGATTATTATGGGAGGAGGTCGTGTCGGACTTGCTCTTGCGAATTTGTTAATTGATGACGGACATGATATTACATTGATTGAAAATGACGAATCATTAAGTGCTGATGTTGCAGCAGACCTTGATGCTCTTGTAATACATGGAAGCGGAACCAGTTCAAAAGTTCTTGAAGAAACAAACATCGAAGATGCAGATTACTTTATCGCAACAACCGGAAATGACGAAGCTAACTTACTTTCATGTATTTTAGTTAGGAAATATAATGTTCCGACAATTATTGCACGTGTAAGTAACCCTGACCACGAGGAAGCGTTTAAAGAAGTTGGAATTGACAGAGTAATAAGTCCGGAAATAACTGCCGCAGAACAGTTACAGCAATTTGTAACAATGCCAAATGTAGCAAAACTGACTACACTCGGTGAAGGTGATGCTGAAATTCTTGAAATGACAATAACAAATGACAAAGTGGTTGGAAAACGTTTCAAAGACATTTCCCCAACAAAAGATTACATCATTATTGCCACTTATCAAAACGGAAAATTAGTTATTCCACAACCAGACAATACTGTCAGTCGTGGAGAAAAGATTTCCATCCTTGTTAAAAGAGGAACATTCAAGAAGGTTTCTAAAAAACTAGAAAAATAAAATTATAAAAAGGAATAAGACATTTTAATATGGTCTTTTCCATTATTTTCTACTATTGGACCATGACCAGGATATATATTTTTAACGTCCAGTTCCAATAGTTTTTCAACACTGCGTTTCATGTCATGGTAATCCCCGCCGATGTCCATTCTACCAACACCGCCACCAGCAAATATTGTATCACCGCTAATTAGGTTTTCACCATCCCAAAGGCATATTCCTCCTTTAGTATGGCCAGGAGTGTGAATTACTTTGAATCCAGCCATTTCATCACCGTCTTCAAGTTCGATGTCAACTCTTGTGTTGGCCCCATCACCCAAAACAAATGCATTGCCACCTGTGCCTAAAGTATCCTTATTTTTCATGGAATCAGCGTCAAGTTTATGGACTGCGATTTTAGCATTTGGGAAGAAATAGTTACCTCCTATATGATCAAAATGACAATGAGTGTTTACAACAAATTCAATGTCATCAGGCTCTACCCCATTTTCTCGAAGTTTTGAAAACAAATACTCTTTATTTTGACCGGCGCCAGTGTCAACTAAAGTGTTTTTATTAATCAAATAACAGTTAGAATCGTAATTATAACCCAAAATAAAAATAATTTCTGAACTCATGAAAGATAATATAATTAAGAAAGTTATTAAAAGTTTTGAAAAATAGTTGTATATAAAAATGGGGTCATAGGGATTTGAACCCCAATCCGGGGATTTCTCTTGTCTCAGTACTCCAATTGATCATCACAACGGATACTGTTCAGTTACGCGTATATTTCTTCAAAGACAACTGGAGTCCCCGATGCTGCCAGGTTACACCATAACCCCACATATAACATACACTAATAAATATATTTTAATAATATATAAAGATTACCATTCACTCAAATTTCATCTGCTTGTCAATGCCTGCTATTTCATCAATTTCCAAGCCCTTTTCGAGCACATAATCCTTTTCAACTTTATAATTTCCGTTTTTAGTACGAGGAGTTCTTTCAGGTTCTATAAACAACCATTTCGTATATTTAAATCTGACACCAATATATGGAGTTGCACCAAATATTTTTGAAAATTCACATAACTCTTCAATTTGTGCAGAATCAATATAAACCTTATCTTTTGTAGTTGTCTTAACCTCAATTGCTAAATATAATTTGCCATTTCCTGCAAGAACATCAGGCAAAGGTCTTTTAGTAGCCCCACCAGATGCTGGAGCTCTCATAGCTGCAAAATTCCTTTCCCATAATTTATGTACCAAATCCCTTTCTTCAGCAGAACCTTTTTTTGCCATAATAACACTCAAT
>NZ_CAMJCX010000086.1 GCF_946404245.1 uncultured Methanobrevibacter sp.
GATACGACCGACTGGTGCGATTGGTAATTCACTCATTATTACACCTCCAATTAAAAGATAGTACACAATAGTATATAAAGGTATCGGTAAAAATTAATAAAAATCGCTTATATTATGATACATCACCTATTATAATATGCTTTTCAAAATCAATAAAAAATACAAATACTACAAATAATTAAGGCATAAAAATTAAGTGAAAATATGAAAATAAGAAGAAAAACAAATAAAAAAATTTTCTCTACAATAATTCGCTCTTAAGATAAGTTGCAGTTGCTTCAGTTATTTTGACATCAACAAAAGAACCTAACTTGACATCATCAACAATTACTGGAATATATGAATCTGTCTTAGCAATGAATCCGCCTTTAGAACCTTTTTCAAGAACCAATACTTTTTGAGTTGTTCCAACAAGCAACTTGTTTTCTTCTTCAGTTATTTCAGATTTAATTTCAGATAAAAATTTTGATCTTTTCTTCATCACATCACGAGGAATTTCACGAAGTGAAGATGATATGGCACCTTTCCTATGCTGATATTTTGACAGGTGAATCAGACTTGGCTTGATATTTTTCAGCAATTCCACTGTCAGGTCAAAATCCTCATCGGTTTCAGTCGGATAACCTACAATAATATCAACGGCCAGTGTCAAATCAGGAATTTCACTCTTGAATTTTGATACGATGTCAAGATACTGCTCAATGGTGTGACCACGCCTCATCTCTGATAAAACCTTGTCACTTCCGGATTGAATAGGTAAATGTATAAAATTATATACCTTCGGATGTTTCATCGCATCGATTATTTCATCAACATCGTTTAAAATGTTTTTAGGGTGCATCATTCCAACACGTACACGGAAATCTCCATCTAAATTAGCCACTTCTTTGATTAAATCAGATAGTTTCTCACCACTGTCACGACCAAATGCTGCGGTATCCTGGGCAGTGAGCTGAATTTCACATGCGCCGTCTTCAATAGCTTGCCTTGCCTCCTCAACAATATCCGCAATCGGATAGCTATTTAAAGGTCCTCGTGCAAAACGAGTACAGCAAAATGTGCATGCTCCCAAACAACCTTCACAAATTTGAATAATATGAATTAAACTGTCATCAGTTAATTTTGGAACACAAACTTTACTTTCCTTTGAAAATCCACATTCCCTTACGACCTCTCCGCAATAGGTAGCATTAACGACATCCGCAGACTTATTCAGTTGATGCGGCCCGATCCAGGAAACATTAGGTCCAATCTTGTCCAATTTTTCAGGATCTATTTCAACCATGCATCCGCTTACAATGACCTTTTTGTCAGGATAATTCTCCTGAAGCTGCTGGATTTGATATGTGACCTTGTTTTCAGTAGGCAGTTTAACATAACATGTATTGACAATAACAATGTCCGCCTCTTCGATACTGTCAACAATATCAATGTCATTCTCGTTTAAAACGCCGGCCATGATTTGTGCATCGGCCTTATTGAATGTGCATCCGTAAGTTTGAATATATACTTTCATTTTTTTCCACTTTTAGTTTTTTTGAAAATGTTTTTGGTCAAATCGTAATCGTAATTGTTGAATTTGACAGGTTTTGAATAAACCCTTGTAATGACGTTGGCTTTTGCAAATCCTGAAGTCAATTTTCTTTCCTGAGTTTTAACGACATGGACCTTAACAATATGCTTATCGATTTTTACAACATCACCTGGAGCTATTTCGAAATCCCTTTCAAGGTCCAGTTTATATGAATCAACTTCCCCATGCAAGTCAACGGAAAAACCGATACGTGCAGGAATCTCAATAGAATTTGCCCATATTGTATCAATATCCTCAATAATTGCCTTGTTTACTCTGGTATCGCCAACTTCAATACTTGTTACCTCAACCTGACCGAATTCAGAAAGTAAAACATCACCTTTTTCAAGCTCATCACTTGGCAACAGGTCAATTGTGGTTTTGCGAGACTTGTCATGCTCTGAGATAATCAGCCTATATGGCTGTGGCTTTTTCAAAGAGACAACATCTTTAAAAACGTGTCCACAATCCTCACATTTAAATAAATACTCTTCAATTAATTTTTTCTTTGATGATTTCTGCTTTGACTTTAAAACTTCCAAATCATCACTACCGCAAATCGGACAATCCATTTTAATACCTCAAATATAAGAATTATTCTTTTTCATTTAAATAATGGTTGACTAATCCACCATCTTCCAAAATTTCCAGCATGAACTCCTTGAACGGTTCGAAAGTAGCTGATTCATCAGTAGTTTCATTGATTATGATTCCTTTTGACAAATCAATGCTTATTATATCTCCGTCTTTAGCATCAATATCTGATACAATTACAGGAAGTCCTATATTAATAGCATTTCTGTAAAAGATTCTTGCAAATGATTTGGCTATGATTGCATCAACACCAGCTGTCTTGATAGCTACCGGTGCCTGTTCTCTTGATGAGCCGCAACCGAAGTTTTCATCAGCTACAATGATGTCTCCCTTTTGAACGTTTTTTGTGAAATCCGGACGTTCACCTTCAAGTACGTGGTCTGCCAAATCCTGAGGGTTGAATGTTCTTAAATATCTTCCAGGAATAATTACATCAGTATCTATATTTTCGCCGAAAGTCCATGTTTTTCCTTTAATAATATCCATTTCTATCACTAAATCAGAATAAATAAGTTATAAAAAAATATTGAAGTATTTGGGACATCCCAAATACAAAATAAGTTGTTGGTGATTTGAAAATTAATTTATTTTAACGGTTGTGCAAATTTTTGCTCTACACTTTCACGATACATTGAATTCATGGTACAGAATGGAATGATTCTGCCGTCAGGGGTTGCGTAATGAATAACACATTTTTTAACCCTGTCTTCATCGAAATTGAATGGATCCATGAAGTGCATACATGAAATGAGCATCGCATCTTTTGAGAAGTCTCCTAATGCTTCGTAATCTCCTCTAGCAAATACATTTACTAAAACTCTGACAATGTCCAAATCTTCAGGAGTTCTGCTGGTATGAACCATTTTA
This sequence comes from uncultured Methanobrevibacter sp., assembly GCF_946404245.1. GTDB lineage: Archaea > Methanobacteriota > Methanobacteria > Methanobacteriales > Methanobacteriaceae > Methanocatella. The sequence continues at coordinate 3,035 of NZ_CAMJCX010000086.1, forward strand.
GTTAAATTTCCAGTTAATCCAGCCAGAACCCTTTTACGAGCTCCAAATTTACCTTTTTTAAGTTTTTCATTGTATTCTTTTAATTTGTCAGCCAAGTCATCAACATCAATGAAATCTGTGATTGGAATTAGCTTGTCTTTGCCTGAACCTTCAGTTTTTTCCCTGAACACATAGGTTGCAATTCCACAATGTTCGTGACAGTTCAAGGTCACTTTTGCGGAATCTTCACCATCAAGCAGAGAAATGAATTCTGCAATAGGTTCGACAAATGAAGGTGGATAAAATGCATCAACAGGAACCTGACCGTCAGTTACATCCTCAATAATATTAACAAAGTCAGGAATGGTTATCCTTTGCTCTTCCACATGCTCTGAAGGAGTTCTTCCTGCAAATGAAACAGGCTGGAAGTTAACACCGTAAATGTTTTCACTGTGGTCAAATGCGAATTTAATGATATCTCCTACTTGGTGATCATTGACTCCTTTAACCAATGTAGGAACAAGTACAACACCTAAACCCACTTTTCTACAGTTTTCAATTGCCTGAAGTTTGTCCGGAAGCAAATCTCTACCCCTATTGTTGATGTATGGCTCAGGAGTAACTCCATCAAATGCCAGATAAACAGTGTTCAAACCTGCTTCTTTTAATTCCTTAGCTAAATTTTCCCTTTTAGCTAATCTAATACCGTTGGTAGCAATTTGAACGTGAGTGAAACCTTCTTCTTTTGCCATTTTTACAAGTTCAACAATGTCTTTCCTTACGGTAGGTTCACCGCCGGCATATTGAATTGCAGGACATGGATGAGGTTTTAAATTCCTTAAATTCTTAAGCATCTGCCTGATTTCTTCCTGTGAAGGTTCATATTTATAACCTGCAACAGCCGCATTAGCAAAACAGACAGGGCATCTTAAATTACATCTGTTGGTAACATCAATCAATCCTAATACGGTTGAAGTTTCATGTTTGGAACATAATCCGCAATTGGTAGGACATGCACCGGTATCTTCCACGCAAGGATTTTCCACATGAGTAATAGATGGAATGTAATTTTCCATCTTATCATACAATTTATCGTCACTCCAGTAAGTGTTTATAAATTCCCCGTGTTCATCACAAGTTTTTTTGATGAAAATTTTTCCGTCTTCATCATAAACTTCTGCATCAAGAGGTTTTCCACACTCTGGGCATAAACTTTTAGTATCTTTAATTTTCAAACAAATCACCCTCTACTAACAATATGAAATCATTAGTATAACTTACATAATGTAATATAATATTTAAATTATAGTACACATCCTATTTAAAGGTATTTAAAAATAGCACTAATTCCTTAGAAATGAGCAGTTCTAGTTTGAACATACTCCCTTGCAGATACATTTTGATTTATAAGATACGACAAAAATAGGGACAGCAATGCAAATAATTGAACATCATGCCAATTTAAAAGTGCATTCATCTCCGACTTAAAAGCCGGAGCATTCCTGCACAATATTGTTAAGAGATCTCAACTCAATCAGTTGAGTTGAGGTAGTTAATCAGGTGTGGCTAATCTCCTCTCAGATTCAATAGAATTATGATTAATACTATTAAAATCTCAGCAATGACAAACCAAAGAATGGATTCATTGCCGTAACTGTGCTTGAACTACCTCGACCTTGGAAGAGGTCGAGGATTCTTACTTCACGGGCTGGTA
>NZ_CAMJCX010000087.1 GCF_946404245.1 uncultured Methanobrevibacter sp.
CAAAAGCTGAAGTTGTACGTTTAATGAAAGAAAATCTTGATGACGACAAAATGATCAGGGAAAGAGTAAAAGTAGAAATGAACAAATTTTTAGGCGAAGTATTAAAAAACGTATGTAAGCAATTAAACGATTATCCATACACCACAATCGAATATGAAATGCTTAAAGAATCTACTTACCCATACACTAACATTGAAAGAATTAATCAAGAAAAAGAAAGAATCTTATTACATTTAGAAGCTATCAAAGCGGACTGTAACGCATTAGCTATGGATGTTCAAAAAACTTTAAAATTAAAAGACGTTGTTGAAGAAGACACTTTCACAAGTTTCTCAGCAAGTCTTGATGATGAAGAGGAAGAAGAATAATCTTCTTCTTAATTTTCTTCAATATGACTAAAACCTGTTTTTAAATCTTTAAGTTCCTCTTCTGGAATTTCAAGAATCTGTGCACTGTCACTGACAATATTACTTTGACCGAATGGATCTAGGATAATCAATGTTGCAGTTCCATTACCTTCCTTGAGGTCCTGAATTTTCTTTAATGTATTTTTAGCATTTTCCTGGGATTCAGCATTATCAAAAAGATTCAAAGCTTTTTTTACCGCATCCTCAAATCTGTTGAGCATACCTTCAACATTTGTGACGTATCCTTCGGATTTTGGTCCAGGCTCTACTTTTATGCCTACTTCAGGAATTGAAACTGTAGCGGACTGTGACCTGACGACTCTGACGGTTAGATTGCTTTTGTTAATTTCAATGACATATTTTGCGGGATCGTTTTGTTCGAGTGCAATAATGTCACTGTGTCTGAATCCGCATTCCGGACATTGGATTGTTGTTTCAAGAACCTTTCCAAAGTGAGGTATTTCCAGTTCCCTCATGATTGATTTGGCTTTTCCTTCAACAAAGCATACCGGACATTTGATAATCATTTCATTTATTTCTTCTTCATTCATTTAAAACATATCCTTTTTCTGTTAATTCTTTTATGATTTTATCTAATTTTTCAGCGTTAGCGGCACAGATGGTTGTTTTTCTGTACTCTGACAGGTTATATAATTCATTGAGATATTCCTTTTTGCTTTCATCCTCGTTAAGTTTTTCAATGAATCTGTGAGCGGAATCTTCATCTGAAACATTGATGTTTCTAACCAAAGGCTCCTTGAATCCTTTAATGTTGTATACAACCTTTTCCATGCTTCCGTTGTTCTTTGTGATAATTATGTCAATTACGTCTGAAAGCTCATCCGCGCTGTTTATCAGGTTGATTGTGGCGCATGACTTGTTTATGACAGACAGTATCTTGTCGAGTGTCTTGTCAATGGCTTCTGCATGAATGATATTTGCTCCATTTATTTTCGCTTGTTCTATTAAGTGATCATGTATGATTCTGTTTTCCCTGAAGAAATCCAGCTGTTTTCCACCGCGATGGATTTGAACAGCCCTTTTTACAAATCTTTCCTTGTGGGATTCCTCATCGGAGCTCAATATGAAAAAGTAAATGTTTGCAAATTCCTTAAACTGCTCGATGTCAATCAGTCCAGGAACCAGGTGAACTCCTTCAATGATTATGTCGTCATAATCTGTGATTGCCCTCTGGATAATTTTTTCAAGTGCGGGAATGACTGATGCTGCATGTTCATCGAATCCTGCTGACACCAGTTCATCATAACTTTCGTAACGTTCCTTGTTTCTTAAATGTTTATATGCATCATAGGATGAGCTGTGAAGTGCTGGAGCATATTCCTTCCCAATGATGCCTCTGACAACTGCTCTTATGAAGTCACTTTCAATTAAATGTTTAATATTCAATGTTTTAGCTAATTCTGCAGCTATTGTGGATTTTCCAATTCCGGATGCGCTTCCAATCAGTATAACATAAGGTTTTCTCATGTTAAAATCTCCTTGACAATAATTTTTATATTTTTATCTTTGTCATTACATTTATAAAAATAATGGCATAAAACATCATACTTTATTAATGTGAAAAATTATAATTAATATTAATATATTATTTTTTGAAATATTACTTTTGAAAAATTAAGATAATAAATTTACATGATTAGTTATAAGTTATAAATTATAGGATAGGGGTGAAATTTTTGTATTCAGTAAATTCAGTTAAAGAGATTCAAGACTTAAATCCATTCATCGTAGTCGGATGTGGTGGAGGAGGTGAAAAATTCTCCAATCTTGAAGGTGTTGAGGCAGTAGGATTCATAGATGATGATGAAAGAAAACAAGGAAAACAATTTTGTGGTCATATCGTTGCAGGTAGCCTTAATGAATGTTTGGAAAGTGCACCTGAAGCAAAATCACTTGTTATAATGTTGCCTATCGGTGCTGAAGGCGCTGCATTGAAATATGCGGTTCAAGCTATTGATGCAGGTTTGAATGTCATCACTTCATTTAGATCATTGTCAGTAGAAGAAAATCTGTCTTTAAAGAAATTTGCTGATTCAAAAAATGTTGTTATTAAGGAAATCGGTCCTAGATTAGACGTTGTTGAGAAAATTGCTGGAATCGCTCCTGAAAAATCATGTGAAGTTTTACCAAAAATATCTTATACTCCTAACGCTCCGGTAATTTTTGTTGGAGGAACCTCCCAGGAATGTGGTAAAAGAACCACCACTAAAATGCTTGGAATGGCAGCAAGTGAAAGAGGCCTTACTCCTGCTATAATTTCAACTGATGAAATGGGATTGGAAGAACCTACTGACTTTAATTTCAGGGCTGGAAGTCTATCCGCTATGGATGTTCCGGCAGCTGTTTTATCTGCAATCAAATATGTTGAAGAAACCAAAAAGCCAGATATCATTTTCATTGAAGGTCAATCCAGCTTAACTGAAAAAGGAAATCCTCACCCAAGAGGTTTATCAGCAGCAATCCTGATTGGTGCTTCTCCTGATGCAGTAATTGTTGGACACAGGCCAAACCACCCATACAGGGAACCTCGCGGCATTGTGGAAGAAATCACAGCTATCGAAGCTGTTGAACCTACAAAAGTTGTAGGACTTTCAGTAAACCTTAAGAATGCGGAATTGGACATGTGTCCTGAGTATTTCGAGTCAACATACAACTTGCCTGCAGAAGATGTTTATAATAATGGGGCTTCTAAATTGTTAGATGCTATTTTTGAATACTTAGAGGAGTAATTGAAATGAGTTTTACTGATACTTTAAAAAGAAGTTTAGGTTTCGAAGAAACCGAAACTAGCAAAAGAGAAAAAAATGCAGCAGATAGTGCTTTAGAAAATTTGTCTAAAATGATTAACAATCTCACCAAGTCTGAAGGTAGAAGTAATTCCCCACGTCAACAACCTCAAAGGAGTCAATATCAACCAAGGCCAAGACCAGTAAACAATCCAAATCCTAATCCTGCTCCTCGCCCTAATCCTGTTCAGGATTATGTCGATGATGATTATGTGATTACACCTGAACAATCATTTTATGAGATTGTTTTAATCAGGCCGAGAACAATTGATGATATAAATTATGTTGTTGATCAAGTTTTAGAGGAAAACAATCCTGTCATTTTAGATTTGTCCTTTTTGGAAAAAGAAAGTGCAGCTAATTTTAAATTAGCAGGCGATAAGATTAATCAGATGAGGTCAAGATACGGCGTTCAGGCATTATTGCTCGCCAAAACTGATGACAAGGAGCTAATCATTGTTTCTCCTAAAAAAGTAAAAGTGATTAACAAAGGATAAGTAGATTAATTTCTACTTTTATTTACTATTTTTTAAGAATATGCTATATCTGATGAGGATATAAACTACAATAACTGCAGCTATTGCAATTTCTATTTCTAAAATGCTGTTCAATATTAGATTTGAACCTATTTTTGACAAGACTCCTTTTGTTGCAAGTGCGCTGATAACAAATGGGAACGTAAATGCCGCAAAGCTCGGATAAAAATCCAAATTCCTATATTCAATGAATTTCCAAAGGGCAAAGATATAGAATATGCAGGCGAATATGTAAAGCACGGTTACAAACTCAAGTGATATGCCGGAAGCGGAGTTGAGATAACCGACAATCAGTATGCTTAAGACTGCAGTGAAAATGCAGATCAACGGCTTGTTTCCATCTGGAACTTCAGGATATTTGACGTATCTGTATATCACCAAAGGCAAGGTTATGGCCATTGCAATAAAGCCTATAATGAAAAATATGAATCCTACTTCGGATGCTCCATGAACTCCAGATGTGATTGCACCCATGGTTATTCCTACAAAGACTATCCAGTATGTCGGATAGACATTCGAAATATTGAAATTACGTACAATAAAATGATAGGTAAAGTAAATCATTAGCAGAATATGCAAGGCAATTCCAATAATCCAAACACCACATGCAATACTCGGGTTAAATGTGATGATGTATGTAGATAAAATCATCAAACTCATGGAAAAAGTACCCGAACTGCTTGCAATTACAGGATTTTTAAAGTCTTCTTTAATCAGATCCGTGTAAAAAATCAGTTTTAATATTATTAAAATTAAAAATATTAGTCCAATACCTCCAAAAATAACCCTTAGGCATGGATGGATGTCTTGAGTAAGATTTCCAAGGGATAAAAGTGCAAGAATCAATCCGCTAATTGGTATTGG
>NZ_CAMJCX010000088.1 GCF_946404245.1 uncultured Methanobrevibacter sp.
CTTTAAAAAGAATCCGTGAAGATCAAAGAACTAAAAAAATCCAACATTGGAAAATCGAGCAAAAAGCTGAAAAATTCTTAGAATTGGCTGCTAAATCCTTAGATAAAGATTTGGATGCTGCTTACGATGAAGTAGGTTATGAGCTTATGGACATCTTTGGTGATGTTTATGGTGCTTTTGAAACTGCTGCTGACGAAGGTGCAGAATCACTTACTGAAGAAGGAATCCCTCAAGATTGGGCTGATGCTATTACTGAAGTAGCTAAGAAAAATATTACTCCTCCTGAGGTTCATATTAGTGGTTATGTTGACATTGAAACATTTGTGCCGAATGGTGTTGAAATTATCATTGCCGCTCTTAAAGCTGCAGAAGATAATGGTGATGCTGAAGAAGAAATCAAGGTACAGTGTGTAGGTGCACCAAGATACAGAATCACAGTTAAATCTACTGATTATTTATTAGCGGAAAAAGAGCTTAAAGCTGCTGCTGATAGGTGTATAGCAGTTGTTGAAGAATCTGACGGAAATGGTTCATTTTTAAGAGAATTAGATAATTAGATTCTTATGAATATGAAAATGAATAAATGTCCTGAATGTGGTATTTATACTTTAAAAGAAGTTTGTCCCAAATGCGGCGGCAAACTTAAAGTAATTTATCCTCCAAAATTTTCAGTTGAGGATAAATATGGTAAATATAGACGTATATTAAAAAAGGAATCAATGAAGGAGTAATTGGGTATGGAAACTACAGAAATAACTGTTTTAGAAGACATCGAAGTAAACAATCCTATTTTTATTGAGGCATTACCTGGCTTAGGTCATGTGGGCAAATTGGCTGCTGATCATATGATTGATGAGTTAGGAGCTACTAAATTTGCTGAAATTCATTCTCCAACTTTCCCTCCTCAAGTAATTGTTAAAGATGAGGGAATTATTGAAAATATGAAAAATGAATTGTACTGTTTAAAAGATGTTGGTGAAGATAATTTGGATTTAATTATTTTGGTAGGTAATACTCAAGCTTTATCCCCTGAAGGTCAATATCTGGTATGCAAAGATATTTTAGAATATGTGAAAGGTTTTGGCATTGATAGAATCTACACTTTGGGAGGAATGGTCACTGGCCAACCTACAGAAAGTCCAAGAGTTTTCGGTGCTGCAACTTGCGAAGAAAATATCGAGCTACTAAAAGAGGCTGAAATTGAAATAAGGGCTAACGATGGTGGAATTGTTGGAGCTTCAGGACTGTTTTTAGGTCTAGCTGTTCGCCAGCAAATTCAAGGATCTTGCCTTATGGGTGAAACTCCGGGTTATTTCATTGATGCTGAAGCTGCTGAAGCTATATTAAATAAATTGTCCATGTTACTTAATTTTGAGATTAATGTTGATAAATTAGAAGAAAGAGCTGAAGAAACAAGACAAATGATTGCTAAAGCTCAACAAATGGAACAAGATATGATTAATAAAGCTAATGCAGGAAATGCGGACGATTTAAGATATATTGGATAACTTCAATATATTTTTTTATTTTTACTTTTTTTATGAATGTTATAGTTGTGCCTGATGCATCTATGATTGTCATTCCATTGATTGAAAAGAATGGGCACACGTACGTATCTCCTTCAAATTTTTCCAAGTCTGACAATATGGATATTTGTGAAGGCAATTTTAATTTTGACAATCTGATTAACATTTACTGTTCAAGTGAACTTCCATCCGGTGTGAGAGGAAGATTATATTTATTTTCTCAAGTCGTTGATAATGCGGAAGCGGCCATAATTATTGGCAAAAGACCAAAAAATCATCCAAAGATGTATAATGCATTGAATGACTTGATTTTGTTTGGAGGCAACTCCTGCAATAATGCACATTCCCTTGAAGTCAAGATTATTAATGATTTGAACATTCCAACTTTAAGGTTGGCATATCCTACAAATCAGAAAGAATTAATCAGTATGATTGAAAAAACAAATTCCTTTTTAAAAAATTTGGATGATAATATTTCAGATGATTTGAATGTCGATTTGAATCCGAAAAAGGAAAAATATCCGGTAAATGATGTTAAAAAAATATTAAATAATAATTCCTTCTAACATTTAATCATGTTAGTTAATGCCGATTTTCACATCCACAGCTGCTTTTCAATGGCTTCATCAAAAGACATGCTGATTAAAAACATGGCTCCCAAATCCAAATTAAAGGGACTGCAACTACTTGGAACCGGCGATGCTTTCCATCCTGGATGGCTGGATATTATTGAGGAAAGCACAGATTATGTGGGTGATGGAATATACTCTGCTGATGGCATGGATTTTGTTCTGACTACTGAAGTTGAGGGAAAGAATAAGATTCACCATGTGATTATTATCCCAAATATTGAAATCGCACGTGAACTGTCCGATAAGCTGCCGTCTAAAAATAAAAATAATGATGGTAGACCAAAGACCCAATTGGGCGGGGTGGAACTTTTGGAACTTGTAAAAGAATACGACTGTCTTATTGGTCCGGCTCATGCATTTACTCCATGGACTGGAATGTATAAATCTTATGACAGCATTTACGATTGCTATGAAAAGAAACCTGATTTTGTAGAGCTTGGCCTTTCAGCAGACACTTTTATGGCTGATACTGTAAGTGAGCTTAAGGATTTCCCATTTTTGACAAATTCCGATGCGCACTCCCCGTGGCCACACAGGTTGGGTAGGGAATTTAATCAGATTGAGCTTAAGGATATATCATACTCATCGATAAAACACGCAATTAAACATAGGAATATTAAAGCAAATTATGGGCTATTTCCAAATCTTGGTAAATATCACATGACTGCATGTACCAAATGCTTTAAATTAATTGATCCTATTGTTGCCAAAGAAAACAAGATGAAGTGCAGTTGCGGTGGAAGAATCAAAAAAGGTGTGGATTTTAGAATATCTGAAATCGCTGATTTTAAAGAACCGAAACATCCTAGCTTTAGACCTCCTTATGTTCATTTGATGCCTCTTGCCGAGCTGATTTCAACAGTTTATGATAAAGGAGTTACAACCAAAACCGTTCAGGGAAAATGGCAGAACTTGATTGATGTTTTTTCCACAGAAATAGATGTTCTGATTAATGTCTCAATTGAAGATATTGCAAAAGTAGATTCTGATATTGCCCCTGCTATTGAAGCATTTAGAAATGGAACAATTGAAGTTGTTCCTGGCGGTGGCGGCAAATATGGTGAGATATTGTTTGATAGAAAACCTAAAGAGGAAAAAGTTGTTACCTTAGATTTCTTTTAAAAATATAAATACGGACTTGGAGGGATTTGAACCCTCGATCTTAAGATTAGGAGTCTTACGCCCTTCCAGACTAGGCTACAAGCCCATAAATATGAAACTATTTGTTAAAATATCATTAAAAAAAGTAAAAATTGTATTAAGAGCGGACCCGCCGGGATTTGAACCCGGGGTCTTCGGATTAGAAGTCCGACGCCCTATCCAGCTAGGCTACGGGCCCTTTATATACAACAATAATAATTCTCTTTTTCTTATTATATATAGTTATCTATTTTATTAAAAAAAATAAAAAAGATTAAAAATATTAATCTTCTCCAGTATTTCCATTTGCGTCTACGCTAATGGTTCCTACATTGTTACCATTTTCATCGTAAATTATGAAAATCCACATTCCATTGGAGTATTGTCCTCCACCAGCATAGCATCCAGGTTCAGAAATTCTGCTATTTGCAATACTTTGAGCGGTGCCATAAGACATTCCTCCTGAACTGGATCCTGAATCTGATCCGGAATTACTGTTACCGCCATTATAACTTCCACTGTCATAACTTGATCCGGAGCTACTTGATCCTGAACTTGCGCCTCCGTCAGAAGCGCCTCCTGCACCTGAACCTCCATTAGTGGTTGCTACACTTGATGGGGAATGTCCGCTTCCGTTTCCTGCGGTAGTGTTGTTTCCAAGTCCATTACCTCCATTATTGGCAGTCATACTTGATAAATCAGAGAATATTGGATTATCACTATTTGTTATTCCGTATGCTGCAACGGCAGCTGCAATACATAACACGATAATAATTGAAATTATAATATTTGCTTTATCCAATTTTTTCCCTCCTTTGAATTATATCTTAAATATAATATTAAAATTTAGTTTTTCATATCTTATATATATTTCGATATTTTTTTTCTGCTATAATTTATAAGTAATAATAAACTAATATAATTAATGTTAGTTTCTAATTGCTAATAATTGAGGTGACATATTTGAAAGATAGAGTAGTTATTAAACCTACTTCTCGTCAAGAAGGCCACGCGGAATTGGTCATGGAAGTTGACGATGAAGGTATTGTTACAAAAGGTATGTATTTTAGTATAACTCCTGTTAGGGGTTTAGAAAAGATGGTTCTTAACAAAGCTCCTGAAACAGCACCTGTTTTATGTCAAAGAATCTGTGGAGTATGTCCTATTCCACACACATTAGCTTCTGCAGAAGCAATGGA
>NZ_CAMJCX010000089.1 GCF_946404245.1 uncultured Methanobrevibacter sp.
GACCTCCGGGGTTCAAATCCCCGTCCCGGCGCTTTTAATATTATTTATCTATTTTTTGGTCATGGTCATAGTCTGATCCAATTGGACATGCATGAACCATTACATATTTAACTTCAGGAATTTCATTCATGATATTGTTTTGAACTTTATGCACGATTTCATGAGATTCATCTAAAGTCATGCTTCCATCAAGCTCAATGTGTAAAGCTACGGTTGCATAGGCTCCCAAATAGTCGACTTTGATGTTATGCGCATTTTCTGCTTCAGGAGCTTCTTCCGCAACTTTTTTTATCTTTTGGATGAACTCTTCAGACGGAACCCTGCCCATGATATTATCTATATTTTCTTTTGTAATTTCATATGCAGTTTTTAAGATTAATCCTCCAATTATTAATGCAATGATAGGGTCTAATATTGGATAACCCATATTTGACACTACCACTCCCACTAAAATTGCGATTGATGAGAATATATCTGTTTTTTGGTGTTTTCCATCTGCAACAATTGCAGGACTCTTAATTTGTTTTCCCAAGTCTATAATATATTCACTAACACGTAAATTAACAATTATTCCCACAACTGCCATAACTGCAGCTAATGTGCTTGGAACTGTAATTAATGAAGGATTGGATATCTTTTCAACAGATCCTTGAATAATTTCCCATGCAATAAGAACTAAAAATATAACAATTACTAAACCGCTGATTGCTTCAGCACGTCCGTGTCCGATAGGATGTTCCTCATCAGCTGGTTTTTGACCAATATAAAAACCAATGTATGCAATCACGGATGTGGCTACGTCAGATAAAGTATGTGCACCTTCTGAAACTAAAGCATAACTTCCGGATATTATTCCAACAGCAATATTCAATATTGTTAAAATACAATTAGCGGTTATTGCAACCATTGCTGCTTTTTTACCACCTTTTTGGCGAAAATCATCCATTAACAACACGCTCTTCTAGTATATCCATAGCTTTTTCAATATTTTCATATGAATTTGCATAAGACATGCGGACATGTCCTTTTCCATTTGATCCAAATGCTGCACCAGGTACGGTAATTACTCCTTCTTTTGCAGCTTTTGCTACGAAGTCTTCATCTTCAATTTTAGGAAATACATAAAATGCTCCTTCAGCATTAACAGTTTCATATCCCATTTCATTCAAACGTGAAACAATTAAATTTCTTCTGTTTTTAAATTCATTAACCATTTTTTCCACTTCATCTTGAGGTCCTGTTAATGCAGCGTAGGCTCCTCTTTGAGAAGTAGTACTTGCACATGCAATGTTATATTGATGTATTTTAAGCAATTCTTCAGTTAAATTTTCATTTGCGGTTAAATAACCAATTCTAAGTCCTGTCATTGCATATGTTTTTGAAAATCCGTTTAATGTGATTACATTGTCACTGTATTTTGCAGGAGAATAATGTTTTTTGTCATAAATGATTTTTTCATAAATTTCATCTGAAATGATTAGGAAATCATTATCCATTGATAAATCAGCAATTGCTTTAATGTCCTCTTTTTCCATTACTGCACCTGTAGGATTTGAAGGCGAATTCAGGATTATTGCTTTTGTATCTTTAGTAATTTTATCCGCAACATCACTAGCCTGTAATTTAAAATCATTTTCCATTTTACAGTCTACAGGTACAATGTCACCGCCAGCCAATTTTACGCAGGCCTCATAGGATAAAAAACTAGGATTTGGCAGAATCACTTCATCCCTTTTTTCTATAAATGCCTGTGCACACATGTATAATGCTTCACTGGCTCCTACAGTCACGATAATGTTATCAGGATTTGTTTTAATTCCATTTTCATTTTTAAATTTTTTAACAATCTCTTCTCTTAATTCAATATATCCTTTGTTTGGAGTATAATGAGTGTCATTTTCATCAATTGACTGTTTCATTGCATCTTTAATATTCTGTGGAACATCAAAATCAGGTTCGCCTATCCCTAAGTTTATTGCATCAGGATTTGTTACTTCAAACATTTTTCTTATTTGTGATAGTTCAATTGATTTTGTTCTACTTGCTGGATTTATCATAAATTTACCTCACTTATTATATTATATATTTATTATAGTAAAAATTATTTTTTCTAGTAATTATTTTTCACAAGACCCACAGTTGTAACATGTGGAAATCTCACACCATGGGGTTTGCTTCAATGTTTTCAATCGTCTATGCTCTATTTTTAAAAATCTTTTGGTCACGCCAATATCAATTTTATCCCATGGCAGGTCATCGTCAATATTGTATTCTGGAAGATTTTCTCTCCATTCTTTTAGAGTTATTTTTTTGGTTAATGATTTCTCGATTATTGCACCAACATCACTATTTCCACAAGATAATATATATTGGATTAGTCCTTTTTTGGCACTTTCACATTTTATATTATATTTTCTCATTTCTTTTTGAATAAACCGGATTTTATTTTTGATGTCTTTAAAGTCATAGGCTTCCCATTGTAGGGGTGTTTGTGGTTTTGGAATTACTGGATTCACGCTAAATTTTACATTTTTAATGCTTGTATGCATATTTGCAATTTTTTTCATATACTCCACTAATTCTTTGATGTCATCTGATGTCTCACCAGGGATTCCAATTAAAAAGTATAGTTTGATTTTGAAATCCAGTTCAACAGCATTTTCAATTACAGTAAAAATTTGTTCGTCCAGTATATTTTTGTTGATGACTTTTCGAAGTTTTGAAATTGATTCCGGTGCAAGGGTAATTGTTTTAAGTCCGCTCCTTTTCAATGTTTCCAATGTTTCTTTGGTTATTGATTCAATTCTGAGGGAGGGTGTTGAAATTTGAAAACCTTTATCCTCGAGTGTTGAGGTTAGTTTTTCCAGTTCACTATAATCTGATACTGCAGCTCCAATCAGAGTAATCTTATTCAATCCTGTTTTTTCTCTTGTTTTGACTGCAATATCAATAAGTTTATCGCAGGGTGTTTCTCGCATTGGTCTGTAGAGATATCCTGCCATGCAAAATCTGCAGCCTCTTGTACATCCCCTTGAAACATTCAGCATTATCGTATTGTTAAAAATAGTCGGATAGTTTTCATCATCGCTAGTGCTGATAATAGGATCTCGGATGTGATAAGCAGAATTCATGTTTTCAATAATTGAAATTGTTGTCTTGTTGCCATATTCTGGAATATAAACTCCTTCAAGTTCCAGATAGTCATCTAGTTTCTTTTTAGAATCTTTAAATTTATCTAAAAGAGCATTTATTGTATTTTCACCTTCGCCGATAATGAAGATATCCACATAGTCGGATAATGGCATGGGGTTTGCTGTTGGGCATGGGCCTCCTGCAATTATCAACGGGTCACTTTCACTGCGGTTTTCACGTTTCAGTGGAATTTCCGCTTTTTTAAGGATTTCCAATATGTTAAAGTAATCTTCCTCGAACTGTATTGTGAAACTGATTATGTCAAAATGCTTTAATGGCGTATTGGATTCAATTGACTTGAAATTAGGGTATATAATTCTTTCACACCATGTGTCTTCACGTTCATTAATCTGGTTGTATAATATGTTGTATCCTAATGATGACATTGCGGTATTGTAGATATTTGGATAAGTTAATCCAAAATGAATGTCGATTTGTTTATGATTTTTGAGGAATATATTTTTTTCATATAACATATTTTCAACCATTTTCGGGAATTTTACTTTTTTTAATTAAAATTTATTATTTTTATTGTAATCCTTCTTAATTAATTCATTTTTGCTATTTGGCACAATAATTATTTAAATTTCAGTATAATCAATCAATACCATATGATTTTATCTATAAAATGAAATTTAATTAAAATTTTATTTTTCATTAGTCATTAAAAATTTTAACTTAAATTTGAGTTATTTAAGCTTATCCTAGTAAATTTTGATATATTTATTCTTTTATTTTAATTTTATATATGCTTTCTATCTTTTTTTTGTAATTTACTTTATTTTAATGAGTTTTTCAATTTTTTAAGTTTTAAAAACATTTAAATAATATTAAATTATATATCTTTATCCACTCATTATGAAATACTATACATTAGTATATATCATATTTTACTATAAAATTTTCGTAATGAGAACCAAGAGGTGGAAAAATTTCGATAAAAGATAAAGCATTTTTCATATCTGTTGTACTCATGTTCTTCATTGTTTTAGGAACAGTATGTGCAGTTGATATTAGTAATGCTTCAAATACAGAAGATTCAAATTTAACTACTGATAATGTAAATGCATTATCTCAAGAAAAATTGGAAGTTTCTAACGAGGATTCTATCTCAGAAACTAATTTAGTTAATTCTCATGATGATAATTTAGATGATTATCCTGAAGATGGATTATTGCAAAGTAGTTCTTCTTATTATGAGGATAATGGGGATCAAAAATTAGCTCTTGCAAAT
>NZ_CAMJCX010000090.1 GCF_946404245.1 uncultured Methanobrevibacter sp.
CCGCTTACGTTATATGCAACCAAAGGAAGCATGAACTCATCGCGAACCATGCGAACAACGTCAAGGTACGGAAGTGCAGGTTTTACCATCAGGAAGTCACATCCCTCGATAACGTCAAGTTCACATTCACGGATTGCCTCAACAGCATTTGCAGGATCCATCTGATAGGATTTTCTGTCTCCTGCATGAGGTGATGAGCAGGCCGCAACCCTGAACGGTTCATAAAATGCAGATGCATATTTTGCTGAATATGACATGATCATCACATTATAGTAACCGTTGTCATCCAGGGTCTGTCTGATTGCACCAACCCTGCCGTCCATCATGTCTGATGGCGCTACAATGTCCGCACCGGCTTCAGCATGAGAAAGTGCAACTTTTGCAATGTATGGAAGAGATTCGTCATTCAATATTTCAATTCCATCATCTGTGTCCTCGTTTTCAACTATCATTCCGCAATGTCCATGAGAAGTGTATTGACATAAACAAACATCAGTTATTACAACAAGATCTGTTTCCTTTTTAAGCCTTCTTACAGCCTTTTGAACAATGCCTGTTGCTGAATAATCTGGAGTGGCTATTTCATCTTTTGTTTCCTCTTTAGGAATTCCAAATACGATGATTGATTTTAAGCCTTTTTCTTCAAGCTGTTTTGCAAATTCAACTCCCGCATCCAGGGAGTATCTGAATTCTCCAGGAAGGGACGAAATTTCTTCTTTTTCCATGCCCTCCAGTTCTTCCTTAAAATAAATAGGATAGATTAAATCATCCTTTTCAAGCTTTGTTTCACGCACAATATTTCTAATTTTAGCATTTTTTCTTAATCTTCTCATTCTTGTTGTCGGAAATTCCATAATTATCACTTGGTAATAGTTATGTTTTATAATTATTTAAAAATTTATAATTGCACTCATTTAGAAAAATTGCCCTTATTTCAAAAAATTGTATTATGCGTGTAAAATTGATTTAAACTCATATAATAGTCTTAAATAAGCTTGAAATAACAATGGAATAAGTTTGGAAAAAAATATTTATATACAGCATTTTATATAATGAAATACAGGTGCCTGTTAAATTTTTTATGTGATACTATGAAAATGAAAAAATTTAACGGTTTTGATGAAAACGGATATCTTCCCTATGGAATGTATAACATGACTTTTGATGAGTTTAAAGAAAATTTTTGTAAAAAATCAGTTAAAAGGGAAGATATATTTAAAGAATATGAAAAACACTTAAGAGAAATAATAGATACCGGTTATTTTCTTGACCACTGGATTGATGGGAGTTTTGTTTCAAAAAAAGAAAATCCCAATGATATTGACAGTTTAACTGAATTTGATGGGAAAAAAGTCGATGAAAATAATGATTATCAAAAAGTTGATGACCTTATTAATAATTCCAAATCAAAAACTAAAGGATTATGTCATTCTTGGAGAATTTATAGATTTCCAGCATCTGATGAAAAAAAGTATATGGCTTATCTAATCGCCAAATTAAGAATACTGACTGACTTATTTGGCAGCGACAAAAATGAGATCCCAAAAGGAATTGTACATTTAATTGAGGTGAAGTTATGAAATTTAAAACAATAGAAGACTATGATGAATATTTGAATGAAATAAAACAAGATTTGGATGAAATTGATGAATATCTTAAGGAACACCCTGAATCTATCGGTACAAAAGGAAACTACGAAACCATAAAATATGTTTATGATATTTATAAAAACAATAGGTGCAAATTTATCCAAAAATTAAACGAAATCAATTTAAAATTAGAAGGTAAAACATTGAATAAACCCTTATCATTAAACAATATGTATTCATTAAGCCTTAAATTTAATACTGCAAAAAATTCAACGATTAATCTTATAGATATGAATTTCACTACACCCGAAGATTTACTCATTGAAAAAATCTCAAAAGGGTCTTACAATATCACATTTTCATTCCCTAACCCTACAGAAGAAGATGTTAAAAGAACATCATCGCGTAAAAAAGGATTAATGAAAATATTTGATTTCATTAACTGTGGGGAAAACATTGAAAAACTAAAAAAAGAAGCCGGTCCAAATGGTAACGAAGCATTGATAAAATATAAAGAATTTATCTGTGAAATTATTAAAAACAATGCAGATTTTACTCTTGATACTGAAATGGGAACATTAAAATGCAGTTTAACTCTGCAACAATGTAAAAATATTTGTGAAAATTTAAATGTCTGAAATACAAATATTACAACAATTGTTAAAAAGAGGCTTACCATGTCAAATTCAATTGGAGAAAAATTCACAATAACAAGTTTTGGAGCAAGCCACGGCGTTGCGGTTGGAGCCGTTGTAGACGGTTGCCCTGCAAACCTTGAGCTGACAGCAGAAGACATTCAAAAGGAACTTGATAAAAGAAAACCAGGAACAAGCAGCGTAACAACTCCCCGCAAGGAATCTGATGAAGTCCAAATACTATCCGGAATTTTTAAAGGAAAGACCGACGGAACACCAATTACAGGAGTTGTTTTCAACAAAAACCAACATTCCAAAGACTATTCCATGTTTAAAAACACACCACGCCCATCCCATGGAGACTATGGCTGGATGATGAAATATGGAAACTATGACTACAATGGAGGCGGCCGTGGAAGCGGAAGAGTTACAATCGGCCACGTAATCGGCGGCGCAATAGCTAAAAAACTTTTAAAAACAAAAGGTATTGAAATAATTTCCCACGTGACCCAAATTGGAGACATAAAAGCAGAGCCTCAAGACTTCAATGCAATCAAAGAAAACATAGAAAAGAATCCCGTCAGATGTGCAGACCTAAGCGCTGCATCCGAAATGGAAGAGCTGATTTTAGCCAAAAAACAGGAAGGAGACTCCGTTGGAGGAATTGTTGAAACAATAGCTGTTGGAGTTCCGCAAGGACTTGGAGAGCCTATTTTTGAAAGGTTAGATGGAGACCTTGCAAGAATTCTGATGAACATTGGCGCTGTCAAAGGAGTTGAAATCGGTCTTGGATTTGATGTTGCAAACCGCACAGGTTCCGAGATAAATGACGAATACCAAATTGAAAATGATAAAATTACTACAAAAACAAACAATTCAGGAGGAATCATTGGCGGAATGAGCAATGGAATGCCAATCATTTCAAGAATTGCAGTTAAACCAACCCCATCAATTTCCAAATGTCAAGATTCAGTTAATTTGGAAAAAATGGAAAACGAAAAAATAGAAATTAAAGGAAGACATGATCCTTGCATCTGCCCTAGAGTGACAGTGGTTGCCGAATCAAGCACTGCAATTGTTCTTGCAGACCACATGATTCGTTCAGGATTCATTCATCCTACAAACTTAGAACTTTAATTTTTTTTCATGAAAGAAACTTCATCAAACTCATTGTGCTTGAAAGCCAATTGATAGGAGTTTTTTCTTTCATTTGCAAACATCTTATGATTTGTACTGTGACTTGGTGAGTCAACATCCTTTAATGAAATCAATCTGAATCTTTTCGGATTGTTGTAATTGACGTTAAATGACAAACCGTCAAATGCCGCAATTGTTTTTACACCAGTTTGCTTTGAAATCTTTTTGGCCTCAGTTACAGGATTGCTGGATATCATCTTAAGACCCAAATGTGTCATCACCGCTACTTTTGGATTGACCTCATTGATCAAATCGATGAAATTGCGGGTGCACATGTGTCCGTTGATTGTCTTGTTTCCTGGCCTCAATACGCTGGCTATCAATATGTCAGCGCCTTTGTGGTCTTCAACCAAACCCTCAAAAAACCCGGTGTCTGAAGTA
The DNA here is from genome assembly GCF_946404245.1 of uncultured Methanobrevibacter sp. GTDB lineage: Archaea > Methanobacteriota > Methanobacteria > Methanobacteriales > Methanobacteriaceae > Methanocatella. The sequence goes on from NZ_CAMJCX010000090.1 coordinate 3,803, forward strand.
TAGGAAACTTTAAACCCGTTGTAGTCAATCTGGAATCCGCATCCAGTAGGATCTCCGTGATTGGTTCGGGTTCCCTTCACTTTAATATTGTTTACAGGACTTTCCTTGCCCGGCTTTAAAACTACCTTTTCAGAGTTGGACTGATGGTATTTTGAAATGCACGGACCCCATTTTTCATACCCGTTCAATACGCTTTCGCTTCCGATTATAGTACCGAATTGACGTGTCATACCACGAGTCATAGCTTCAATGAGTATTTCCGCATCGTTATAATGGTCTGTGTGGGCATGAGTTACAAAAACACCGCTCAGGTTACGAGGGTCAAATCCGAACTGATAGGTTCTAACCAAAGCTCCTGGACCTGGGTCTATATGATAATTTTTTCCACCCAAATTATCAATCCTGAATCCTCCGGTCATTCTTCGCTGTGAAATGGCGGAAAACCTTCCACCCCCACTACCTAAAAATGTTATCTTCATTTAAACCCCCAATCACAATGAACATAAGATTATATCACAACTGAGAGAGGATTTATCTTTTTTAAGGCATAAATCTTCATTTTCAATGACAACTTTATC
>NZ_CAMJCX010000091.1 GCF_946404245.1 uncultured Methanobrevibacter sp.
ATTATATATTTTTATATTTAAAATAATTTTTGGAAAAAAAAATCTTGAATCAAAAATTAATTATTTTGCAATATAAAGAGAACTCAATAATAAAAATTAATAATTAAAAATATGAAAGCTAGATTTGTGTTTTTGATACTAAGCCTCATTTCGCTAGTTTCTTCACAACTTTCCAGCCAAATAATCCATACAAACTCTGAACTAGGAAAAGTTTGTGAGACCACCGATGGAAAAAATGTCATCATTTCCCAAAGAGGGGAAAATATCCTGATGTCCAAAATGGATAAGAAAGGAAATTTTGATTACCATGAATCCATATTTAAACATCCATATAGTATGAACGCCAAAATTGTAGATTCCAAAATTTCCACTGGAGAAGAAGGATATACCCTTTATTACAAGGCCAATGGAAAGGAATATTTATCCCAGTTCAAGGATGAAGGGAAAGGATACGATAAAAATAAAATTGATACTTTTGATACTTATAATGTGATTACTTCTGCTTTGACTTTAAAAAATGGAAAGGTATTTTTAGCTGGTATTAGAGAACCCAGTGCAGACTTTGCTCAGACAACCCTTAATATAAATATATATGATCCAGTGTCCAAGACTGTTCTATCAGGTGAATCCTTGAATGCCTTTAATAAATTTATTTCTTGTGCTGAACTTAAGGACAATGAAGTTTATTGTGCCTATGTCCATGATGAAAAAGATTTAAGATCTCTATTAAGGGTCCAACATTTCAAAATTTCTGATGAAGGTACAATTACTCAAGATCCCCATTATTTAGTAAAATCCTTCTATACTACATTTAATTACATAAAGGTTATTAAAATAAGCCAAAATAGAATGGGAATCCTCTTCCAAACCGGAAACACAAAATACACCGACAGTATTCCTTATGGTAACACAGGAAAAGATTTATATTTCTATGATCTACAAGTAACTCCCTCTACATTCGAAGTTATTAGATATGATTACATTTTCAACAATTGTCGATACAAACAAAATGCTGAAGACTACACCATAGATTTAATCGCTACTGCAGAAAATATAGTCTATGCCATTTGCGAAATTGACAATGCAGGAAAAGATGCGGTTGCCTTCCAATTGATGAAAATTTATGGCCCTGACAAAAAATTCCTGCAAACAACTCTAAGTAACTGGGAAGAAAAAAATGTTAAAGCTGTGAAAAACCCATCCCTTGTGAAAATAGACAATTCTATTGGAATTGTTTATACAAGAGTCAATTCAACTGATGGCAAAGATGTAATGTTACTTCTGATGAATTATCCAAATTGCCAAGATGCTGCTGAGGATTTGAAAATATATTCTGAATGCAAAAATGAATTAAAGGTCAATTCATTAGCCTCCTACTTTAAAATCTTTTTGAGCAATCCCAATCCAGGTATGGCTTCCACTCCATTATATTACCGAATTGTTAGCGCCAATGATATGAAAATATATAATGGCAATACTGAAATAGTACCTAATAAAGATTATCCCGCCTCGACAATTTCTTCATTAACATTGAAAGAATATGGCTCAGAGGAAACTTATATTGAATATGTTGTGACCAGAAAAGAATCAGATGAAGTCATCTTTGGAAAAACTTGTAAGATAAAGGTAGATTTCCCAGAATGCTTACCTCAATGTAAAGGCTGTGATGAAAATGGAAATGATAAAGATAATCGTTGCTTCGATTGTCAACCTGGCTTTTATTCAGTACCTACAAAAGATGATAAAACTGGATGTGCTAAAGACGGAAAATTACATAATTGTAATCGTTGCGATGTTGCCTGTACTAGTTGCTATGGACCTTTCAACCACGAAAAGCCAACTACTAACTGTATAGAAAATCAATGTAATAGAACACTTAATTATTTCCCATATGATAAGGATGAAACTATTTGTATAAACGAACAAAATAAGACTTTTTGGGAAGAAAATTTAAAATGTGTTTTATTCTTAGATAAAACTAAAGGAGACAATAAAGAAGTTTGGAAATGGAGTTGCTGCTATGAAACTTGTGGAAGTTGCCATTTACCTGGAACAAAACAACAACATAATTGTGACACATGCAAAAGAGATGTGACCTATTTCTATCAGAATCAAACAGAAGAAAATAAACTTATTCCTGGAAATTGCAACCCTAGCTGTGAAGGAGATGGATGCTATAAATGTGAAGTAGGTATTCACTTAAAAATGTGTGATTGTCTTCCTCATTGTGAAAAATGCCAAAATGCCGAAACTTGTGAAGTATGTCGTCCAGAATGGCTATTGCAACCTGCAAAGACTAGTTGTAATCAATCTTGTGAATATTGTTTATCTCCTATATGGGAAGACAAAGATAAGAAAAAAAATGGAAGATGTATCAATTGTAAAACATATTTCACTCCAGAACAATATACTTACAGAAACGAATGTTATGCAGAAGCAGACATACCTTCTTTTACTTATAGAGAATATCGTTCAGAAAATGATTTCTATGACGTTAAGAAAAAATATCATGTTTACGATGAAAAATGTAACATGCTTACAGCTTGTAAAAAAGGTTGCCATACTTGTTTCAAAGAACAAACAGATAAATGTACTGAATGCGAAGAAGATTATTACATGGATGATCCATTCAATAGAACTAATAGGAAATGGTTCCGTTGCTTCACCAAAAGACAATGCAGAGGAAACGATGAATATCCTCATGATTATACTGCAAGAATAGGAGGTGTGGACATCATTGAAAATGATAAAAAAGTATGCTTGAACTGTAAACAAAGAAATAATACTTTTAGACAACCAGAAGATGATTACTGGTGTGGAGATAACATAACCGGGACATTTGTTGATATTCCTGATTGGAATAAATTAACCAAATGTTATTTCAGATGTAAATCTTGTGATGCTAGAGGACACCCATGTGCAATGGAATGCTTATCTTGTAGGGATTCTAAATATTATGATTTAATCAGATATAATAGAGATCATGGTAACTGCTATAGAAAACAACATAAATGTGGTATATATCCTTACTATCATAATTATGATTTAGCCATTGACGAAGATGATTGCGGTGAGGATTGTGACGTTTGTCTCTATAATTTCCAATGTCCTAAAGAACTTCCATTCTTCAAATTCGAAACTCATGAATGTGTGGAATTCTGTCCATTTACTGAAGTCTTTGGAGGACAATGCAATGCAAATACTAGTATTGCTGCAATTATTTTACTAAGAAATCCATTCGGATTAAGACACCCTTATGACTTCATTAATAACACTGTAACTTTGAACCAAATTTTCCAAAGTAGTTTATTCCAATATTTCGCTTCCTCATATGATATTGATATAACTACCATTCAAAATCAAATAAATAACTATATAGGAACAGGGAAAGTTTATAATTTACCTCAAAGTCAAGTCATTATTGGAAATAATATTAGCATAGAATTATCCTCTGTTAGATTAGAATTAGAAAAATTAATAAATATTAGCAAAGGAATTACTCCTAAAACTCCAACAATTCCAATTCCAGGAGAAAATGGCACAAAAGATAATTCAACTGAGGTTGAGACTTCAGCTATTAATTTAACTGAATGCCAAAATATTTTAAAGAAAAAATATCAATTGCCAGAAGAAGAAGATTTATTAGTTATAAAATCTGATACTTTGGAGATATTAAATATGACAGAATATTTCGGTATCGAAACGGATTATCAACTATTTTCTACATCTTTAGGTGCCTTTTTGCCTTTATCTTCCTGTAAAGACGCTGGGTCAATTGTCGAAGTATCAAATCCATTCGCAGCCACTGAGCAATTAATAGCCCAATACCAAAGCAAGACTGCTTCAGTTTTATCAAATGGTTACGATGTCTTTGACGCAAATAGTCCTTTCTATAATGATGTATGTACTCCTTATACAAACGAGCATGGAAATGATGTTTTATTAGATGCAAGAAGAAAAGATTATTATAATGAAAATATTAACATTTGTGAAAAAGGATGTGCCTTTATTGGATATAATACTAAATCAATGACTTATACATGCAGATGCAATACTAAAGCTGTTCCTGGAGAAGAAGCTGGAGAATACCAAGGAGAAATCATTGAAAGAAGTATGCCTAAGAATTTCAAGGATTTAATTAGCAGAAGATCTAATATTGCTGTATTTAAATGTGCCACAAATGTATTTTCTGCCGAAGGACAAAAAAATAACTTCGGATCTTATATTTTATTAGTTACTTTCGCTTCCTTCATTGGTGTCTTAGTTTTCCATTTCGTTAAGGAAAGAGA
>NZ_CAMJCX010000092.1 GCF_946404245.1 uncultured Methanobrevibacter sp.
ATGGGAAAAGGTGAAGAATTAACAACAACAAAATATTTAATCCATGCTCAAATTACAGCTAATGGAATTGTTGAAAAACCGGATGTTGTCGGAGCAGTATTCGGACAAACTGAAGGTTTACTCAGTAACGATTTAGATTTAAGAGAGCTTCAACGTACTGGTAGAATCGGAAGAATTCAAGTTAACATTCACTCAAACAGTGGAAGAGCAAAAGGTGAAATTGTAATTCCATCCAGTTTAGACAGAGTTGAAACCGCCATTCTCGCAGCATCTCTTGAAACAATTAACCGTGTTGGACCTTGTGAAGCAGAAATTCAAACATTGAAAGTTGAAGATGTAAGAGCTGTTAAAAGAGAACAAGTAGTAAACCGTGCAAAAGAGATTTACAAAAACATGGTTGAAAGTGTCGGTCCTGAAAGCATGAAAATGATTGAAGAGGTAAGGGAAGCAATGCGCGTTCATGAAATATCCGAATATGGTGAAGATCGCCTGCCTGCTGGCCCTAGCATTCACACTTCCGATGCAATCATTGTTGTGGAAGGACGTAGCGATGTATTAAACTTACTCAAATATGGAATTAAAAACACTGTAGCTGTTGAAGGCGTTAGCGTTCCTCAATCAATTGGAGAATTAAGTAAAAAAAGAACCACCACTGCATTTGTTGACGGAGACAGAGGTGGAGAACTTATCCTAAAAGAACTTTTACAAATCGGTGACGTTGACTACATCACCCGTGCTCCAAGAGGAAAAGAAGTGGAAGACCTTGAAAAAGATGAAGCTTTAGTGGCACTTAGAAATAAAGTTCCTACAGCACAGTTCTTAGCAACTCACAATCTTTTCAATGAAGGAAACGGTAAAAAAGACAGAAGGCAAGACAGACGCCACAAAAAACAAAAATATGCTCAACGTCAGCCACCTGTTGAAGAGCCTGAAATCGAAGACGATGAAGTAAGCCTAATGAAAGACATGCTAAAAGAATTCGAAGGCACAGGCAGCGGAGCTATTTTGGATGAAGCATTGAACATGACCAAAGAAGTTGAAGTGGAAGAAATCTATGAAGAAATTAAAGCCATAGAAGGAACTGCTGATACTGTTATTTTTGATGGTGTAATCAGCCAAAGGTTAGTTGATGTTGCATCAGAAAAAGGAATTAAAAGATTAGTAGCTTTTAATTCTGTAAATATTGTTAAAAAACCTAACAATATCCAATTAATTACTATTGACTAAATGAGAATCATTTCTCATTTCTTTTTTTTTTAACTATTTTTTTAACATAAATCTATATACTATAAAAAACATATGTTATATGGGATTCGGTAATTGGAGGTATAAAATGAATATTAATATAGATAACTATTACAGTACTCGTAAGAATGTTTTTGAAAGAATCCAAGACGCTAGTACTGCAACTAAATTGTTAATGTCATTGATGATGGCATGTTTTACTGGTTTAATGGCACAAATCATTATTCCACTCCCATGGACTCCAGTTCCTATAACTGCACAGACATTTGCAGTGTTATGTTCTGGTTTATTGTTAGGTAAAAAATACGGATGTTTAAGCCAAATCCTATATGTCGTTTTAGGAGTAGCATTTATTCCTTGGTTTGGCGGAATGACTGGTGGAGTTGAAGTAATGCTCGGATCTACCGGAGGATTCCTCATAGGATTTATCATTGCATCTTACTTTGTAGGACACATTACCGAAAAGTATGCTAAAGCACGTAATTTTACAAGAATGGCAGTAGTTATTGGAATTGCAAACTTTGCATTGATATATATTCCAGGACTTGCAGGACTTGCATTATGGTTTAATTTAACCCAAGGTGCAAGCATCGGCATTATTGATCTGTTAATGATGGGTCTTGTACCATTCATCTTAGGAGATATTGTAAAAATATTAGGTGCCGCTGGCGTATCTAAAGTATTTTTACCAAAAGAATAAAAAGGTTTTAAACCTTTCTTTTTTACTTTTTTTGATTTTTATGAAACTTGTTTTAAGAGGGCATCACCTGTTATGCCTCAAGGGTTTTCAGGGCTACGGTTACAGTGAAGAGTTCACCGAAAACATGACCAAAGTCAATGAACAGAGAAAATCTGAAAATACAACAATAACACTTACCAATTCACCAGATGACATTTGCAAGGCTTGTCCTAACCTAAAAAACAATCTTTGTGAAGATTTAAAGCAGAATGCAACCATCGTGGGAATGGACAATGAGGTATTGAAAAAACTTGATGACTCAAAAGAATATAATGCAGTTGAATTGTTTGAAAAAACTGATTCTATTTTCAATTCAAAAGAAAGTGTTTGTGAAATTTGTTTTGAATGCATGTGGCATGATAAATGCTTATTTTATCAAAAATTATGAAATAACCGATAGGTTTAAATACTACATGAATTATACATTATATTGTTGTATATGTACAACAAAATATAGTCCCGTAGGGTAGTGGTAATCCTTCTAGGCTTTGGACCCGGAGACGGCGGTTCGACTCCGCTCGGGACTATTTCTAACTAACTATTTTTATTGATATTTTATGGAAAAGCTATTGCTTATTGGAATTGATACAAGAAGTATGCTTAACAGTGCATTGAAGCTTAATTTTGAAGTTTATTCTACAAGTTATTTTTCAACTTCAGATACTCCGCAGATTCAAAACCAAAAAATTATTTTAAATGAAAGTGACGGTGAAAGTTGCGGCATTTTTGAAGATCAGTTCGACAGCAAAAACATTTTGGAAATATCAAAGGATTATCTTGATGAGGTTGACTACATCATACCCATCTCAGGAGTCTCACCATCCGACTTTCCGAATAGATTCAAAAAAAAGATTTTGGGAAACAGGGACATTAAAAACATCGCCAACAAGTTCAATTTTTACAATGAGATTAAGGATGAATTTTTAACTCCTATGACTTTTAGTATAAATGATGTAGATGAAGCTATTGAAATTAATAAAAATTACAGTGACAAGCAATTTATTTTAAAACCGCTTCAAGGAAGTGGAGGGTATGACATAAATCTTTTAGATAATGAAACATCAATTCAAATAAATGATGGTGAATACATCCTTCAGGAATATGTCAATGGAATCAGTTTAAGTTCATCAGTTCTTGCAACAGAAAGTGATGCAAAAACTATTGTAAACACAAGATTGCTAACTGAACACGATTTTGGAATTGATGACAGTTTCATATACATTGGAAACATTCTGCCTTTGACTTCCGAGTCAATAATGTCTGATGTTAATGACATCGACAAAATAAATGAAACAATGAATGAAACATCCAAGAATTTAGCCCGAAAATTCAATCTGATCGGATCAAACGGTGTCGACTATATCCTGAATGAAAACGGATTATATGTGATTGAAATAAACCCCCGTCTTCAGGGTACATTTGAATGTGTGGAAAAGTCACTTGGAATCAACATGCTGGATGCACATATTCAGGCATGCCAAGGAAAGTTAATTGAAATTCCAAAACCAAAATATTATTCCTATAAAAAAATCGTCTATTCACCAACACGAATGAAATATCAAAAAATAGATTTGGACAACATATATGACCTGCCGCACATAGGGTCAATTACTGAAAAATCAGAACCGTTGCTTACAATTATTGATTATGATAAAGATTTTGAAAAATTATATGAAAAAGTAGAATTAGCCAGCGAAAAAGTAAATAGCGAGGCTATAAGATACCAACTAGATGCATAATAAACAATATTACTCCAATTGTTATCATAAAAGTAGTTATAATCATTGCACGAGTAATCCAGATAAATACTTTCGCCTTATTATCCGGGTCCTTCATATATTGGTCAATTGGATTTCTTTTCATTTTTACACCATTTTCTGTAAATTTCTAGAAAATAAAATTTTTACAGTAACTAAATTATAAAATCTTTTTTTAAAAATAAACTATTAAAAATCATTAATTTAAAAAAATAATAAAAAATAGAAGAAAATGAGAAGATTAAAGAAAAATTTAAGCTTCAGCATTTTCAGCTGCAGCAGCTGCAGCAGCAGCTTTTTCATTTTTCTCAATAGTGGATCTAATCATTTTCAATCTAACGAAGTTTTCCCTTTCCATTTCTTGGAGTCTCATATCAATATACTTTTCAGTATTTT
>NZ_CAMJCX010000093.1 GCF_946404245.1 uncultured Methanobrevibacter sp.
AAAAAAGTAATCGAATCCTGCATTGGGAGAAAATAAGTAGAATGAGTCAATAAGTTATCTTGGGGGTGAGTCCCAAGAAAACTTAAACTAAAAATTTTTTTTAGATAACACGAGAGTGTGTTACAAATTATATTCTTAATTAGATAATATTTAAAGATTTACTTATTTTTATGTGCCTAAATTTACTCATCGGCTTTTTAAAAATTGTTTAGTATAGTATTTTTGCCCATATGGGTATTTTATTGATTTTGGGGTTCAAAGTGGTGGCAATTGTTCATTTGATGATGGGTGTTATAGCTGTGATTTGGATATTTTCTATTTTTCTTGCTTTGGATTGAGATGTTTGGATTCTTTTTTGATTTCGCATTCAACATTGTTTTTTAGGATTATCTGCTGTGTTTTGTGTCGTCCGCTTTTTGGAACCGGAATCGGATTTGAGATTTTTCTGGCTTCGCATTGAATCTGTTCGCCTTTTAGCCTATCTCCTTTTTTAACGTATGTTGCCATTGTATCACCTAATATTTAACATTCAATTTTGTCCCGTTTTCTTCCAATTCTGTGATGATGTCGTCCACATCAAAAAGCTGGAGCTGAAGGTCGTATACAATATCTGAAATGTTCGGATTTTCGTGAGTTTTACAGTATTCAATAATTTCTGAGACCTGTTGGTCTTTTGGTATATCTCTAAAGCTCATTTCCCTTTGAATTATTCCGTCATTATAGTTATTGAAATATGCAGTTCTTGCAATGACATTTACGGAGCTTGTATTGCTCATTCTGTCTATATCGATGCCATCGATTTCAGGAAACAGCACAACCGTATTTTCAATTTCATCTATTACCGGTTCAATTTCTGCATATATTGAATTGAAATGGTCTAAAATTCCATTGAAAAACATTTCCTGAGTTACATGAACATTGAGCAGTAATTTGGTTTCTGTTGTCCAACCTAAATCATTACAGACTTCCAATGAGAATTCATTGTCTGGAAAATGTTTGTCTAATTGCATTTCCATTGCATTAAGAATTTTTTGGGTATTTTCATTGGCGTTGATGAATTCTGTAACTTTTTCGGGAGAAATCATTCTGAATTTGCCGTCTAAATTTTCCATCATATTTTGCTCTCCATTGATTTTGGTTTGAAAAATTGCAGTCAGTTTGTAAAATTGCTTTGATTTCACTTTAAACTGCTTCATTTTTCTTGTATGGGAAAATATGATTTTTATTGTTTAAATAGTTATGGTAATAGCTTTGAATTTTAAAATCAATATTGATTTTTTCATATTTTGTTGTTTGAATCAATTTTAAGATGATTCAATTTGGCCAAGAAGATTATAATCTGAGGTGTATACTGTAACGAGCTTGTTTGATTCAACGAATGAGAATGAATATGCGTCCTCGAGCTCGTTGTAATAGCCGTCATGTCCAATCATGGTGGCTTTCTCGCCTCCCATGTAATCGGCGATTTCCCTTGCATCGACATACTGCTCGGAATACATCACGTCAATCTGTATGTAGTCATTGCCACTTTGCCAGAACTTGGATTTGTATATCAGTCCGGAGTCGTTGTCGTTGATTTTTAAATGGGTGTCCTCCTCGAAATGATCTGGAATGGTAAAACCTATTGAATCCACATGGACTTCCTGCACTGAGCCGGTTCCAAGAGCGCTGAATGCTCCAAATGCAACAATGGCTATGGCCAGTATCACCGCCAGAATTATTATCGGTGTCCTGTATTTGTCCAGCATGCTTTCAGTTTTGACTTCCGGTTTTTTAAGCTCGACGCCACAGTTTCGGCAGAATCTCTCGTCATGGTCTATTTCCTCACCGCAGTTCGGACAGTACTTCATAACATGCCTGTTTCCGGTGGCTTTGCCGCAGTCCGGACAGTAAAGCTCATTTTCATCCAGCTGGCATCCGCAGTTTTTACAGAATTTTTTCAACTCAATCCCTCAATAGTATATTTTTTTCTTGATGATAATATCTTTTCGTATTCCTTGAAAATTATGGGGCAATGTTAAATAGGATTTTTTAATAATATAGTAAATGATGAAAAACTCCTGCAGCACCGATTGGGACAAAAAACTCAATATATCCACCGAAAGCGTTGACTATTCGGATGAGGACAATCAGAATTACGGATATGACCCGACACCATATATAGTTCTGGAAAGACTGGTTGAACTGGATATTCTAAAAAAGGATGATGTTATTGTTGATTACGGCTGCGGAAAGGGAAGAATATGCTTTTTTATAAACAGTCAGGTCGGATGCAGAATCATAGGCATTGACCACAGCGAAAGGCTGCTTGAAATTGCCCGTGAAAATCTTGAAAGCTATGGGAATGGTGCAGATATAGATTTTGTCAACTCCAAAGCCGAAGATTATGTCCCTGACGGCGCAAACTGCCTTTACTTTTTCAATCCTTTTTCTTCACATGTCTTTCAGGAAGTGCTTAGGCGGATTGGCGAGTCATACGAGAGAAACCCCCGCGAGATACTGATCTTTTTTTACTACTCAACAATAGAATACAGGCTGTACCTGCCGACAGAGCCACGTCTGAAGCTGGTCGAATCGGTGTACTTTTCAGAAGATGAAATAGATAATGACACACCAGCAAAGCTGGATGTATTCAAATTCAATCCGTGAGGTGATAATGTGAAAATCTGTCAGGAATGCGGAAGCGAAGTCAAGGAAGATGAAAACAAATGTCCCAGATGCGGCAGTGATGATATCAAGGAAGAGAAGTTCTGCAGGATTTTGGGTGTGAAACTTGAATGATGAATAATTTTTGATGGTTTTAAAAAAATAGTTTTTATCACACCTATAAATGAATAATCGCATTCATATAGAATTCATGAATGTTTTTTTCTTTTGAAAAGTTTTTCATATGGTTGTACAGTTCGTTATGGATTGAATCCAGTTCCTCTGGGGAAGTACCATTGACTTTTTCGAAGGAATAGATATAATCCATTGTGTCAATGTCTGGTCGTTCACGCAAAGTCATTTCACCTAATGCATCAAATTTTCTAGCAAAATCTTTGATTTCTTTGGTGTAGATTTCCTTTGCAGGTTCCATTTCCTTTTTGAACCTGTCTAGTCTAGTGGTCATATTTTACCCTCTTGATTATTATGATATCATCTCCATTTGTATGATATGATAGTATTTCTTGAAAATTCAGTAATGCCGTTGACTTCACAAAATTTGTCCATATGGTCATATAACTCCTTAAGGGTTTGGTCAAGAACGTCTTCACCAGTACCGTTCAGTTTTTCAAAACGGAAAATATAGTCTTGGGTATCGATATCTGGCCGTTCTTGTAGTGTCATTTCACCTAGAAAATCGTAGTTTTTTGCGAAGTTCTTGATTTCTCTGATATAGATTTCCTTTGCAGGTTCCATTTCCTTTTTGAACCTGTCGAGTTTAGTGGTCATATTTTCACCTCTTTTGATTTATTGGAAAATCCTATTTCCATATTAAGTATATGTTCATTGATTAATATAAATTTAACTCGTTTTAAGCTTTTAAATAACAAATTGAAGTCAATTTTATAGTATTAAAGCAATTTTAAGAGATGAATACAATTTTTAATTTCCAACTTGCGGTGGCATTTTTGCCACATTAACTATTTATTTAAAAAAATTAGATTTCCAACTGGTGATAAAAAATGCCAGTAATTAGTTTTGATATAGTAGAATTGACAAAAGAGCAAAAAGAAACTTTAGCAAAAGAATTCAGCGAATCCGCTTCAAGGGTCACAGGCCTTCCGATAGAAATGAT
>NZ_CAMJCX010000094.1 GCF_946404245.1 uncultured Methanobrevibacter sp.
TGTCATGGCCTGCGGTGCGCGGGTATCGGCTCGAAAGTATTAACATTCCACTCAAAGAGCATGTTAAAAAATCGAGAATCCCCAACTTCTTAAATGTTGGCGGAAGTTCAACTTGTCTAATTCAATTACAATAATTTTTCAATATATTTTTTAATTTTTTGAGAGATTACAATAAATTTGCATTTTGGGTTACTGACATATAGATGAACTATTTTAAATATCATTAAGTTTAAAATCAATATAGTGATTTTTATGAGTCAGGAAAAAATTACATATAATGATGTCAGAGAGTATGAAAAGCTATTTACATTGGCACCGTCATTTGTTCTTGAAAGGATAGCTAGAAAGAATACTAATCTTGTCCTTAAATTTGAGGGTGCAATTCAATCATACCTTGAAAATCTGACTGACAATCAAAAAAACAAGCTTGGGATAATCCTGAGCAGTGATGTCGATGAGCTTCAGTCAATCATGAAAGAAGCATATCAAAGAAGCGGTAAAAAACAATACAGGATTCTTGCAAATCCGAAATACAAAAGTTTCATTGAAAATAATCTTGACGGCATTAGAAAAATGATTTAAAAAAAGAGATATTAGGTTTTTAAAACCTAATTTAGATTACTTCAAAGCCTATAAGCTTGATTTTATTTGATTTCAATTCAGGGTTGTCGTCAATTTCTTCTGACAGTTTTGTTGTGATGTATTTTTTGTTGTCATCCGCAAAGACTGTTGCAACGGTCAAATCATCACTGTCCATAAGGACACCAGCCAAAAAGTTGGCGCCGCTTGATATTCCAATGCCCAAGCCGAACTCTTTTGCAATTCTTTTTGACATGTTTATTGCATCGCAGTCGTCAATGAGTACAATGTCATCAATAAGATCTTCTTCCACGATGCCTGGGATGAAATCATCACCGATTCCTTCAATGAGGTGGCTGCCCTCTTCCATTCCCATTTTAAGTATTGACAATGTTGAAGGCTCAAGCGCAAATAGCTTGGAATCCGGATTGTTGTCCTTGATTCTTTTTCCAATGCCTATCAGTGTTCCTCCGGTACCGATGCCTGAAACGAATGCATTGACTTCAGGAAGTGCGTCGATGATTTCCTGACCTGTTGTTGTATATTGAGCTTCTACGTTTAATGGATTATCAAATTGGAGTGGCCTGAAAGCATCATTTTCTTCTGCAAATTCTTCCGCAAGTTCAAGGGCTTTTTTAAATCCGCCTTCTTCCTTGGACACCAGGTGCACGTGGGCGCCGTACATTTCAATCAGGTTTCTTCTCTCAAGTGAAACCCAGTCCGGCATGAAAATGTGAACGTCATGACCGTACAATGCTCCTATTGCACTGAATGAAATGCCTGTGTTTCCGCTTGTAACTTCTACAATGGCCTGACCGTCCTTAAGGTTTCCGTTTTCTCTTTCCTTTTGAATGATGTATAATGCAATTCTATCCTTTATGCTTCCTGAATAGTTGTAGTATTCAAGCTTGGAGTAGATGCTTCCTTCTTTTCCTTCAAATTCATAGTTAATTTTTATCATTGGTGTGTTACCAATCAATCTCCCAATATTCATAACATTCCCCAATCAAATAATATAATAGTTTTATTTATGTGTCTCAACAATAAAATAGTTTTTTAATTCAATAGATTATGGTGTGGAATTTTTTCATAGTTAAAATATGCTAAATGCATAAATTAAGCGACAATTCACTGTATTATTTTGTACATGTACAGAAATGTTCTAAAAATCTTTAAATAGTTTAACATATAACATATAAAACAAATTAATTAATATTTAGGTCAAAAAATGAAAGAGTCAACCAAAATTTTAACAATTCAGGACATATCATGTTACGGGCAATGTTCAATTACCGTAGCGCTTCCGGTGGTATCCGCTTTTGGAATAGAAACTGCAGTTCTTCCTTCAGCGGTTTTATCAACCCACACTTCAGGCTTTACAGATTATACTGTCAGGGATTTGACAGAAGATCTTCCTGCTATCAGAAAGCATTGGGAAAGTGAAGGAATATATTTCGATGCAATCTACACAGGATTCATTGCATCCTCAAAGCAGCTCGACTACATCAAGGAAATCATTGATTCAAGGCTGAAAGAGGACGGACTGGTTTTTGTGGACCCTGCAATGGCAGACAACGGTGAATTCTACAACGGATTTGACCAGGATTTTGCAGATGCAATGGGGGAATTATGCAAACTGGGAGATTTCATTCTTCCAAACACCACCGAAGCATGTTACATACTGCACAGGCCATGGAAGGAAGAGTTCACCCATGAGGAAATGCTTGAAATGGCAGAAGAACTCTCCAATTTCACCAAAAGATATGTTATCCTTAAAGGAGATACCCATAGGGAAAACGAGTTGGGAATGGTTGTTTTTGATAAGCAAAATTCAACCTGCGAAATGGTTTACAATGAGAGGGTTGATTATATGTCCCATGGAACAGGGGACGTTTTTGCATCATCATTTGTAGGATCAGTCATGAGCGGCAAGTCTCCGGCCGCAGCATGCAAGATTGCAGGAGAATTTACAAAAATAGCCATTGAAAAGACAATGGGCGATGAAACCCATACATATGGTGTTAAGTTCGAACAGGCAATTCCATCCCTGTTTGATTTACTGAAAAACATCTAACTTAGGACAATTATGCAAAATCGTACTGGTCTTTTTACAAATGCAGTAATCTGGTTTGGAGTGGCCATATCCGTTTCCGAGATAATTGCCGGAATACAGTTGGGTTCCCAGGCACCTACAGACTCAATATGGCTCCCGCTGATACTTGGTCATGTAATGGGAGGGATATTGCTTTTTTTAGTGGGTCTCATTGGTGCACGGCTACGTCTGAATGCGATGGAGACAATCAAATCAACGTTCGGAAATTACGGATCCAAGTTTTTCGCCGCTTTGAACGTGATGCAGCTTATAGCATGGGTTGCAGTTTTAAACGCTCAGGGTACACAGGCTCTTTTGGGATTGAATCTGGGAATATCATTTCCGGTCATTTCAGTAATTCTTGCTGCGCTTGTCGCCGTTTGGGTGTATGTAGGACTTCAAAGGTCATCAAAAATCACAAGCATCGTAATGGCAATCCTGACAGTTTTGCTTGTCGTTTTGACAGTAAGGCTTTTTGGAATTCAGACAGGTCCAGCATCAACGGCTTCAGCCGCTTTGGGATTCTGGAACATCTTTGAAATTTCAATTGCAATGCCTGTTTCATGGCTGCCGGTCATTTCAGACTATACCAAGGATGCCGAAAAGCCTGTTGAGGCAACTGCAATATCTTCTGTAGCATATACTGTAGCAAGCCTTTGGATGTATTTCATCGGTGTCGAGATAGTCGGAATGGGAACAGTTGACGTGTCACAGGCAATTCTCATTGCAGGCCTTGGAATTCCTGGAGTAATCATACTGGTCTTGTCAACAGTAACAACAAACTTTCTGGCAACAAATTCTGCAGGCGAATCCGCAAAGGCAATCTTCAATAGACTGGACCCTAAGGTTACCGGTGTTATTGTAAGCATACTGAGTGCAGCTCTTGCGATTTCAGGAATCATGGACCACTACATAAACTTCCTATATCTCATCACATCAGTGTTCGCCCCGATGGCTGCGGTGTTGCTTGTTTCATTCTATTTGGGTGATGCGGAAAACGAAAAATGGACATGGTGCTGGAACGTATTCTCATGGCTTGCAGGGTTTGGAATATATCAGCTCACGGTCAACATGAATTCGATTGTTTT
>NZ_CAMJCX010000095.1 GCF_946404245.1 uncultured Methanobrevibacter sp.
CACTGCAATCAAATTCGATAATTTGACCTGTAACTCTCCTGGAAATTACAGCATTGTATTTTACAAGAACGGCGAAGTTGCATCAAATCTTCCGGAATTTGACATGTATGCAACATTGAACAGGGGAACAGCTAAAGAGGTTGAAGTTAACTTTAATGTTGTAGATGGCGTTGGTACATTTTGTTTCAATGCAGACAGTTACAATGATGCAGGCAACGTCATTGAAATTTCTGTAGGGTCATTGCTTGATTCCACATACAGAACATTTAAAATAACTTCAAAATATGATGTTCCGCAAAGTGAAATTCCAGTCTAGCGAATATGTTTTCCAACATATTCATTATTTTTTTATAAAAAAATATAACAATTGTTAAATATAACGATAGTTAAAAGTATTATTATTGATATCAATTTTGTTTATCATAAGTAATGATATGGAGTATTATAATGAAATTTAATAGAATTACATTAATCTTTTTAATTTTAATTATTAGTTTAACATTTATTGGAACTGTAAGCGCTGAAGATAGTTCCAATTTAAATTTAACTAGTATTGAAATTAAAGACAGTTCAAGTAACCATGAGATTATTTCTCTTGATGAAGATGTTGAAAAAATTGCTGATGAATCATGTTGTAGTGATGCAAATGATACTCATCAAACCTGGATTGTAGAGCCGGATCATACCAATCCCAATCAGGTTCAGAAGCCTACAGTACAGCCTGCAATTGATAGTGCCAAGGATGGGGACACAATTATTTTAAATGGAACATTTGTCCATTGTCATTTTACAATCAATAAAAATTTAACAATAATAGCAACCCCCGGAACAACCGTTGGGGTTTGCCCTCACCATAATCATCCGTCAGGTTCCTCAAATTATGGAATATTTTATATAACTGAACAAGGCAGCGGAACTGTATTGGATGGATTTGGATTCACAAATGGCTTTTTTAACATGGCTTACGATGTTTTTAATCCATTTGGAGTATTTATAGATGGCGCATCCAATGTGGAGCTGAGAAATTTAGTATTCAATTGGGCCGCTGTTCAGTCAACAAGCTATGATCCTGATGATTTCAAATTTAATCCAGTCATTGTTAAGGATTCAAATAATGTAACTTTAACCAATATATTTTTTAATAATACCAATAGTCTGGTTACTAATATAAATTCCACTAACGTAAATCTTTTAAATCCATCTATCATAAGCAGTGAGATTTCTAAAGTCAATGTTGGTAAGGTAAGCAACTCTACAATTGTTTTATCTGACTTAAATATTAAAGTTGGAGATAGCTCTAAGCTGCTGATTACTTTATTTGATGATAATAATAATCCAATAGCAAATAAAACAATCTCCTTAATTATTGATGGAAAAACAACTGATTTAATAACTGATGGAAATGGTTCGGCCAGTTTGGCAATTAAATATGCTTCTGCCGCTACTCATTATGTATTTGTATCTTTTTTAGGTGATGAATCCAACAAGCCTTCCGTTGCAAATAGTAAAATTGTTGTAAGTAAAAAGACAACTGCTATTTCCGCTCCAAAGTCTAGTTTAAAAGTTAAAAAAGTTAAAAAAATTGCAATTACTTTAAAATCTAATGGAAAAGCGGTTACAAATAAAAAGATCACAATTAAGGTTAACGGCAAAACATTTTCTGCAAAAACTAACTCCAAGGGAATAGCTTACGTCAAAGTTAAATTGACTAAGAAGGGAACTTTCAAATACACTGTTAAATTTGCAGGGGATAATGCATTTAAATCAGTCAGCAAAACCGGTAAATTGACAGTTAAAAAATAAGTTTTTTCTTATTTTTTTATTTTTTTATTGGTGCAGATAGATGGGGCAGGTAATTGCCTACTTTTTTTTAATTAAAATTATTTATTTTATTTTTACATTAAATTAAATTATATCTTATAGGATTTATTCATCATTTAATTAATCAAATTTTTCATTTAATTAATCTTGAAACCGCACTCGCTACATGCTTTTGTCTGGAATTTCACAATTCCGCCACATTCAGGACACAGCCACTTTTCACGATCCTCTCTCATCATGCGTCCGATACCTGTGGTTTTTATTCTTTTTGCACTGTCCAATGTGTTCAGGTCATGCCTTTTGACATACTTTTTGGAGTGTTTCTTCATGAGCGGGCATGGAAACTCACTGCATCGTCCGCAATAGCTGAAATTTTTAGAATCAAAACAAGTCTTTATCTTGCACTTCAAACTAGCCTTGCTTTTACCGTCATTGCTAATCAGGCATCCTGCACATGGGTTTTTATATTTTTCACAGCTGATACAGTTTATTCCACATGGTGCAAGTAATTTTGAATCTAGTTCGTCAGGCATTTTCATAATACTATTTTTGGTTTATAGGGTTATATATCTTTTTCAAATCCATGAGTATTTGTTCACATATCGCTTGAAATTTGTCACAGTATTTATAAAATTAAATTGTCACTGTTATTCATTATTAATAAAAATAATTACGATAATATTTTCCTTTTTTTCTTAAAAACAATTAATATAACTGTTTAATAGGAATATTAAAACAAATTTTTAATTAAATTCTTTTTAATTATAATTTACCAGTATTCATATTCAAATGGAAATTTTTAGAAAACTTATTTAATAACTTAGTGAATATATATTCTTATCGATATTTTAGTTTGGGGTTTTATAATGGAAAAGAAAATAAAAGTAATAATATTGTTGTTGATTGTTTTGGTGGTGGCGGGAATAGCTACACACTTATTTTTATCTCCTTCGACTGTAGAAAGTCAGGGATCAAAAAATATCACTGACATGATTAATAGGACGGTGGAGGTGCCGTCTTCCGTTGGAAATGTTGTGGCAACAAGCCCTCCGATGACAACTGTCCTTTATATGATTGCGCCTGAAAAATTGAAAGCCGTCAACTTCGAGTGGACAGATGACGAATTGAAATATGTTCCAAGCCAGTATGCTAACTATCCTAATATTGGCGGTTGGTACGGTACACAGGACGGAAGCTATGAGGAATTCATTGCCACAGAGCCTAATGTTGTCATCGAATCAATTGATGAGGGCGGCGACGGCGACGGGTCCACAGTCGAGGAACGTCAGAATAAATTCGGAACAATTCCGGTAATTGCCGTTAAGGACACTACAAACATAGAAAAAATTGGAGAGTCAATACTCTTTATGGGTAAAGTCGTTGGAGCTGAAGACAATGCAAACAAGCTCAATGACTTCAATAACAAATATCTGGACATTGTCCATGGCAAATCCTCAAAATTGTCAGACAGTGATAAAAAAACCGTTTACTATGCTCAGGGTGATGACGGACTTCAGACAAACCCTTCACATTCCACACACGGACAACTGATTGACCTTGTAGGCGGTGTCAATGTTGCTGACGCTGCAGGTCAGGGAAATACAACAAATGGCGTTCAGGTATCAATGGAGCAGGTAATCAGCTGGAATCCTGATATAATCATCACAACTGATCCGGAATTCTATGCAAGTGTTTATTCCGATTCAAACTGGGGAAAAATAAATGCTGTCAAAAATCATGAGGTTTATCTCTCTCCGCAGTCTCCGTTCAAATGGTTTGACAGGCCTGTTGG
>NZ_CAMJCX010000096.1 GCF_946404245.1 uncultured Methanobrevibacter sp.
CCGCGACCACGAGATTACAAGTCTCGCGCTCTACCAGACTGAGCCACCGAGGCAACATGCAAAATATATAGAACAATGTAAATTATATTCTTAGTCATTTAAATACTTTTCTATAAAATTAAGTAATTTGATAAAAATTTAAATATTATATTATTTATAATTAATAATCATGATAAATAATGAAACTGAAATTCTCGAAAAACTTGATGAAACATTAAAAAACATAAAAGAAAAAAATCCGTTAACCCATTGCATAACCAATTCAGTGACAATCAACGATTGTGCAAATGCAGTTCTTGCAATTGGAGGGTCCCCATTTATGGCGGAAGATGCTGAAGAACTAGAAGAAGTTGTAACAATAGCTGATGTTCTAGTAATCAACATTGGAAAATTAAGCAAAGATCAAGTCGAAGCTATGAAAATAAGTGCAAAAACAGCAAATAAAACCAATACTCCAATAGTTTTAGACCCAGTAGGTGTCGGAGTGACTGAACTTAGAAACAGAACCACATTGGATTTAATTGAAAATTACGACATGACTGCCATTCGTGGAAATATCAGTGAAATTAAAGCAATAGCAAAATTAGTCGGAGTCATTGATGAAAACAATACTGCAAAAGGAGTGGACGTCAATATTGATGACATAATCACTGAAGAAAACTTATCTGCAAATGGAGAAATAATCAAAGAACTTGCAGCAAAATTAAATACCACAATACTTGCCAGCGGACCAATCGACATCTTAAGTGATGGTGAAACCACAATAGCAATAGACAACGGGGATGACATGATGCCATTGATTACAGGTAGCGGATGCATGCTATCATCAATCGTTGGAAGCTGTGTAGGAGGATCAACTCCTCTGGAAGGAAGCCTTGCTGCAATATTGGCAATGAACATTGCAGGTGAAAAGGCAAGAGCAAAAGTAGATGAAAAAGATGAAGGAACCGGCTCATTTAGAGCATATTTAATTGATTACCTTTACAAAACTAATGCAGAAACATTAGTAAATGAATCAAACATCAAGATATTATGAATCCAGTAGATTTATCCCTATATCTCGTTACTGACAAAAGCGACGATGTGGAAAAATTCCTAAACACAATAGAAGAGGCAATAAAGGGCGGCACAACTGTAGTCCAGATAAGAGAAAAAACAGCTGACACACTAGACTTTTACAATTTAGCACTTAAAGTCAAGGAAATTACAACAAAATACAATGTGCCTCTGATTATTAATGACAGAGTTGATGTTGCATTGGCTGTTGATGCCGACGGAGTGCATGTCGGACAGTCCGACATGCCATGTGACATTACAAGAAAGCTCATAGGCGAAGATAAAATACTGGGCGTTTCAGCGGCAACCATAGAAGAGGCTAAAAAAGCACAGGAAGACGGTGCAGATTATATCGGAAGTGGAGCAGTATTTCCAACACAAACCAAATCAGATGCCCCTTCACTAACCAAAGAGGAATTAAAGGAGATTGTTGAATCAATCGAAATTCCAGTAGTTGCAATCGGTGGAATCACCCTTGAAAACGCGTGTGAACTTAAAGATACTGGAATTAGCGGATTATCAGTAGTAAGTGCAATAATGAGTTCTGAAAATCCTAAAAAATCATCACAAGAATTGTTGAAAATATTCAACAGTTATTAAAAAAAAGAAAAGTAGTAAAAAAATCTATTTTTTACTATTTTTTAAAGCTTCTACAGCCGCAAGCTTTTTGCCTGCGAGCATACTAATACAAGCGCCACCACCACTACTTAAATGGCTCATTTGATCACCTAAGCCAAGACCTGCAGTAGCAGCTGCAATATGACCTCCACCAATTAATGAAAATCCGTTTGATTTAGCCATGGCATTAATTAAATCTTCTGTACCCATAGCAAATTTAGGATCTTCAAATACGCCG
This sequence comes from uncultured Methanobrevibacter sp., assembly GCF_946404245.1. Lineage (GTDB taxonomy): Archaea > Methanobacteriota > Methanobacteria > Methanobacteriales > Methanobacteriaceae > Methanocatella. The sequence goes on from NZ_CAMJCX010000096.1 coordinate 1,913, forward strand.
GCAGGACCATTTGCAAAGATGTATTTAGCATCCCTTATTTCTTTAGCATAATAGTTAATGGTTTTAACACCAATATCAAAGATTGCCTCATTTGGCAATTCTTCAACATCAATATCAACTCTTTCACCATTGATTTCACAGGCCCCATCAAGAGGATATTTAACCTTATCGCCAAACCTCTCAATTAAATCCCTAGCCTTATCAACCATGTCTTCATATCCACGGCTTGCTATGAAATCCCTATTAACCTGACCGATATCGACACCTGCAGCCCATAATACAATATTTCCAACAATACCGGTTGTCAATACTGAGTCTGCTGTGCCGTTACCCAATACATTTTCCATAACATCGATTGAATCATCAGGTTTCATTCCGCCAAGTAAAAATACACAAGGATGTTCCACATTATCTAAAGCATTTTGAATAACAGTCAATTCCTCTTCCATTACTCTTCCTGCAGCGGAAGGAGTGTTGACTGTGAATCCGACAAGTGATGCCTGAGACCTGTGAGCTGCCGCAAATGCATCGTTTACAAAATAATCAATTAATGGGGACAAATGTCTGACAAGCAATGTTTTGGACTGTTCTTCAGGAGTTCTTGACAGAGATTCCTCTGAGAAAAATCTTACATTTTCAAGCAATAATATTTCATGTGGTTTTAAATTACGGATAGCTTCTTTTGCAGAGCTTGAAAATAAAGAATCAGAATATTTTACTCTTAAATTTAAAATTTCAGAAAGAGCATCAGCATGCTGAGATAAAGTTGTGAAATCCTTTTTTCCAGGACGGCTTTGGTGTGCGAGAATTACTACTTTAGCACCCTTGTTAGACAATTCCTTAATAGTTCTTGCATGTAATTTCAATCTTGTATCATCCAAAATGATTCCGGAACCCGGATCAACCGGAGAGTTAACATCTATTCTTACAAGCACAGTTTTATTTTCAATATCAAAATCATCAATAGTATTAAATTCAGCCATTTTTCCACTCGTAACTTATAATTTACTTACCAAATCTAGTAAAGCATCTTTAGGACTTTCCGCCTTAATAATTCCTGATGCAAGCAATACTCCATCAGCACCTAAATCCATTGCGGCTTTCATGTCATCACCGGTTGTGATTCCTGCACCGCATAGAACTTTAACATTTTTATTAATGGCTTTTACTTCCTTAACTGTATCTTCAACAACTTCAGGTTGTGCCTGAGATACTGGAATTCCTGTTCCAATCAATTCAGGAGGCTCTACAGCCACTGCAGTAGGTGCAAGGGTAGCAACAGCTTTTGAAGTTTCAATATTGTTAGTGCAAACACAGGATTCGATTTCATTTTGTTTGCATAATTTTACGACTTCATCAATGTCAGCCAATTTCATTCTTTGTTCTGAATGATTTATTAGAGAACCGCTGACGCCTGCTTCAATCAAAGTGTCGATTAAATTGGAACCTGTGTGTCCTCCCGGAGAAATCGGGTCAATGTGTTGAGCAAAAATAGGAAGTGAAGCCTCTTGAGATATTCTGTAAATATCTGCTGCCTGAGGCGCTGCAACCATTGTTACACCAGATTCATTAGCTGCACTTTCTAAATCATGCGCAAGCTCTAAAGCGTTTATACCACTTGATTCCAAATAAGTTTTGTAATTTAATATCACAAT
>NZ_CAMJCX010000097.1 GCF_946404245.1 uncultured Methanobrevibacter sp.
TAACCAAATTCATCGAAAGAGGAGACGCAGCATTAGTTGTTATCGCAGAAGATGTAGATCCTGCTGAAATCGTTGCACACATTCCTGTATTAGCTGATGAAAAAGAAATTCCTTACGTATACTTACCTACCAAAGAACAAGTTGGTGGAGCTGCTGGATTAACCGTTGGTACTGCATCTGCATGTATTGTAGACGCTGGTGACGCTGAAGCTGCTGTTGCTGAAATCGTAGAAAAAGTTGCAGAATTAAAAGAATAAATAAATTCTTTTAAAGGATTTTCACGGTGATAAAATGGAAGAAGGAACTCCTGCTGAAGTCATTGAAGTTTTAAAAAGAACTGGTATGACTGGTGAGGTAATGCAAATTAAATGCAGAATCCTCGATGGTAGAGATAAAGGAAGAATTTTAACAAGAAACATTATGGGTCCTGTAAGAGAAGGCGACATTTTAATGTTACTTGATACAATCAGAGAAGCTAAAGAAATTAGGACTCCTTAAGAAGGTGTAAGAACATGAGAACTTGTTCATTCTGTCATAAAGAAATAGAAGAAGGTACAGGAAAGATGTACGTCAAAAGAGACGGTTCAATTTATTTCTTTTGTAGCAGCAAATGTGAAAAAAATATGATTAAACTCGGAAGAGTTCCAAGAAAAGTTAAATGGGTTAAAGAATGATTCAAAAAAGTTTTGTAATGATGAAACCGGACGCTGTTCAAAGACGTCTTATGGGTAAAATATTATCCCGTTTTGAAGACAAAGGTCTTAAAATTGTAGCTGTTAAATTAATTCAAATCGATGAAGATTTAGCAAAAACTCATTATGGAGAACATGCTGAAAAACCATTTTTCCCAAGTTTAGTAGAATACATCACTTCATCACCATCATTAGCTATGGTAATTGAAGGGGAAGAAGCTATTACTACTATCAGGAAATTAGTTGGTGCAACTAATCCTTTAGAAGCAGATCTTGGAACCATTAGAGGAGACTTTGGTATGGATACAGGTAGAAACATTATTCATGCTTCAGACGCTCCTGAATCTGCAGAAAGAGAAATTGCTCTTTTCTTTAATGAAGATGAAATTTGCGATTACAAAATCGTTGACAATGATTTAATTTACGAATAAATAGATTTACAAATTTATTATAAAAAAAGATACTATGAAAATCAGATCCCCGATTGTATCAGTTTTAGGTCATGTAGACCATGGAAAAACAACATTGTTAGATTATATTAGAGGTAGTACTATAGCTGATAGGGAAGCTGGAGGTATTACTCAACATATTGGTGCTACTGAAATTCCTAATGATACTATTGAAGAAATCTGTGGAAATTTTATCTCTAGATTAACTATCAAAGATTTAATTCCGGGCCTGTTCTTTATTGATACTCCCGGACACGCAGCTTTCACCAGTTTAAGAAAACGTGGTGGAGCTTTAGCAGACTTAGCAGTATTGATTCTTGATATCAATGAAGGTTTTAAACCTCAAACCTATGAAGCATTAAACATTTTAAAAATGTATAAAACTCCTTTTATTGTGGTAGCTAACAAAATAGACATGATTTTCGGTTGGGAAACACATGAAGGCGCTTCCTTTAAGGAAACTTTTTCACAACAAGCTCCTAGTGTCCAACAGGAATTGGATTATAAGGTTTATGAAATTGTTGGTGAACTTCACAAGGAGGGTTTCCAGTCTGAAAGATTCGATAGAGTAAGTAATTTTGCTTCACAGATTACTATCATTCCGATTAGTGCTAAATCCGGTGAAGGAATTATTGAAGTATTGGCAATGCTTTTAGGTCTCGCTCAGGAATACTTAACAGAGCAGCTTGAAATCAATGAGGATGCTCCTGCAAAAGGTACTGTTCTGGAAATCAAGGAGGAAGTAGGATTAGGTCTCACTATTGATAGTATTATTTATGATGGTGTTTTGCGAACTAATGATGAAATAGCTTTAATGACTTCTTCAAATGACGTGTTAACAACTAAAATAAGATCTATTTTAAGGCCACTTCCTTTAGAGGAAATGAGGGATTCCAAAAAGAAATTCCAAAAATTCGATGAAGTTGTGGCAGCTGCAGGTATCAAGATTGCAGCTCCTAATTTAGATGATGTTGTTTCCGGTTCACCACTTAGGGTTTTAAGTGATGACGTGAATGTTGAAGAGGAAATCTTAAAAGAAATTGAGGATATTACCATCAGCACAGAAGATGAGGGTATTTTAGTTAAGGCTGATACATTAGGTTCTCTTGAAGCAATCGTAAAGCTTTTAAGAGAGCTGGAAATTCCTATTCGTGAAGCAAACATCGGTGATGTTAACCGTAGAGATATCATTAATTCATCCATTGCATTAAATGAAAATGATACACACGGTGCAATCATTGCTTTTAATGTAGACGTTCATCCTAATTCTGTTGAGGATCTTAATAATTCAGATGTCAAGCTCTTCAAGGGAGATGTCATCTATCAGATTATTGAAGATTATGAAGCATGGATTGATGAAATTGAGAAAGCCAAGAAAAAGGCATTTTATAATGCTATTATCAAGCCTGCAAAATTCATGTCTTTACCGAAACTTGTTTTCCGTCAAAGCAAACCGGCAATTATTGGAATTGAATCACTAAGCGGTACAGTCAAACAAGGTCAGACTGTCATCAACAAAAACGGTGAATATGTTGGAGTAATTGCAAGTATGGAAGATAAGGGTGAAACATTGCCTGACATTTCTAGAGGTCAAAGGGTTGCTATGGCTATCAATGACGCTATAGTCGGCAAGCATTTTGAAGAAGGGGATGAATTATATATTGACGTTCCTGAAAAGCATTACAAATTCATTGAAAGGGAATTTAAAGACAAATTAACTGAAGATGAATATGAAACTTTATATGAATTTTTAGAGATTAAACGTAAACAGGATCCAGATTGGGGTAAATTTGGTCTTTTTGAATAATAAATTAAGGGTTATAAGAAAAAATTAAGGAGGAATACCATGGCATTCAAAGTAGTTGTGTCTGAAAAAGCTGACTCTTATCAAGTTGAAGTCGATGAAACCAAAGCTTTCAACGGTTTAGTCATCGGTGATGAATTTGATGGTGGACTTGTTGGTTTAGACGGTTACACTTTAAAAATTACTGGTGGTAGTGATAAAAACGGTTTTACTATGAAAAAAGATGTTTCTGGTACCAGAAGAATTAAAAGTTTATTAACTGGCGGTATCGGTTATCATCCAAAAGCAGATGGTGTTAAAAGGAGAAAAACCGTAAGAGGAAACACTATTGCTGAAGATATTGTACAAATCAACACTGTAGTTACTAAAGCTGGTAGTAAATCAATAGCTGATATTCTTGGTGCTGATGAAGAAGAGGAAGAATAGTTTAACTATTTTTCTTATTTTACTTTTAAGTTGAATTAAAATTATTAAAAAGGTGGTTATCTGTGAACGTACAGTCAGATGTTAACATAGGTTTGGTTGGT
>NZ_CAMJCX010000098.1 GCF_946404245.1 uncultured Methanobrevibacter sp.
GTGAGGTTTTCGAAAAGACAGACAAGAAACAGTTCAAGATATTGGCCGACCCCAAAAATGCAGAGTTCATCGAGAGCAATCTTGATGAGATAAGAAAATTACTTTAATTCTTTTTTTAAAACTAAAATGACTTTAAAAAAGGTCTTTGCCGTAAAACATCACACGTCTTGCAATGAAATTCCAGAACATCACTATTGCAGCAGCAATTATTTTTGAAATCAGATAGTGAAGGCCGCAGACATCAGTAAAAAGCCACAGGAGTATTTCTGTAAAAACAAGACCAATTGTGCTTATTGCCAAAAACAGGTTAAATTCCAATAATTTATTATCAATATTGTCCTGATTGAAAACCCACACTGTGCTCATCCAATAGTTGACCAGAACGGATATTATGAATGACAGAACTCCTGAAATCAGATAGTAGATTCCGCAGATGTCGCTGAAAAAATACAGAAAGAAGAAATCCACTGCAAATGCGGTTCCGCCTACAAAAACGTAGCGAAACATCTGTATGAATATGTTGTCAGTAGGCTTGCGGAATAGCTTGTCAATCAATTTCAGTCCTCTTTCAGTTCATTCAATAAAATCATGTGATGTTCAAGCTCGTCCCTGTGCTGTCTTTTCAGGACGTGAAGAATCACTCCTGTAAAGAAAATGACTGTTGCAATGATGACTACGGTTGATATTACAATCAGTGTCGGGATTTTTAAAACGTAGCCTGTTGAGAAGTACTTAAAAAGTATCGGGAAGAAATAGATTCCAGCAATCACGAGCAATACTGCGGAAATTGCTGTGAAAAACAAAAGCGGCCGTTCATCCCTAATCAGTGCAGCAATCATCACAAGCACCTTATAGCCGTCAGTGAATGTGTTCAGCTTGGATTCGCTTCCCTCGATTCTGTCCCTGTAGTTGACTGGTATTTCACGAATCTTGAAATTGTTTATCAGCGCAAAAACGCTCATTTCTGTTTCAATCTCAAAGCCCTTTGACTGAATCGGGAATGACTTTACAAAATTGTAGTTGAAACCTCGCATTCCTGTCATGATGTCCTTTAAATCGCTTTTGAAAAACAAATTAACGAACTTTCGAACCATCCTGTTTCCAGTGTTGTGAAAGCGCCTGTCGTTTTCTTCAAAATAGGTTGATGAAAGCCTGTCTCCGATGACCATATCCGCTTCGCCGCTTAAAATCAGCTTTTCCATTTTCAATGCGTCCTCTGCAGGGTATGTGTCGTCACCGTCAACAAGGATATAGCAGTCTGCCTTGATTTGGCGAAACATTGACCTTACGACATTGCCCTTTCCCTGTCTGTATTCATGGCGAACGATGGCTCCCGCTTCCTTTGCAATTTCATCGGTGCCGTCGGTGGAGTTGTTGTCATAGACATAGATGTCGGCATGGGGCATGACCCTTTTGAAATCAGCCACTACCTTTCGGATAGTTTTTGATTCATTGTAGCATGGAATTAGAATAGCCGTTTTCATGATAAGCACGTTTTAATAATTTTATGGATTTAGAATATCTTCATTTATATATTCTATTTATAATGTATTTAAAATTAATCTATAATGAGTAATTAACTTTTTAATGAATATTTAAACAGTACATATTTATTGTAAAAAATATATATAAATTCTCATGTTCGAAGTATCAGATTGCATTTCAAAAGTCAAGACGCTGAACCGTAGGGATTTGTTAATCTTTTTAATCCCGTTCATCGTATTCTCATTGTATCTTTACGTTTTCAATCCAGGAATTCTGGCATTTGATTCATACAATCAGCTGCACCAGATTGCAACCGGGCAGTTTGACAGCTGGCATCCCTTTTTCCACACATTCATTGAGATGATGTGTCTTAAGGTCTATGGAAGCCCCGCATCGGTAGCGGTTCTCCAGATTGTCACATTTTCAGCATTCTGGATGATAATATGCAAATACAACCGGGATGACTCTCAAAAGGACAAACGCACATTCGCCATACAGCTTGCAATCACACTGGTAATTGCACTGATTCCGATTAACCCTATCTTTTCACTCAATCTCCAGAAAGACATTCTCTTCAGCTATTTCCTGCTGATGCTGTGTTTCATGATGGAAGTGCTTGTAGACAGAAGGGGAAACGTCGGATATTCCTTTGCAATCGTCCTTTCGATTGTTTTGGCATTCATTGCACAGCTTCGATACAACGGTATGGTCCTGGTTTTGGTGTTTCTGGTGATTCTTGCAATATGGATGTATCTGAAAAACACCGACATCAGGCTTGTTGCACTGATTCCTGCACTGACCATAGTGTTCATTCTGCTTATTGCGTCATTGAACATTGCATATGATGTTGAGGAGCATCGCGATGATGCTCTCTGCCTCATGGTTGGACATATGCTGGCGGATTATGACATGAACCATAAGATAGATGCCTCCGATGAGGCCAAGCTTCACAAGTTTGTAGACAAAAACAAATCAATCAAATATTACAACGTGTTATGGAAGGACCCTACACGGAACAATATACTGCATAAGGACGTATGGAAAGAGGACAAGGGCACATACATAAAAATGGCCATTGATTATTCATTTAAACATCCTATGCATTTCATAACATATCTCCTCAATGCAGCCCCAATCGTATGGCAGATTACCCGTGATGCCGACTGGCAGCATGCAAACGGAGGAGTGTACAATACAAACAACACAGGTCACAGGGACGGCTTTTACGATAAGAGAAACATGACTCCCGCTGCGGGCTTTGACAATGCGACTTCAGTCAATATTGGGACTCCTCAATATGATGCGCTGAACAACTGGGTCAATTTCGCAAAGGACAATATTGTATTGGACACTATCTTCGACAGCCCTGCACTCTACATGTATCTGGCGATCATAATTCTGGCAGTGCTTTTCTGGATTACACGGCTCAGGGACCTCTGGCTGATTTACCTTCCGAACCTTTTAAATATTGCAATCGTGTTCGTTTCAATACCTGCTCAGCTCAACAGGTACCTCTACCCGAACCTGCTTGTATGCTATCTGCTGGTGATAATACTCGTTGGAATTTTGATTAGAAGAAAAGCGGAGGCCGTATAGCTCCGCTTGCATTTAAATTTTTAACATCGTATAAATTTTAAAAAATTTTTTGAATCCTGTAAATCTAAATTTTTATATAGTGTAAAAAATATATAGTAAATGGGTTGTTGGAAATAGGTTTCCAACGGCATTTACTCTTATAGGGAGAATTAATTATGAGATGTGTTGGTACTGTTGTAC
>NZ_CAMJCX010000099.1 GCF_946404245.1 uncultured Methanobrevibacter sp.
AGGCAGTTGTCGCTACACTTTCTTTATTTAACTTTATGAGATTTTAATTCTCTTTGATTTATTAGTCTTATCACGCTAATAGATAACTTGCTCAACTTTTTATACATTAATGTTTTTAGGACTCTCCTAAAAATTAACTTAGCGCAGAATGATTTATACATTGAATATGTTCTTCATTGTGCTTCAATTATGAAAAACTCAATGGAATATATTAAAATATAATATTTATCTAGTTGTAATTAGTTTTACGGCTATTTATTATTTCGATGAGGTTATAATTATTATAATTCTTGTCAACTTGCAGAATAACTATTCAATTAGTTATTTGCGTTAAAAAATTAAATTAATTGAAAAATAAGGAAAAAATATTAATAAGGAGGTTAAATTAAATGGTAAGACATCACCAGCCAAGAAAAGGGTCTGTTGCTTTTAGTCCAAGAAAAAGAGCAGCTAAAGAAACCCCTAGAGTAAAATCTTGGCCTCAAATTGATGAACCAAAATTACTCGGCCTCGCAGGTTATAAAGTCGGTATGACTCATGCTTTAGTCACTGATACTGATAAAAACTCTCCAACTAATGGTATGGAAGTTTTCACTCCAGTAACCGTATTGGAAGTACCTCCAGTCGTAGTAATGGGAATTAGAGCTTATGAAAAAACTTCTCGTGGATTGAAAGTAATCACCGAAGTACTTGCAGACAATTTAGATCAAGAACTTTCAAGGAAAATTTCTCTTCCTAAAGAATACAATAAATCTGAAGCTATTGCAAAAATACAAGGTGCATTAGAAAACACAGAAGAAATTAGAGTCTTAGTACACACAAATCCAAAAGTAACTAGCGTACCTAAGAAAAAACCAGATATATTTGAATGTGGTATTGGAGGATCCAATCCTGAAGAAAAATTAAATACTGCATTAGAATTATTAGGTAACGAAGTAAAAGCTAGCGAAATCTTCAATGAAGGAGAATTTGTTGATGCAATTGCAACTACAAAAGGAAAAGGATTCCAAGGTGTAGTAAAAAGATGGGGAATTAGAATTCAATATGGTAAAGCTGTAAGAGCAGGAAAAGGTAGACACGTAGGTTCTATTGGTCCTTGGACACCTAGAAGAACCATGTGGACTGTTGCACAAGCAGGTCAAATGGGTTACCATAAAAGAACTGAATTCAATAAAAGAATTTTAAAAATCGCATCAGCTGATGAAGTTGACCAAATCAACCCAGATGGTGGATTTGTAAAATACGGACTTGTCAAAAATGATTATGTCTTAGTAAAAGGTTCCTTACCAGGTCCTTCCAAAAGATTAGTAATCTTAAGACAACCTATCAGACCTAATAATAAAGCTGAGGATATACCTCAAATTAACTATATAAGTACAAAATCTAAACAAGGGGTATAATCATGAAAGTTAACGTTTATTCTATTAATGGGGAAGTAAAAGAAGAAATTGAACTTCCAGCTATTTTTGATGAAGTATATAGACCAGATTTAATCAAAAGAGCTGTACTCTCAGCACAATCTGCTAGAGTACAACCATGGGGTAATGACCCAATGGCAGGTAAAAGAACTTCCGCTAAAGGATGGGGTTCAGGTAGAGGTACCGCAAGAGTACCAAGGATTAAAAACGGTTCTAAAGCAGCTTTCGTACCAATGGCTATTGGTGGTAGACAAGCACATCCTACCAGAGCTGAAAAAAATCATCATGAAAAAATCAACATAAAAGAAAGAAGATTTGCAATCAGATCTGCTGTTGCAGCAACTACTAATAAAGAAATTGTTGAAAACAGAGGACACAAAGTTGCAGATTTAGAACAAGTACCTATTATTGTTGAAGATGACCTCGAAGCAGTAAAAACTGCAAAACAAACTCGTGAAATTTTCGAAAGTTTAGGAGTTTATGATGACGTCATCCGTGCTAAAGAAGGTAAAAGAATCAGAGCTGGTAGAGGAAAAACAAGAGGAAGAAAATACAAAAAAGTAAAAGGACCTCTCGTTGTTGTCGGTGAAGATAAAGGTATTTCCTTAGGTGCAAGAAACCACGCTGGTGTAGATGTTGTTGTAGTTGAAAACTTAAACGCAGAATTATTAGCACCAGGTACTCACGCAGGAAGACTCACTGTTTACACTAAATCAGCTGTTGAAAAGTTAGGAGGTTTATTCCAATAATTTGGAAAATTAGGTGATTATTATGGATTCATACTCAATTATTATTAAACCTCATGTTACTGAAAAAACCATGAACTTAATCGATATGAATAATGAAATTACTTTTGTTGTAAACCGTAAAGCTAACAAAAGCCAAATCAAAAGAGCTTTTGAAGAGTTATATGATGAAAAAGTAGCAAAAGTTAATACTCATATTACTACTAAAGGTGAAAAAGTAGCATACATCAAACTTGTTGAAGAAGAAATGGCAGAAGAACTCGCTGTCAGAATAGGAGTATTCTAAGGAGGAATTTGAATGGGAAAACGATTAATACATCAAAGAAGAGGTAGAGGAACTCCTGCTCACCGTGTTGCTTCTCATCGTTTCAAAGATAAAATCAGATACAGATCTTACGATGCATTAGAAAAAGAAGGTAGTATCAAAGGTAAAGTCATTGATATTGTACATGACCCAGCAAGAACCGCTCCTATTGCAGAAGTAAAATTCGAAAATGGTGAAAAGAAATTTATCTTAGCACCTGAAAGCATTCAAATTGATGATGAAATTGAATGTGGTATTTCTGCTCCAATTAAATTCGGTAATACTTTACCACTTGCTGAAATTCCTGAAGGTACTCCAATCTATGATATTGAAAACACTCCTGGAGATGGAGGTCGTTTTGTAAGATCTTCCGGAACTTATGCTAATGTAGTTACTCACGATGCTAATCAAACTGTTGTTGAATTACCATCAGGGGAATTAAAATACTTAAATCCTAACTGCCGTGCTAGTATTGGTGTAGTAGCTGGTGGAGGAAGAAAAGATAAACCATTCCTTAAAGCTGGTAAAAAATGGCATGCTTATAAAGCTAAAGGTAAGAAATTCATGACTGTAAGAGGAGTAGCAATGAATGCTGTTGATCACCCTCACGGGGGAGGTAACAGACAACATCCTGGTCGTCCAACTACTGTTTCAAGACATGCACCACCAGGAAGAAAAGTTGGTTCAATTGCAGCTAAAAGAACAGGTTTAAAAAGATAGATAGAGGGTGTTTCATTGGCAAGAAAAGTATTTAAATATAAAG
>NZ_CAMJCX010000100.1 GCF_946404245.1 uncultured Methanobrevibacter sp.
ATTTCCTTAACTGCAGGATATTTTATCAGAACCTCTTCCACTTCTGTTGGATAGATTTTCCATCCGCTCATTACGATCATGTCTTTTTTACGGTCTGTGATGAATAAACGGTTATCTTCATCGAGATAGCCCACATCACCTGTTAAAAACCATCCGTTATCCAAAAATGCTGATTTGGTTTTCTCTTCATTGCCCCAATATCCTTTTGCAACTGCAGGGCCCCTAAGTGCAATTTCTCCTTGCTGGTATTGAGGCAAAATAATTGAGGAGTCATGTTCATCGACAATTTTGACTTCAGAAAAACAGACTGGATGGCCAACACTTTCAAATCTGTCGGCTTCCCAGTAATCCTCCGGTCTGATTACAGTACCTGTTCCTATAACGATGGTTTCTGATAATCCGTATGCATTGATGATCGGGATTTGGTAGGTTTGGTGGAAATCTTTCCAGATTTTTTTATGAAGAGGTCCTCCGCCTGAAACGATTTCACGAACTGTTTTCAGGTGTTTTCTTGCATCCATTGTAGTCAATGAGTGTATTACAGGAGGCATTCCAGTCAGAACGGTTACCTTTTCTTCTTCACATAATCTTAAGTAATCGTCAATGTTGAACTGTTCTATTAAGATATAATATGCTGCTGCTCTTAAGGCAGATATGGACCATGAAAGTCCAACGTGTGCCATTGGATAGATTCCCAAATAAACGTCATCCTGTTTTAAGGTCAGCACATCACATTCGTTGTGAATTGCTGTAAAGTAGTTTCCGTGGGTGAGCATTGCACCTTTAGGTTTTCCTGTGGTTCCTGATGTGTATTGCAATTGACACAAATCATCCCAATTGGTATTTTCTGCTGGCAACACTTCACAGTCTTTAAATTCGTGGATGTTTTTAGGAACGTAAGTTTTAATGTCAATGATGTCTTTTGATTTTTCATTGGTAACCATTAGTTCTGCCTGTGAGTCGCTTACAATGTATTCAAGTTCGCTGGCGGTCATGACGTTGTTTGTCGGAATGGCTATTGCACCTATTCTCCAGATTGCAAAAAGTGAAAACAGGTATTCTTCAGAGTTTTTTAAATAGATTAATACTCTATCTCCTTTTTTTATCCCTAAATTTTTCAGTTCACGTCCGATTTCAGAGACTATTGATAAGATTTCTCCGGAATTGTATTTGTTGCCTGTTGTTGGATTGTATAATACGTCTTTATCCAAACGTTTTGAATTTGCATCTAAAAAAGTGGTAATGTTTAACATCTAAATTAACTCCTTGACAATAGCTTTTGTAATGTCGATGGTGCTTGCATCTCCTCCAAGGTCTGGTGTTCTTATTTTGCACTCTGCAATCACCTTTTCAACTGCATTTTTTATATCGTTTGCAGTTTCCCATTCGCCCAGATAATCGAGCATCATGGAAGCGGAAAGGATCATGGAACATGGATTTGCAATGTGTTTTCCGGCAATGTCTGGAGCTGACCCGTGAACAGGTTCGAACAGTCCGTTATGATCTCCGATATTTCCTGATGGGGCAAGTCCAAGTCCTCCAACAAGGCCTGCACTTTCATCGGATAATATGTCTCCAAACAGGTTGCTTGAAACGATAACGTCAAAGTTCTGAGGTTGTGTTACAAGATACATTGCCATTGCGTCAACATAATAATCTTCAGTTTTGATGTGAGGATATTGCTTAGCGATATTGTAAAAGCTTTCCTTAAAAACGCCGTCTGTCTTTTTCAGTACGTTGCTCTTGTGGATACATGTAACCTTGCTTTGTCCTCTTTTTTCACAGAGGTTGAATGCGACTTTTGAAATTCTCTCTGATGCTTTTCTTGTGATTACTCTTTCAGCAATCATTTTTTCTTCGTCACCGTATTCTATTTGTGAATACAATCCTTCTGTGTTTTCACGAACAATAACAAAGTCAATATCGTCGCGCAAACAGTTAACTCCTCTGTATGATTTTATTGGCCTGATATTGGCATATACGTTCAATGCTTTTCTCAGATTTATGATTGGGCTCGGTTGTCCTGGAGTGGATGTGGATGCTCCGAATAGTACTGCATCACTTTTTTCTGCTATTTTTATTGTTTCTTCGGGTAATGTTACTCCATTTTTATTAAAACAGTCAAAACCGGCTTCACCATATTCAAAACTAAATTCTAAATCTAATTTGTCAAGCAAGTATTCGCAAGCGTTCATCACTTCTTGACCTATTCCGTCTCCCGCTATAATTGCAATATTATACATTATTTTACCTTGAATACAATTTTTTCGTATATTAATAATATTTGTCTTATTGTATATAATTTTAAAAATTGTTCGTATACTATCGAAATATATTTATATCTCAATTACTATAATAATAAGTAACTACATAAATAAGGTTAGTTTTCCTTATTGAATTTGTGAGGGATTGAAATGGAAAGAAGTATTGATGAATTAATTGAATTATTAAATGATAAAGATGACTTTGTTGTAGAGGATGCAGTTGGAGAATTAGAATTAAGAGCTGATGAAGCAATTGACCCATTAATTGATGCATTATCCAGCAGAAAAAAACAAATCAGATTAAATGCAGCAACTTTACTTGGTGCAATTAATGATCCAAAAGCTATTCCTGCATTAATCGAAACTTTAAAAGACAACAATAAATTAGTAAGAAGGGAAGCTTCCACTTCTTTATCCCGTATGGGTGAACCTGCTGTTGATCCTTTAATTGAAACTTTAAATGATGAAGACTGGAGAGTTAGAGGCGCAGCTGCTTGGGCACTTGGTAACTTAGGTGATGAAAAAGCTATCCCTGAACTTGAAAAATTACTTGATGATGAAAGCGGTTATGTAAAATCTGGTGCTGAAAGCGCAATAAAATCCATTAAGAAATAATTTTATTTCTTATTTTCTTTTTTTATCTTTATAATGCAAGAATACCATGACCTCTTTAGGTTGTGGATGAATTGCATTGTTGTGTGTACTATTTTTTTTAATAATTTTTATCATTTTTATTTCTTTATTTTGTGTTTTTTATGGATGTTATTTTTTTTCAGTATAGATTTTTTTTATGTTGATTGTAATATTGTTTTGAGTGTGTAAAATTGTTTTGAGTACGTTATTTGATTACTTTTCAAATGCTCTTGCTCTTTTTT
>NZ_CAMJCX010000101.1 GCF_946404245.1 uncultured Methanobrevibacter sp.
GCTTCTCTTCTTCCTTCCTCTCCTTCTCCTTCTGTTTTTCCAAATCCCTAATACGCTTCTCTTCTTCCTTCCTCTCCTTCTCCTTCTGTTTTTCCAAATCCCTAATACGTTTTTCTTCCTCTTTCCTCTTTTTTTCAAAATTTTTCGCCTTAAGGTCATTTAGAGATTTGTTATATTTTTCAACATATTCATAACCCAAAAAATCATTGATATCCTGTTGTGTTTTAAATGAGCTTGTATCTTGCTTATAGGAGATACGAATCTTATTTTCCAAAGCATCAACATCCAATTTCATCAGTTCATCCAATCTGCTTTCAATATCATCATAATCTAAAGTTTTATTCTTTATTTCATTATTTAAAACTTTCTTATAATATACATTAGGAGTGTTCTCATCAAGATTATTTTCTACAAGTTTAATTTTAAAATTATCATTACCTAAAAAACCACCACAGAACTCATTAATTCTATTTTCAGCCCTTTTTTGCTCATCTGATTTCTTGTTAAATAATCCCATTAAAAACACAACCTAAATATAATTAAAATATTATATGTCTTAACTTTGTATAAATGTTTTGAACATTTCAACCGAACATTAATTTCAATTATAGACATTGAAAAATAATAGTCCTATAGAAAATGAAAAAATATCCTAGTACTGTTGACTCATTATAATTGAAAAAAATTATGAAACATTTATTCTATAAAACAGAGGATGTACAATAAATACAATCCAGATAATACAGTGCAATCGTAATAAATCACCAATCACACCGATAAAGAAAAGCCAGAATTTGAGCAAAAAATAAAATGATTTTCATACAAATCTTAAAAGTATTTAAACACCGATTGACAAAGTATAATTAACTAATTTTTTTTACATAGGTGTGTGTCAGAGCGGTCAAATGAGATAGGTTCAGGGCCTATTGCTTAGTGCTTCGTGGGTTCGAATCCCATCACACCTACTTAACATCACGCTTTTTTTGATTTAAACCATTGAAAAATAAGATTGATTGGAAAAAGGATTTCCAACCTATTAATTGTCTAACTTATCTTATGCAGCTTTCAAGATAATCTCTGATTTCTTCCTCAGACATTTCAGGCCAGTTCTCGCCGATTCCGTCAGAGAGAGTTTCAAGATAATCTGGTGAAGGCGCATTGTACGGGCGAAGGTCCCTGTTGGTGACGGTTTTCACCTTAAAGCCGTCCATCTCACCCAAATCCACAACGTCCTCATACCATCCGTATCCAGGCTCAGGCTCGCGCCCGTCGTTTTCCTTGCGACAGACATGTTCGAACTGTTTTTTAGTTATCAGATATGCCACCCCAAGGGCTTTTCCAGGCCCACTAACATCCAAAAAGGACACGCCGCTTCCATGCCATGATCCTGAAAAGTTTCCAAAATACATTGAGTAAGGCAAATCTACAGCTTTCACTGCCACCGGAGAGGTAGTATCCTCACACGGAGGGTGATATCTGCTGCCGTGATATGATCCTCCCTTGATGTAGCACATGAAGCGTTCATAGAGCATGTTGCTTCCGTAAGATACATACCAGAGGTATTCCTCGCCCCATGCCGGAATCCTTTCAAGGCCTGAAACGTCTCCAAGGTAAATGTAGACTGACGCAAGGCTTTTGCTTCCGTCAAATCCAGTAACTGTTTCATACCTCTTGGCGTAAAGGCTTCCCTCACCTTCAAGCATGTCTATGGAGGCAATGTCTTCAAGGGGAACTGAGTAAAGCTCTCCGACAATCAGGCTGTCGCCGGGTACGATTGCAGGATACCATCCCACATCATACATGTCATAGCCCTCTACCGTTGCCTTTCCGAGACATGTGCTGTTTTCAAGGAATCTGTGATTGGACTCGCCCTCCATGAGCGTTCCGTAGACGAAAACATTTCTGTGGGAGAAGTAGTCGTTGACCTCCTCAATCTCGCTTTCATAGCTTTCGCCCCACATGCCCTTGAATCTCTTGTCGCTCTTTCTCTCACTGAATGAAGAGATAATTCCTCCAATCATTTTTGTAAACTCAGGGCACAATTCAGAATATTAATCCAGAAACTCGTTGAGACCGGCATTCATGAAGAGCTTCAGCGCATCAATCTGGCCTTTGAATGCGTCGTATCCGTGTCCCCTGAGGTTCTTGACGCAGGACATCTTAAGACCATCAATAAGTGCTGATTTTTCCTTTTCAGCGAACTCATCAGGGCTTGTCAGGTATGCCTTCATGAGGGCCGCTGTGCAGATGTATGTCGGAACGTAGCAGAAATCCACCCTTGCATCGCTTGGAATCTCATATGAGTCAAAAAGCTTGAAGCTTCCGTCATCATCCTGAAAATCGATGATCACGTCAAGGTTATCTCTCCACTCCTTATCTGCAAAGTCAGGAGTAGCATCAAGGAAATCCTCCATACCGGAAATCATTCTTGAAAGTTCGCCAAAGTCGGGTCTGCTCTGTTTATTTAATTTTAACATATTCATGGTAATGGCTCCTATAATTTGATTTAAAAAAACATTTCACTAAAAACAATTGGTGTTTTGTTCTTAGTTATACTTAATTATGTAGACTATCATATATAAATCTTTTGATTTACTGGAAAATATCCTATAAAGTAAAGTTATTATAAAACAATGTTCAAAAATTTGAAAATATTTTTTGTTTTCATTTACAATTTACATCATATTTCAAACAATACTGATGACGATAGCGGATTTAGAGGATATTTTTGAACATTTTAATATGCAACAGACAATTCAGTTGATTCGGCTCATGAAAAAATAACCACATAGTATTAATAATATGAGCATAATACTATTCATCATGGCAACAGGAATTATAGGAGGAATAGCTACACTTGTGTTTTTCATTATCGTCATAGCAGCCTGCTGCGGAAGCGACAGCGGAAACTCAAGCACTCCAAAAAGAAATACAACAACAAGACCGCAACAGCAAAGAACAGTTTACCGTGAGAGCAGCCCATCATACTGCGAGTGCCCTTCCTGCGGCGCACCCTACTATGACGGCTACTGCGAGGAATGCGGATACCCGGACATCAACCAGGGATGGCT
>NZ_CAMJCX010000102.1 GCF_946404245.1 uncultured Methanobrevibacter sp.
AGTGTAGCAATTGTGGATGATTTTGCAACAAGAGTGACCCAGATAGCATTTGTTATACAAATATAATAAATGTATCAAATACCCCGTCCCCCATGATTCATGATTCACTTGATTATTTCATTTTCTTGAATATATAGGCCTTGTAATTCATCACAGATGTATAATTCCTTGGTATCGTCTACTCTAAATAATAATCTATCATCATAATACAAAACCACAACATCACAGTTGAACTTATTCTTGTATGGTTGAACCAGCGGGTGAAGTCTTCCACTAAAAAGATTCCCTTTTTTTATCATCTTCAGACCTTTGTTTAATATATAAGACTTGTGTATATCTTCGTTTGCCCTATTGCTTATTATTGAATAAATCTTACCTTCCTTTTCTACTTTGATAAAGTAAGCTCCATGAGGTAGGTAATTAATCTCTTTTACTTTATAGCATGACCTCTCAACATCACATGCGGAATCTTCCATTTCGGTGCGTCTATTAAACTCGATTGAAGAAGCATCGACAACACATAGGTAAGGGTCAAACGCCTTGGGAAACTCGTCATAAGTTGATGGATTCACATAATGAAACATGTAAATATTTTTTAGATTAAAGTGACTGTGTTCATGAATATTGATGTTAACACCTAATTGCCATTTTTTTCTGAAATATAATAAATCCTTTTCAGAGGTCAATTTTACGGCCTCTCCTCTTATATGTAAAATATTGTATAGATTTGTCGTATCACCCCTTAATGTGTAGTATGTTATGTAATCCTTTATTGGAAATTTTGAAACGGTGATGTCTGATGGAATATGTTTTCTCTCTTCATGTGAGTAAGGAGGGAATTCATAAAAATCCGTCATCCAGTAAGATCCTTTTCTGATATCATCTGGTATTTTGTTTAAATTGTCAACTATAATCTCATTGTCTTCTTTTACAGTGAAAAAATAGTCAAATTCTTTATCAGTCGGATACAATGCGCTACTATGATATGAGAACAAAAATGTTTTAAGCACTAAGTCCTTTTCAATTTCTACTATATGATATCCATCCACTTTTACCATCTCTGTCTGAGTGAAAGAACCAATGGAATACAGGCAAAACAAGGTTAAAACAAATGATTTCATATTAAGCTATATTATTATGTGCTTTGTTCTTTAAATTTAAATATGTTCAACACTTTTTTTGTTGGACAAAAGGAAATGATGTTTCTATGATTGATAATCGGATGATTACATATTATTTGGTAGGCGCTAATTATGGTAACACGATTTTGGGTATAACCCGTTTAAATCATAGCTTATATGTACATCACCAATTTTGCCCTTAAAATATTTATCATCCCATTTATTATCCCTCCGCGTTACATAAACACCAAAATAGACTATTCCAACACCTAAATTCGGCATTATTCCCCATTTTGTTTCTATTTCTCGAAATTGAGATAGTAATACAGAATGGAATTTGTCACCTTTTTTTATTTTTTTACATTTCTTATGTGGCAGTTCCTCATCATAATGACTGCATATTTTAAAAACAGTATCTCTTCGTTCTGCATAAATAATGAACACATTGTTCTTTTTCTTCAAGATATTCAAAACGGTGAGACAATCATCACATTGATGCACGACTTCTTTATGGCTGTCTATTGTCTTGCAACATGTAAACGTGAAAAGCAAACAAAAAAACAAGAGAGTCTTTTTCATGGAAAAGTCTGTATTGGTTCAAATTGTTGTATATGTGGATTAAAAATATACCATTTAGCACTACTTGCTTCAGAACTGTCAATAACACGTTTTCCCAGACTATTAAGCAACTCCTCACGCATGGGAGGTTGATATGTCGCTCTTTTGTGTGCCTCCTCATAAACAGAGCCTTCTTTTGATGCTTTTGGACTGGATTTCTTTTTCTTCATTGAAATCAGAGCCCCTTCATATGCTTCAGTTAGTTCATGCAAACAAAAGGATCCTTTTCCATAGTATTTGTCTGCTTTTTCAAAGAATTCAGGATTAATTTCCTGAAATGCATAAACGTGAGTTACATTATTATCATTATCCAAAGTAACATCATTTCCCATAAACGAACCACCTGCAAGCAAATCCCCTTCGGATGTTAAAAACAGATTGGTGGTTTTTAAAAATACAGTTACGGTGCTGTTGTCAATTATTTCCGCTAATTTTTCCGCTTTTTTTGTCAATCTCTTATGTTTAATCTTGTACGACAACTTATTGTTTTCATCTAAAAACAATGTAATGCTTTTCCCTACTTTTTCCTGAAGTTGCTCCAAGGCCATACTTGAGAATTCTCCCGTTATAAAGACATCCATTCCATTCGGGTCAAAAGCATTCACCGGTCTATTTACACAATAACTATACGGGCTCCAGTCATAATACTTCTCACAGAACGGGTCCATCTGTCCCCACTGCAGCCGGTCGGCGAAATACATCCTGGCCCCGAAGTCGTAGGCGTCGAGGCCGGAGGTGCGGTCCAGTTCCTTGCCGCCGTACTTGTAGGGCTGCAGACCGGGATTTGTCGACTCCCTCATCACTCCTCCGAAGGGATAGTAGTGCGTCACCTGCTCCACGGTTCCGTCATGAGCCATCACCACGCGGTTGTTGCCGAGGTGGTCACAGAGGTAGAAATGATAGGAGGGCGTGTTTGTCAGCAAGTCGAAGGTCACGTATCCATTCCTCAAAAGAAGTTTCCGCTCGCCGCGGTCATAGACCATGTTTCCGCAGTAGTCCACGCGGTTCATCTCGTCCGTAGAGGGAATAGTCCCCACGGCGTCCGTCCCGGCAGTCCCGCCGCTGAGAACAGACCCTCCGGCGTCAGCCGGGGTGAGCGGCCCGAGGCCGGGCTGCACACCGTACTGTGTCCGAAGCTTCTGACCGTCAGCTCCGTACGTGTACTCGATGTAGCTGTTGTCGGTGAAGCTAACGACCGAGGGAAGGTTGAGCGCGTTGTAAGTGATGCCGGTAATGCCCCTGTTGA
>NZ_CAMJCX010000103.1 GCF_946404245.1 uncultured Methanobrevibacter sp.
TTGCCGTTTCTTAAAAGATAATCGATTCCCTCATATGTGGCTACCACTATATCCGCCTTGGAAACATCAGAGTCCGGAAGATTCAATTCACCTTTTGCCTTGACACGGTTTCTTCCGACCTTGATGGCCACCTTCAATCCCAGCTTGGAATATTTCTTTTTAAAGTCACGATATTTCTGATTGGCCAGAGCAACCAGAGGTGTTAAAAATACAAACTTCTTGCCTTTCAAAGCCTCAACAATACCTGCAAGCTCACCGACCAATGTCTTACCGGAACCGGTTGCACTTACAACAAGCAAATCCTCACCCTTGAGCAGCCCTTCCTTAATGGCAAGATATTGAACCGGCAGTAATTTTGTGTTGCCTGAATCAAGAAGCACTTTCTTGAAGTTTTTCGGAATCTTCAGTCTTTTCATGTCAACCGGAGGTATAATATGCTTTGACTTTTTAGTTTTATCAAATAAAGTCAGGTTTCTGTTTTTAATGGCGTCAAAGTGAGGGTCTAAAACTGACAAGGTTTTCTCTAAACTTCCAGTTTTTTCCAGTGTCTTTTTGAGATTTCTGAAAATGGATTTGTCAAATCCCTGAAGCTTCAGTTCCTCCTTAATGGTGTCATGAGCACAGTCCTTACAGATCAGTTGATTGTTGTGCTTATATGAATATGATGAATTTACAATAGTGATGTTTCCCTCAAATGCGCAGAAATCACATACCTGGGTACGTCTAACTTTAATATTTAAGGATTTGAGGAACTTTTCAACCTTTTCATCGGGAGTAGCTAAAAAAACAGCCTGGGAGCGGAGCAATTTAATAACTTCACCAGGGGGCATCAGCTTTTCATTTAATGTGGAATTGTCATTGAAATTATAATCCGCAACAAACCTTGCAATGGAAAGAGAGTCCCCATCATGTGAGAATTTGATGTTTCCAACAAATTCAGGTTCCCTTTTATGGTTCAGTGCTCCCTTTGGAGAACCTATCGGATATAATCTCCACTGTTTTTTAATTTTCTTTAAAACTAGCATTATATAATAATATATTGTTAATTGTTAATAAGTTTTTTAAAAAAAAATAAATTAGAAAGTTAAGGATTGCTTACTAATCTAGTCAAATCCTTGAGATTCCAAATAATCGTCAATTTTATAATTATCACCATATTCATAATGGTCATAATAGGCTCCAGGGTCATTTTTAGCAAGACCGTACGGAGAGGTATCTACACCATAATGACTGCCGCTGCTACTGCCTGATGAGGATGAAGGTGAAGACAGGAGATTTCCTGTGACTGATGAAGACACGTTTAACTGACTTTCATCAAAACCTAACATATCATAGACCAAATCGGATTGGGAATATAACTGATTATGATTTCCCAAAATTACGCCATATACGGTATTTTTACTTTTTGAGTACTCCAGAAAATAGATATCCTGGTACCTTGGAGTGTATCCTGAAATGAACTGGTCCTTATCAGAGGATGTGTCGATATTATAATCATCAGGAGAGGTCTTCCAGACAATCACATAACTGTCAAATCCCATTTCATCAGTAAATGAAATATTTTTAGCATTTTTCCATGTGAAGTTATCCCCATTCAAATTACTGAAAGAACCGTCAGGAATATCTTTTTCACCCAGTTTAGTGCAGTATGGAATATTGAGTTTTAATATCCCGTCGCCGCCAATATCTTCAGCAATGCCGTCTAATGATTGTGTTTGAGAGGAATTTTCTAAAAAATCAAATTCTCCTGCTGAAACAACACTAACGGATGCAATGAATATAACTAAAAATATTATTAAAATTTTGTTGGAATTCATTATATCTATTCAATGTAATCAAATCTGGTTTCCAATATTATAATCAGTGCAAAACCGATTACTGCTACAATCAGACATGGGAAAAGTCCTGCAAAATTCAATCCGACGGAATTTGCAATTTCAACACCCGGAACTTTCAGTGATCCGAGCATTACACCAATGAGAAATGCCATTGTTATTTCCTCATGGTTTTTAAGCAGGTAATTTAGTATTTTTGAAAATCCGAGAATTCCTATTACTGCACCAACTACAAATACAATGATTTCTGAGAAATGAAGCTCATGAAGTGCAGTCAGCATGTATTCATACTGGCCTAAAAGTAACAATAGGAATGAACCTGAAATACCCGGCAAAATCATAGCACATATTGCTATCATTCCTGAGAAGAACAGCACGATTAAAGAATGGTTTGCAGCCATAGGATTTAAGCTGACAAATATGAATGTCAATATAGCGCCGATGATTGCAAATATCAGATTTTTAAGATTAATATGTTCGAGTTTTCTAAATAAAATCACAGCAGAAGCTATAATTAGACCTAAAAAGAAAGAATATGTCAGTGCAGTGTGAACATCCATACAATATGTAACCACTTTTGCAAGTGTTAAAAATGCAACTCCAATACCTAAAATCAGAGGTATGAAGAACTTAAAGTCGATTTCATCAAATAAACCATTGATAAAACCCCTAAAGTCTCCTTTAAAGAGAGGTTTTATGAATGCAAACTTGATTTTACTTATTGCTTCAATCAAATGTCCGTAAATTCCAGTTATCAATGCTATTGTTCCGCCTGAAACACCTGGAACAATATCTGCTGAACCCATCAAAAGTCCGCGAATAAATATTAAAAAAGCTTCCTTAACATTAAAACTCAAATTATCACCTTATACAAAAATATTAGTTCAATCTTTATTAAATAGGTTATGAAAAAAAGAGAAAAAGAATAATTCTAAAAAGAATTATTCATCGTTGAATGGTTGTGGAAGTTCACAGACTCCACTGTCTTTAGCAAGGTATGCGTAAGCGAATGCTGCGCAGATTGCACCAAGGATAGGTCCTACCA
>NZ_CAMJCX010000104.1 GCF_946404245.1 uncultured Methanobrevibacter sp.
ATAAATCACCCCGTAGGGGTGAGATATGAATAACACCGTACAAGCCGAAGGCGCAGTGCGGTGATTGTCAGTAGCTACTGATGCGTCCCGATAGGGACGCGACAATGAAAACAAATAAATAGAAACCACCAAGAAAGTCCACCGACAAAACCCCGCCTTCGCCTCCCACCATTCACCCCCAATCGGTCATTAGACCGATTTGGGTTGAATCCCCACCCCCGAAAGATACATGCCAATCCGCTGTGGCTCCGCTATTTATTCGCCCCACAGTCACTACTTTCACATCACTTCAACGCCATTTCAACACTTTAAAAGTGTCGAAATACCGTTGAAACACTGTTGAAGTAGCGTTGAAAAAGCGAACCTTCAGCGAACCTACAGCGAAGGTGCAATTTGTATGTGGTTTTCTGAAATTGCTTGACGGATTTTTGCTGGTTAAACTGATTAGTTTGTCAAGACAAAGGTGCAATTTGTATGTACATGAAAATGTGTGCCGCGCCAAAGTATTTCATTGACATTGGAAGTGGATTCTTGGATATGCTATCTCCGTTTCATGTCATTCTGCCGTTTTTCAAGGTGCTGGATTCCTTACATTTGAAAAGAACTTTATCCCGAAGGCATCGTGTATCAAAAAAAATGTGTATATTTGCAGCCGAATTAGACGAGAGTTGTCTAGTCGGTGCAAGAAAGCATTTGTAAAAGGTCACTCTTGAAATTTGCCCAATTTCATCTTGATTGAAAACCGTGATACTGATGCCTTTGCTTATTCGGTATGTTAACGCCCTTGTGCGTCAGCATATTCATAGCATGGGATAAAGTTCAAAGGTTTCATTCAATCAGGTCGGGCAAAACCTCAAGAGTTGAAACTGACAACGTTGTCTCCATGCTTTTTTATTGAAGTGCAACCGCCAATCCGGGAGACAGAACGGCGACTAAAAGAGGAATATGCCACGACTGAATAGGCCTAAAAGTAATTCAGGACAAGAATATTACTTCTATGTAAAATTGGATAAGGAAAGGATAAAAATCCGCCAAGAAGTTAAAAATAGGCGATTACAAGTACCAAATAAGAAACACACGGTATACGATTATCCCGCGTGCATTGCGGCTTGTTCTGATGGGAAGAACATTGCGAAAGTATACATTTCGCGTTCGGCAAGATGCCCTTCTACTTTTTATAGCAATTCTAGTTTAGACCAACCTATAAAAAAAATAGGAATGGTTGGCTCACTTATTAAAACAAAAGGACGGGCTTGCAATAGTAGAATAGGTTATTGTGCAGAGCCTCATGCCGCGAGGGAACTGCTACTTAATACAAATATCCATAGAACCAAAATCGTTTTCAGTGATGTTATCCGCCCAAGGACTTCGAAAATAATTAAATCATGTCAAATTTGTAAACAATTATTTCCACAGCTATGAGCTATTCAGAGAGTTATAAAATCACCCACGATATTGACTGGTTTTTTCAAAGCCAAGGAAGATTCTTTCATGTGGCCTCGAATGGTGGCGATATACCTAATCTTATAGATGACAAAAATAACAGGCAATTACAACGGATGACGGAAAAATTAGAAAAACTATTTGAAGTTGAACGGATTAATAACAACCAAGATGATTATGACTATACTTCTTTTTACCAATATGCAGAGAAAGGTTTTGTTTCTATAGACAGAAAAGGTGAATCGTATGAAGATCAGGATTATTTTGTCGTAGCACGACCGAAAAATTGGGAGACTCCTCCACCACATATATCGGACCAAGTTCCAGAATTGGATATTGAATCATTTAATATCAATATCGATGGGTTACAGTAAAACATATATTTGCAAATTGTTTTTTCTTATTAAAGTTAGATACTAAGCAAAAAAAAGAAGTGAATAATGAAAACTGATTTTATTTTAACGTACGATAAAGATAGGGAACCAGATGCGCGTATTCTTGAAGCATTGGTTTCTGATATTGCTAACTGCAAGATGGTCGTTTACGACACCAAAAAGTTTATAGGTGTTTCAGAAATAGACAAACAGACATGTCTTTTTCTTGGAGAAGATTGTTCGTCCCACCTACAGTTCGAGAGTAAATATGATGAATATGGGATTCAGATAGGATGGAAAGGTGCAAAAGCATGGATAAGGACAGCTACCTGTTCCGTTGATATTGATTATTATTTTTGGCGCGAACAATTTTTTTCAGAATACGAACGCTTATATAAAAAATACGATTTAGAATTAAAAAAAAGAGATAAGATAAGTGAAGTAAAAGAATACAATCCTTTTAATTTTAAAATGTATAGTAATCCAACAAGGCGATCTCCTGTGGATATATTTAATCCTTATATACAATTTTTTGACTATTTAACGATGATGTATCGTGGAGGTAAAATGATTGCTGATAAAATTGAAAAGAATCGGATTGAAAAGGAATTACAAAATATCAAATACAACTACGCAACGCTTTTGTTTTTAGACCGATACATCAAACCTTTCCTTACTGAGCAGCCAAAAGATTTATTATCCGAAGATGAATAACTAAAAGATTTTTTTTGAAAGATAAAACAATAAATGGTGTTTATTTATTGTTAAAAACATAACATCTATAAATTTATGGAAGAAAAACATAATATAAATAAGGGGCATGAGACTCCTCAACAGCATGCGTCCACATAAAGTGGAAGTATTCCAGTTTGGGTGATATTGAATCCGAGATAAAAACCTTAGAATCGGAAATAAATAACCATTTTG
>NZ_CAMJCX010000105.1 GCF_946404245.1 uncultured Methanobrevibacter sp.
TAATTTGAGCATGGATTAAATATTTTGTTGTTGTTAATTCTTCACCTTTTCCCATTTTTAAGCCTCCTAAGCTTATTAATCGGGATAATTTATGTATATCTAAAAATTAAAATGATTTTTAGCAATTAAATTGCATAAATTATACGATAAATTTATTCTTTCGGTCTAAGACCTTTTATACACTAAAAAAGAGTTAATACATGTTTAAGAGAGTGTTTCTATTAAGGCTTTTACTGAATATACTATCTAAGTATTTTTATTTTTTTAAATTGTAAGTTTTCAAATGCTTATTTTCCTTAATAATTGCTTTTCTCCTGTCTTTTGATTAAATTAATAATAATTATAATAATGAATATGTAAAAACTCTTACGAGTATATAATAATGTAAAGTATTTTTTTTCAATACTACATTTAATTATTTTGATTAAACTAATATATAAAGTGTGTTATAATTTGAAAGTATTTTAGTGATATCGTACAAAATATATACTAAGTAAAATTGGTGATGAGTTATATGTCAATTAGTCCAAAAGATGTATTGAATAAAAATAAAAATTTAAATAAACGCATTGATGTGGAAAAAATTAATTTGGAAAATGTGACTATTGATGATTTAAGATTTAATGGCAAAAATTACGAGAAATATATTAACCTGCAGTCACTGCTTGAAAACGTTTCAGCATGTCAGGTTTCTGACGCTTATAATGCAATCTCAGGGAGATCAGGAAATATTCAATCTATTAAACCAATCAATAATCAGAAGGTTTGGGGCAGAATTTTCACAGCCCAAACAGACTGTGACGATTGGGGAACTTCAGCATTGGCAATAGATGCTGCTGAAGACGGAGATATTTTATTTTTTAAAGTAAATGGTGAAGATAAGGCAATTTGGGGCGAACTTGCTTCAACATGTGCAAGGGATAACGGAATCAAGGCAACAGTAATTTACGGATCTGCCCGTGATTTGGATGCGCTCCTGTATATGGACTATCCTATATTTGCAAGCAATTTCTGTCCGAATGCAGGTTCTGCATTGGGACTGGGCATTTTAAATGAGCCTCTTGATGTTGAAGGCACCATAATCAATCCTGGGGACTTTTTCCTGGGTGACGAATCAGGCATTGTCATAATACCTCAGGAATTATTCGCCAAGGTAATGGTTCAGTCACTGGCTGTAAAAATTAAGGAGTCAGGTATTATCAGTGATATTGCCGACGGCAAAACCTTGGCTGAAATTGCCGGATTGAAATAGAAAAACATTTAAATAGAGATGGGAGTTTATATATAAACATATCGATAGGTTTATATATAACTTATTTCTAATTATATAAATGATACAGATTTGATTTTAAGTTTGATTTTATGAAATTTTTAGGAAACAGTTTGCATGTGGCAAACTCTGGAAAACTGATAGCCCGATCTGATAAAACACCTTCACCAGGTGCAATTGTTTATGACAGTAAAAAGAATAAGATAGGTAAGGTCGGCTATGTATTTGGGCCAACAAAAAGGCCTTATATTTCTATTCGTCTATTCAAGTCAGCGGATAGGAATAAGCTTGCAAAAAATAGCGGTGAAAAACTATTTGTATCGAAACCGAAATCCAAAAAGTCTAGAAAAAGGAGGATGAAACCACGACACAAAAAGTAGAAGAAATACCAAGAAGAGGACGTAGAAGAGCAAGACAGCAAGAAGCACAAGACGATTCTTACAACCAAGACAAGCAAACCGTATGTCCTGAATGTGGTTCTACTGAATTAATCGGTGACTATGAAAGAGCAGAAGTAGTATGTGCTCGTTGCGGATTGGTCATTGATGAAAATCTTGTTGATATGGGTCCTGAATGGAGAGCATTCGACCACGAACAAAGAGACAAACGTACAAGAGTAGGAGCTCCAATTACTTACACCATTCACGATAAGGGTTTAAGTACAATGATCGATTGGAGAAACAAAGATATCTATGGTCGTGATATTCCTGCAAGAAACAGAGCTCAATGGTACAGATTAAGGAAATGGCAAAGGAAAATCAGAATTTCCGGCGCAACAGAAAGAAACCTTGCATTTGCGTTAAGTGAACTTGACCGTGACTCCTCAAGATTAGGTCTTCCAAGAAGCGTAAGGGAAGCCGCATCTGTAGTTTACAGAAGTGCTGTGGAAAACAAGCTTATCCGTGGAAGAAGTATTGAGGGAGTAGTAGCGGCATCACTGTATGCAGCATGCAGACGTTGTAATGTGCCACGTACTTTGGATGAAATCGCTGAAGTATCAAGAGTTACCAAAAAAGAAGTGGGACGTACTTATAGGTTCTTAACTCGTGAATTAAATATTAAATTGCCTCCAACTTCTCCCGTAGACTATGTTCCAAGATTCGCTTCCGAACTTGGATTATCCGGTGAAGCACAATCCAAAGCTATTGAAATTATTGAAAAGGCTATGGAAAAAGGATTGACCTCTGGAAGAGGACCTACTGGTGTTGCTGCAGCTGCATTATACATCGCATCAGTTTTACTCGGTGAGAGAAAAACACAAAGGGATGTTGCAGATATTGCAGGTGTAACTGAAGTTACTATTCGTAACAGGTACAAAGAATTAACTGAACAGTTAGAAATGGGTGTAACATTATAGTCACTCGTTCTAA